>DATJXF010000029.1:0-27715 GCA_035500415.1 Candidatus Acidiferrales bacterium | reverse complement strand
TTCTACGACGACGCGAACGGCAACCAGAGTCACCAGCGCGATCGGCGGCGCCGCCTGGACGGCGATCTCGCAGCAGCGGTCGCATCCGGGCCCGCCCCTGCGCGCCCGCGCTTCGCGCTCGGACCCAATCCGCTCTTCGCCGGATCCGAGCTCGTGGCGAGCGGCGATGCCGTCGCGCGCGCGGGCTCGGTCGAGCTCTTCGACGCGTCGGGACGACGCGTCGCCGCCGCGCGCGTCGTCGCGGGCCGGGCCGCGTTCCCGCCCGCGGCCACGCGCGCGCTGAGCCCGGGGCTCTACTTCGCGCGCATCGCGGGCAGCGCTTCGGGGCGCCTGGTGGTGCTGCGCTGAGCGCCGGGCCGGCGCACCTCGCACTCGCGATCGCACTACAGCTGCCGGGCATGCTCGCCGGCGTGCTGCCGATGGACGCGGCGCTGAGCGGGCGCTGGCCGCAGGCGCAGGGCTGGCAGCTCCCGGTCGGCGCGCCGGACCGGCTCGGCGCACCGGCGCTGCCGGGCGAGCCCGCATTCCAGCAGAACCGCGGGGTCGAGCGCGAGGGGCAGCGCGTCGTCCACCAGGGCGCCGATCTCGCCGACGGACGCGCGGGCGATCCGGTGCGCGCGGCGGCCAGCGGGATCGTCGCGCTCGCCTTCGACGGCGACAACGGCGACGGCTACGGCGGGCACGTCGTGATCGCGCACCGGCTGGACGACGGCCGCACCGTGTTCACCGTGTACGCGCACCTCGCCGCGGGCTCGGTCGAGGTCTCTCCCGGCGACGTGATCGCCGCGGGCGATCCGATCGGGCGGGTGGGCCAGACCGGACGCGCCAGCACGCCGCACCTCCACTTCGAGGTGCGCCTTCCCGCGAGCGAGGACGAGCGCTGGGAGACCTCGCCCGTCGTGGACCCCGTCGCCTTCGTGCTCGAGCACGCGCACGACGCCGCCGCGGAGCCGGACGCGGCGGCGACCGCCGAAGACGCCGGGCGCGGCGGCAGCGGGCTCGAAGCCTACGTGCGCTGGGCGGTGCGCCGAGAGCTGTTCGTCGCGCCCGCCGACACGAGCGGCGCCCTCACGCGCTCGTGCTGGTGGACCATGCTCGCGCGCGTGACCGGCACGATCGGCGCGCCGGATGCGGCGCCGATCGACGAGCAGCGCGACCGCCTGGTCGCAGCCGGCGTGCTGCCGCGCGAGGCGGCGGGTGTGGATGCGGCGGGAGCGTTGCCCTGGCCCGAGCTCGCACGCGACGTCGGCCGGTTGCGCAAGCTCCATCTCGAGTATCCGCACGGGCCCCTGGCCAAACACGAGCACGAAGCGAGCTGCAGGGCGAGCCTCGGACAGCGCTCGCCGGCGGCTCACGCCCGTGCGCTGCGCAGGCTCGGCGGGTCGCCCACCCTCGCCGAGGCCTGCCTCGTTCTCGCGGACCTCGGTGGCCCGCGGTCCGGGACGACCCGGCGCCGCCGCATGCCGCACGCTTGACGCTCGCTGTCGCGCGGTGTCAGATTGCCGCGCGAACGACAAGGCTGTGACGGGGACGAGTAGGCGGCACATGGCACGAGCGAGCCGGGGGCGGTGAGAGCCTGGCGCCCGCTGGGTCCGCCGAAGATCACCCCCGAGCCGCCGACCGAACGCCGGGCACGTGCGCCCGGCCGCTAGGCTCGGACGGAAGCCCCCCGAGAGCGGGCAGGGCCTGCGAGGGCCCGTCAAGGCGGTCGCCACGAGGCGGCCGCGAAGTTGGGTGGTACCGCGACCTCCGATCGCCCCAACGGCACCAGGCTCTGCCTGGGCACGCCGTCGGGGCGTTTTCGTTTCGTGCGCGACTGAGGACGGAGGCTCCATGTCCGAGCAAGTCAGGAAGCCCGGCTACCGCGACACGCTCAACCTGCCCGCGACCGAGTTCCCGATGAAGGCGGATCTCGCGCGCCGTGAGCCCGAGCGGCTCGCCGCCTGGCGCGCCTCGGACCGCTATGCCGAGTTGCGCCGCCGCCGGGCGGGTCGACCGCTCTGGGTGCTGCACGACGGGCCGCCCTATTCGAACAACCACATCCACATGGGGACCGCGGCCAACAAGATCTGGAAGGACGCTGCCGTGCGCCAGGCGTCCATGGCGGGGTTCGATTCGCCCTACGTTCCGGGCTGGGACAACCACGGCATGCCCATCGAGACGCAGGTGAGCCGCGACTTCGCCGAGCGCAAGGAAAAGCCCGAGCGGCTCGAGCTTCGCCGCGCCTGCCGCGCCTACGCGACGAGGTGGATCGACATCCAGCGCGAGGAATTCGAGCGGCTCGGCAACTGGGGCGACTGGAACCACCCCTACCTCACGATGGCGCCCGAGTTCGAAGCCGAGATCCTCGAGACCTTCGCCGCGCTCGCGACGCGCGGCTTCGTGCAGCGCGGCAAGCGCTCGATCCACTGGTGCCCGACCGACCGCACCGCCCTCGCGATGGCCGAGATCGAGTACCAGGACACGCCCTCGCCCTCGATCCTCGTGCGCTTTCCGCTGCGCCGCGACGCGACGGGTGCGCTCGCGGCGTGGCCCGCCGCGAACGCGGTGGCGTGGACGACGACGCCGTGGACGCTGCCCGCGAATGTCGGCCTGATGGTGGATCCGCAGGCCGAGTACGCTGTCGTGCTCCTCGATGGCGAGACGCTCGTGCTCGCGGCCGCCCGCCTCGCGGCGTTCGCCGAGCGGCTGGGCCGCACGCCGGAGCGGCTCGGGAGCGTCAGGGGCCGCGAGCTCGTCGGCTCGATCTTCGAGGCGCCGTTCGGCAACGACTCGCGCGCCGTCGACGGCACGCCATACGTCAGCATGGAGGACGGCACCGGCATCGTGCACACCGCGCCCGGGCACGGCGCCGAGGACTTCACCGTGGGCCAGCGCGAGGGACTGCCGCTCGTCTGCCCCGTCGACGAGGCGGGCCGCTTCACGGCCGAGGTCGGGCGTTTCGCGGGTCGCAGCGTGCTCGAGGTCGACGACGACGTGATCGCGTGGCTGCGCGAGCGCGGGCGGCTGCTCCACGCGACCCGGTTCACGCACGCCTATCCGCACTGCTGGCGCTGCCGGCGGCCCGTCATCTTCCGCGCCACCGACCAGTGGTTCCTCATGGTCGATCACGACGGGCACCGCGAGCGCTGCCTCGAGCTCATCGACCGCGCGGTCGCGTGGGACCCGCCGAGCTCGCAGAACCGCATCCGCGAGGCGGTGCGCACGCGTCCCGACTGGTGCCTCTCGCGGCAGCGGAGCTGGGGCGTCGGCATTCCGGCGGTCTACTGCGAAGGCTGCGGCCAGCCCGCGCTCGATGTGCGCGTGATGAAGCGCGCGGCCGAGCTCACGCGCACGCACGGCTCGGACGTCTGGTACGAGCGCCCGGTCGAGGAGTTCCTGCCCGCGGGCTACGCCTGCCCCGGTTGCGGTGCGACCGGGCCGTTCCGGCGCGAGACCGACGTGCTCGACGTGTGGTTCGACTCGGGCTCGACGCATCGTGCCGTGCAGGTGTCGCACGCCGGGATCGCGCCGGCCTGGGCCGCGCTGCGGAACGCGGGCGGTGCCGGCCCGGCCGGCGCGCCGGGTGCCGGGCGGCCCGAGATCCTCTACTTCGAAGGGCCCGATCAGCACCGCGGCTGGTTCAACTCCTCGCTCATGGTGGGGGTCGGGCTCGAGAAGAGCGCGCCGTTCACCCGCGTCTGCACGCACGGCTGGGTGCTCGACGCGGAGGGCCGCGCCATGCACAAGTCGCTCGGCAACGTCGTCCCGCCGCTCACGCTCGTCGAGAAGCACGGCGCCGACGTCGTGCGCTGGTGGGCGCTGGCAACCGACTGGCGCGGCGACGTGCGCGTCGGAGACGAGATCCTGCAGCGCGTCGCGGACGCCTACCGCAAGGTCCGGAACACGTTCCGCTTCCTGCTCGGCAACCTCGCCGACTTCCGTCCGGAGATGGCGCTGCCCGAGGCGCGGCTCACGCGCGTCGACGCCGCGTTCGCCGCGCACCTCGACGTCCGGCTCGCGCGACTTCAGGGCGACTGGACCGCGCTGCGCTTCCACCGCGCGCTCGAGCGACTGCTCGACGTGTGCACGGTCGATCTCTCCGCCGTCTTTCTCGACGTCAGCAAGGACCGGCTCTACACGCTCGCACCCGGCGATCCGGCGCGCCGCTCGGCCCAGACCGTGCTCTGGCGCGCGCTGCGCGGCCTCACGCTCGCGGCGGCGCCGGCGCTCGTTTTCACCGCGGAGGAGATCTGGCAACACCACCCCGGGCTCCTCGCCGAGTGCGAGAGCGTCCACTTCGGGCGCTGGGACGCCCGTGAGGCGAGCGCCGCCGAGACGCACCCGGAATGGGCGTTCCTGCTCGAGGTGCGCGACGCCGTCAACGCCGCGATCGAGCCGCTGCGCGCGGCGCGCACGCTCGCGACCACGGCCGAAGCCGAGGTGCGCGTCACGGCGCCGCCCGAGTGGGCGCGCCGGCTCGCACCCTACGGGGACGAACTCGCCTCCCTCCTGATTGTCGCCAGGGCGGAGGTCGTCCCCGGAGCTCCCGGCGCCGCCGTGCACGTCGAGGTGTCACGCACCGGGAGCCCCAAGTGCGAACGCTGCTGGACCTACCGACCGGACGTCGCGGTGGACGGCGAGCGTCGCGGCCTGTGCGCGCGCTGTGTTGCGGCGCTCGAAGCTCGCGGAGGGATCACTCCCCCAGCGGCAGCTCGGCCTGGCGCGGGTAGCGGCGCTTGAGCGAGGCGACGAGCTCGCGGAACGCCGCCGTCTCGCCCTGCAGGGGCACGGTGTCCGTGTCGATCTCGAGCACCTCCGTGTCCTGCCGCGCGCGCACCATCCAGTCGTCGTAGGCCGCGTTCAGGCGCCGGATGTAGTCGATCCCGATGCCTTTCTCGCTCTCGCGACCGCGGCGGGCGATGCGGCTCATCAACGTCTCGGGGCTCGCCTTGAGGTAGAGGATCACGTCCGGCTTCCTCAGGAAATCCACCATGCAATGGAAAAGAGACGTGTAGTTGACGTAATCGACCTCGGTCATCGAGCCCTGCTCGTAGAGCGTGCGCGCGAAGATCTCGGCGTCCTCGTAGATCGTGCGGTCCTGGATGAAGGGCAGGGAGCTTCGGCCGATCTCGACCTGAGCCTTGAAGCGCTCGCCCAGGAAGTAGATCTGCAAGTGAAAGCTCCATCGCGGCATGTCGCGGTAGAACGGATCGAGGTAGGGGTTCTGGATCACCGGCTCGTAGTAGGCGACCCAGCCCAACTCGTTGGCGAGACGGTTCGTCAGCTCGGTCTTGCCGACCCCGATGTTGCCGGCAATCGCGAGAAAGAATCCGGGACTCACGCGCAACTCCCGCTCGATCGATCCGACGTTGGCAAAAGCCTGTCCTCAGGATGCAGCAAAGGTAACGATTTCCGAACGACTCGAAGGGCCGGTGGTGAGAGATTCCGCACGTCGCTCGTGGCGCCGGGGCGGCCCGAAAAAAGCCTGGAACCCTCCCGCCCTTTGGTGCGTCTAGATGGGTGAGAACATTGGGGGGCCCGTTCGATGAACCTCGCGTGCGGCCCGCGACTCTGAGAACGAAGCCCCCCTTATCTTCGCTCGAAGGCCCCGACGGGAGATCCCGCCGGGGCCTTCGGTTTTCGTGGCTCCGCGGCGCGGGCGGACGCTATCGACGCCCCTGCTGAGCGTCAAGACCCCTCCTCGTCCTCGTCGCTGGCCGGCATCTCGGGCCGGCGAAAACGTGCCGCGTCGAGTCCATGCTTGCGCATCAGGTCATGCAGCGAGGGCCGGCTGACGTCGATTTCACGCGCGGCCCGAGACACGTTGCCCGCGTTGCGCGTGAGCGCCTCGGTCAGCAGCCGGCGCTCCGCCTCATCGCGCGCCGCCTGCAGCGTCGGGAGCACCTCGGCGGTCCCTCCCACCGCCTCGAGCTCCATGTCTTCCGGGCGGAGGTACGCGTCCTGCGCGAGGATCACCGCGCGCTGGATGCGGTTCTCGAGCTCGCGCACGTTGCCGGGCCAGTCGTGCGCCTGCAGCGAGCGCAGCCCCGCCTGCGTGAAGCCCTTGGGGCGTCGCTTGTGCTGGCGGCCGTAGAACTCCAGAAAATAATCGGCGAGCAGGCGGAGGTCGTCGCCGCGCTCGCGCAACGGCGGAACCGCGATCGTGACGACGCTCAGCCGGAAGTAGAGATCCTCGCGGAAGCGGCCCTCGGCCCGCATCATCTTGAGGTCGCGGTTGGTCGCCGCGACGACGCGGGCGTTGACCGTCGTCGGCTCGCGGCCGCCGACGCGCTCGACGACGTGGTCCTGGAGGAAGCGCAGGAGCTTGACTTGCAAGTGCGTCGGCACCTCGCCGATCTCGTCGAGGAAGAGCGTTCCGCCGTCGGCGAGCTCGAACTTGCCCTCCCGCGTGCGGTAGGCGTCCGTGAAGGCGCCGCGCTCGTGGCCGAAGAGCTCGCTCTCGAGCAGGGGCTCGGGGATCGCCCCGCAGTTGATGGGCACGAACGGCTCGTCGCGCCGCCCGCTCGCCATGTGGATCGCGTGCGCGACGAGTTCCTTGCCGGTGCCGTTCTCGCCCACCACGAGCACGGTCGCGTCCGTCGGCGCGACGCGCTGGACCAGCGAGAACACGCGCCGCATCGCCTCGGACTCGCCGACCAGCCGGTGATAGCGCTTGCGCGCCGGGGAGGCACCGGCCGCGCTCGCCTGCTCGATGTGGCGGATGTGGAGCGCACGCCGGAGGATCATGCGCAGCTCCTCGAGCTGGATGGGCTTCGCGTACCAGTCGACGGCGCCGCGTTGCAGCGCCGCGAGCGCGTTCTCGCGACTGTCGTTGCCGGTCACCATGATGACCTTGGTGAGCGGGTGGCGCTCGACGATCTCGTCGAGCAACTCGAGGCCTTCCGGCTTGCTCCCCGCGGGCCCGAGCGTCACGTCGAGCGCGACCACGGCGGGCTTCTCGTCGCGCAGCACGCGGCGCGCCTCGTCGGCCGTGCCGGCCGTGTGGATCTCGTACTCGTCGGCGAGTCCCCAGCGGAGCTGGTTGCGGATCGAGTTCTCGTCGTCGACGATCAGGATCTTCTCGAGACTCATGCCCCACCCTCGCCGGAGCGCGCGGGGGCGTGGCCATCCGCGCCGCTCTCCGCGGCCGCCCGCCCGACGGGCAGGCGCACGACGAACGTCGTCCCCGCACCGGGCCGGCTGTGCACCTCGATCCGACCGCCGTGAGCTTCCACGATCGCGCGGCACTGGGCCAGTCCGATCCCGAGGCCGTCGGGCTTCGTCGTCGAGAACGGGCGGAAGAGACGCGTGCGCACGAACTCCTCGCTCATGCCGCGGCCCGGATCGCGCACGCGCAGCTCGAGCTCCTGATCGGCGCCCGCGGGCCCGACGAGTCCCGCGTCCAGTTCGATCAGGCCCGCGCCGTCGAGCGCTTCGCGAGCGTTGACGAGCAAGTTCGTCACGACGCGTTCGAGTTGCGCCCGGTCGACGACGATCTCGGCCTCGCCCCCCAGCCGCACCGCAACGCGGATGCCGCCTTCGCCGGTGAGCGAGAGTCCCGCGGCCAGGATCGCCGCGTCGACGAGCGCGCCGAGCGCGCAGGGGGCGGGCTGGAGCTGCAGCGTGCGTCCGACGCCCGAGACCTGGTTCATGAGCTCGCGCAGCGAGCCCACGGTGCGTTCGACGACGCCCATCGCGTCGCGCTGGAACTCCGGGTTGCCCAGGTGGCGGCGCGCGTTCTCGACCACCAGCGAGAGGCCGGAGACCTGGTTCTTGATGTCGTGCAGCACGAAGCTCGAGAGCCGGCTCAGCGACTCGACCTGCCGTGCCTCCTGCGCGAGCTCGCTCAGGCGCGAGAACCACAGCGCCGCGCCGACCTGGCGCGACATCGCGGCGAGGAACTCGACGTCCTCGAGCGTCCAGTCGTCGTCGCCGCGCTTCGCCGACACCCAGAGCAGGCCGATGAGATCGTCGCCCACGCACAGTGGCGCGCACACCGCGGCGTGGCAGGCGTCGATCGTCGGGCGGCTCTCGACCACGAACGGAATCAGGTCGAGGTCCTGCTCGAGGTCGTGGAACACCACCGGCAGCCGGCGCGACGCGAGGTGGCGCACGAGCGGCTGGCTCGGGGCGAGGCGTTCCTCAACGCCGGCCGGACCGTGGAGCCGCACGAGCTGTCCGTCCGTCGCATCGCGCAAGTGGATCGCGACCTCCGTCGCGTCGAACACCGCGCTCACGAGCGCCTCGACCTGCCGCGCGACGTCCTCGGGCCGTGCCGTCGGCGTGAGCGCCGCAGTCACGCGCTCCCACTCGCGGCGATAGTCGTACCGGTTCGCGTAGAAGTTGCGGTCGACGAAGCGCCGAATGCCGCGGCTCGTCGCCGGGCTCAGCATGAGCAGCAGGCCGCCGCCGCCCACGAACGCGAGGAAGGCGAGCGTGACGCCGAGCTTCCACTCGCTCGAGAGCGCGGGGATGAGCCGGCTCAGTACCGCCATCGCGAGCAGGAACGCGCCCGCGAGCGTGAGCGAGACGGACGAGTAGTAGACGACCGGACGCGCGACGGGGACGGTGAGGTCCGAGAGCCGTCGGCGCGCGAGCGCGAGCGCGGCGGCGGAGCCGGCGATGAACAGCACCGGCGCCGTCGCGACGAGCCAGTCGACGCGCAACCCGCCGTAGAGCAGCCCGCCCGAGACGACGAGCAGCTCGGCGAGGATCGCGACCAGGATCGCGAGGAACAGCGGCCGCAGCCGCTTCTGCCCGCTGCTCGATGAGGTGCGCAGCATGCTCTCGAGATTCATGAGCACGGCGACCATCGCGACGACGAGGTACATGAGGTAGAGCTTGCCCACCGTCCCGAAGACGACGAGGCTGCCGCCGCCCGCGCCGATCAGGCGGCGCACGACGAAGGGCGTGCCGGCGCTCGAGGCGAGCACGATGCAACCGACGAGCGAGAGCACGAGATACGCGCCCGCGTTGCGCAGGTGCTGGCGCGGCTCCGGCCGTCCGAGCACGACGCTGAGCGTGAGCCAGAGCCAGGAGACGAGCGCCGAGTTGCGTGCGAGGTAGGTCGCCCAGTCGCGCGTGCCCGCCGGCGTGGCGGCGTGCACCATGCCGAGCGTGCCCGCCTCGAAGGCGGCGAGCGAAAGGAACGCGGACGAAAAGAGCAGCGTCGTCAGCCACTGGCCGCGGCGCAGCAGTGCCAGCAGTCCGAGCGCCGCGAGCAGCATCGCGCTCGCCGAGACGATCGCCGACTGGACCTGCGCTCCGAAGTGGGTCAGGGGCACGACCGCTCCTCCCGGGTCAATGGACGCCGACCTCCGCCCCGTCGAGGGCGCCGGCCGCTCGGCGCACGGTGGCGCTCGCGGCGCTCCGACGCAAGGCGGCCCGGATCGAATCGGCGAGTGCCGCGCCGTCCGGACGCCGGGCGGCCAGCGCGGCCGCGCGCAGCGCCCCCGCCTCGGATGTCGAATCGTCGGGGAAGCTCCGCCACGTCGTCAGCAGCGCGTCCTCGGCCTCCCGGTCTCGGCCGAGGAAGAGCAGCAGCTCGGCGCGAACTCGGCCGCCGTTGCGTTGCACCCCGGGATCGCGGTTCGAGGCGCGCAGCCGATCGAGGATCGCGACCTCGCCCTGGGCCGCGAGGCGCGCGAGGTCGTGCTGGTTCTGGGACTGGTAATAGTCGACGACGCGGCGAGCACCTTCGAACGAGAGCGGCTGCGTTGGATAGACCGCCTGCAGCGCGAGGTACTCGGCGTGCGCCCGCTCCCACTCGCCAAGCTCTTCGAGCAGCATGGCGCGCTCGAACCGTGCCACGGGGCCGAGCGATCCCGGGTCGATCCAGCGTGAGAGCACGGCGTCGTAGTCGGCGAGCGCGGAGTCGGGCTGGCCGAGGCGCGTCCACGCGCGCGCGGCCGCAATCCACGCGTTGCCCGCCACGCGCCGCGTGTCGTCGAGCGACACCGCCCAGCGCGAGTAGGCCACGACCGACTCGGGCGCCCCCGCTTCGAGCGCGCGCGCCGCCAGCTCCTCGGCGAACTGCGGGATCTCCCAGTTCGGCGCCCCGCGGAGCGCGAGGCGCAGCGCGGCGAGCGCGCCCGGCGCGTCCCGGCGTGCGGCGCGCACCCGACTGAGCCCATCGGCGAGAGCGGGCCGGTCGTCGTTCGTCGCGCGCGCGAGCACGGCGGACAGGTGCCCATCCGCGCGGCGCAGCACGCTGTCCGCCGCCGCGTCGCGCCCGCGCGAGCGCAGCTCGCTGGCCAGCACGAGCGGCGCATCGAGCACTTCGGCCGAGGGCGCGGCGCGGCGCGGGTCCGCGATCGGATCCATCTCGGCCAGTCCGGCCCATTCGGCCAGCGACTCGTCGTAACGACCGAGCCGCACCAGCGCGCGGGCACGCGCGAGCCTCGATGCGACCACCATGCCGGGCAGGCCGGCGTCCGCGGCCTCGATGCCCGCCCAGAGCGCCGCCGCCCGCTCGTCGGCGCCTCGTCGCGCGGCCGTGGCGGCCTGCTCGAACGTCGCGCGTGCAGAGGTGAGCGCAACGTCGTGGACCGGGCCGGTGTCGTTCACCGCCGCGGCCCAGCGCGAGGTCGGGAAATCCGCCGCGACCGCAGCGAAGCCCGCCTCGACGCGCGCGAGGTCGGCGTCCTGCGCGCGCGAGCCTTTCGCGAGCACGCGACGCTCGAGCGCCTGCGCGTGGTAGATGGCGCGGTCGGAGCGCCAGCGCGCCCAGAGGGCGGGGTCGCCGCAGCCCGCGGCGAACGCGCCCGCCGCGAGCACGAGCAACGCGCCGCGTCTCATCGCAGCTCCTCGCCCGGAGCCAGTGCGGCGAGGTAGGCGAACGCGCCGGCGCCGCTCGCGATCAGGCCGGCGGCCGCGAGCGCGAGGCCCTGTGCAACCGCGAGCACGCCCGAGACCTCGGGAAGGTCGTGGCCCGCATCGCCCAGCGCCCAGGGCGCGACCCAGCCGAATGGCTGCATCACCGCGGCCACGAGCAGCAGCACGACCGCGGCCGGCACGAATCCGTGCTCGAGCGTCGAGGGAATGCGGGCGATCGCAACGAACGGGTTCAGGTCCTCGAGCGCGACGAGCATCGGCGGAAAGAAGCACGCGGCCTGCGCCGCAATCTGCAGGCCACCCGCGAGCAGCGGCAGCAGCGCGCGCGTCGGGCCGGAGATGCGAACGCCCGCGAGCTGCGCGAGGGCCGCGTCGAGTCCCACGACGACGAGCGCGCCCGGCAGCGCGGCGAGCCAGAGCGAGGGCCAACGCCGCAGCGCCTCGAGCAGCGCCGTCCCCGCGAGCGCGGGCCGACCCGCGCCCGAGGCGGCGAAGGCGCGCGCGGCGGCGCCGGTGCAGAGCGGTCCCACGATCGCGGCGCCGAAGAACCACGCCTGCGCGGCGAGAGCGGGCAGCCGGTGGAAGCCCTGCGGATAGCGCAGCGCGTCGTCGCCCGAGACCGCGCGCAGCAGCGGCGCCATGAAGCCGGAGAGAAGCGGGTGCGCGGCCACGGCGAGCGCGAGGATGACGAGCGCCTGGAGCGCGAGCATGGGAAGCCAGGTGAGCGCGACCGCGGAACGGAACGCCGTCCGGATCGCGCGGCCGCAGGCGAGCAGCCCGAGCGCGACCAGCTCCCAGAACGTCACGGCCGCGCGGCGGCCGGCGCGGCGGGGACCGTTGCGGCGTTCGCGAACACGCCGGGCAGCACGCGCGCGACGCGACCCGAGAAGTCGCGCACACGCCCCGCGGCGGCCGCGAGATCGCCGTCGGGCGCGACCGACTCGACGCGTACGAAGGCGCCCCACGATCGGTTCTCGAGCGCCCCGAGCAGCGCCATCCGGCCGCGGAACGCGTTGGCGTCGCCGGTCGACATCCCGGCGGTCGTCCACCAGTACCAGATGACGCGCGGAACGTGTTTGCGCTCGGCGACGAAGGTGCTGACCTCGAGACCGCCCGGCGAGCCGTCATCGACACGCGCGTGGCCTTCGGCGGTGACCACGAAGCCCTGCGATTCGTAGCAGAGCTCCGGGTCGTGTGCGCCGTAGCGGCGATTCTGGTGGTAGACGAGGCAGAGCCAGACCAGGTGGTCGCCCTGCGTGTAGCGGCGCAGCAGGACGTCGTCGGCCTTCAGCTCGTCGACGATGCCGTCCTGGAAGCTGAGCTCGGTTCCGCTCCACGGCCCGAGCGTCGCGGGAACGGCACGGAGCGCGCCGCGGCCGACCGCGAGGTTCTCGGGCGGGTGCAGCCGGCCGTAGGTCGCGGTGAGCGCGAGCAGGATCGCGACGACGAGGAAGCGGCTCATCGTGCGCCGCCGCGCGGCGCCCGTCGCGGCGTGAGCGCGCTCCGCAGCGCGAGCAGCAGCGCGAGCGCCACGACGAACATGGCGTAGCCGGTGACGACGTGGAACCCGCCCGTGGCCCAGTCGACGCCGCGCGCCGAAGCGGCGACCAGCAGCAGCAGCAGGCGCACGAGGTTGCCCGCCAGCGCGATCGGGATCGCGGCGAGCATGACGACGGCCCGTCGCCACAGGCCGCCCTTCTGCAGGTAGGCGAACAGCGTCGCGATCGCCAGCAGCGCGAGCAGCGAGCGCAGGCCACTGCAGGGATCCTCGACGCGCAGCTCGCCGCTCGGGAAGAAGATCTGCATGCCGGTGCGGTGGACGTGCGCGCCCAGCGCCTCCGCGCCGCGCACGGCGCCGCCGAGCGCGAAGCCCTTGAGCGCGAAGCTGAGCGTGTTCATCACGACCGGCGGGAAGGTCAGCATGAAGCCGAGGTAGGCGATCGGGAACGCGAGCATGCGTGTCACGGCCGTCCCCCCGAACGTGAGCGCGAGGCCGAAGAGCAGCGCGAGCAGCGACCACGTCTGGAGCGCGAACAGATCGGCGCGCACGCCGGCGACGTGCATGAAGCACGCGAGCGCGACGAGCAGCAGGCCCCGCGAGTCGCCGCGCACGGGAAGGGCGCGCAGCTTGTCGCGTCTCGACACGACCAGCGCGAGCGAGACGAGCGGCACCAGCGGCCCGTGCGAGTAGTTGTCGTTCGTGGTCCACGTGTTCCAGAGCGCCGCCGCGTTCGAGGCGTAGACGAAGCCTGCGAGCACGGCGAGCGCGAGCGCGCCTGTCACCGTGCGCCACGGCGGTGCGGGCCGCCCGAGGGCCGGCGCGGACGCGACGCTCACCGCACGCCCCGCATGGTGAAGAGCGTGAGCGCGGTGCGTGCCACGATCTCGGCGTCCAGCGCGAGCGAGACCCGCGCGAGGTAGTCCCGGTCGTATCCCACCTTCTGCTCCATGGGGATCTCGTCGCGGCCGTTGATCTGGGCCCACCCGGTGAGCCCGGGGCGGAGCGCGTCAACGCCCGCCGCCTGGCGCAGGGCGATCAGGTCGCGCTGGTTGTACAACGCCGGGCGCGGCCCCACCAGCGACATGTCGCCCGCGAGGATGTTCCAGAGCTGCGGCAGCTCGTCGAGACTCGTACGGCGCAGGAGCGCGCCGACGCGCGTGACGCGCACGCTGCCCGGCGCGACGAGGTGGGTCGCGAGATCGGGCGTGCCCTGCGCCATGCTGCGGAACTTGAGCAGCACGAACTCGCGCGAGCCGCGCCCGATGCGGCGCTGGCGGAACAGCACCGGGCCGGGCGAGTCGATGCGGATCGCAATCGCGAGGAGCACCGCGAACGGCGCCGCGATCGCCAGACCGAGCGCGCTCACGACGACGTCGAGCGCGCGCTTGATCGCTGCGGTCGCGCCGCGGGGCCGCGGCGTCACGTCCCGCCCGGCGATCTCGACCCGCGCCTCGACCACCGTCGCGACCAGCCGCTCGCCGAGCGTGCGGCGCGAGTGCTCGCGCTGCACGAACGCGGGGCCCGCGGCGGCGAGTCGCGCGCGCAGCGCGGGGTCGGACTTGAGCCGACGCAGCGCGTCCGCGATCGCGGCGCCGTTCTCGGGCTCGACGACGAGCCCGCCGCCGGAGGCCTCGACGATCGCCGCGGCGTCGCCGCGGACCGCGGCGACGACGGGGCAACCGCAGGCGAGGTAGTCGAACAGCTTGACCGGGATCGTCTCGCCGGCGAACTCGCTCGCACGCGTCGTCGCCACGCACGCGTCGGCCTCGTGCAGCCGCTCGACGAGCGTTTCGGGGGCGACGCTGGGCTCGAACGAGCAGTGGACGAGCCCGCGTTCCGCCGCGCTTCGCGCCAGGGCGTTCTTGGCGACACCGTCGCCGACGAAGCGGAAGCGAACGTCCTCGTTCCGCAGCGCCTCTGCCGCGTCGAGCAGCGCATCCATGCCGTGGACGAGCCCGTGCGTCCCCGCATAGAGCACCGTGAACGGCCGACCGTGGCCGTTCACGCCGGGCGGGCCGGCGGCGGGCTGGAAGAGCTCGGTGTCGGCTCCGTTCGGCAGGAAGACCAGCCGGCGTTCCTCGAGTCCGCGCGCGGCGAGCTGGCGGCGCATGCCCGGCGTGACGACGAGCACGCGCACGGCACGGCGCTGGAAGAAGCGCGCGACGGCATCGAGCACGTCCGCGACCACGCCGGGCCGCATCTCGCCGAGCGCGATCGCGGCGTGGGGCCAGTCGTCACGGCAGTCGTTGACGAACGCCGCGCCGCGAAGTCGCGCCCCGAGCAGCGCGGGCAGCGCGAGGAAGAGCGGCGGCGTGCTCGCGACGACGACGTCCGCGCGCGGCCCGAAGAGCAGCCGCGGTGTCGCGGCGAGCGCGAAGCTCAGGTGGTTCGCGAGCCGCGTGAGCGGCGTCTTGTGCGGCGTGGCGTAGAGCCACACGCGCTCGATCGCGATGCCGTCCACGACCTCGCGCCGCCGGCCGGCCGCGCGGAACTCCGGCTGGATCACGCCCGATGGATGGTTCGGCAGGCCCGTCACGACGCGGACGTCGTGCCCTGCGCGGCGCAACGCGCGCGCGAAGTGCATCGCCCGCGCCGGCGCCGCACCGGTCTCGGGCGGGTAGTACTGGCTGACGAGCAGGACGCGCATGCGGGCCGCCGCCTACGCGGCCGCCGCCACGACCAGCTGGCGCCGCGCGACACCGTGGCCCAGCCACCACTGCCGCTGCAGCGGCTCGAGCACGAGGCGGAACACGGGCTCGGGCAGCGCGCCCAGGCCGCCGAAGTAGAGCTCGTGGTGCACCATGCGCAGCCCGTTGGCGGTGAAGATCTGGCGGATCTCCGCGGGCGGGAACGGCCGCTCCACGGCGTAGGCGTGACGCTGGCCGTCGGGTGCCACGTACTCCTGGTGAACGCTGTCACCACGCAGCTTCTCGAGCCGCGCGAGGTGCTCGGGGTGCGCGCCGTTGATGTCCCCGATCACGAGCACGCCGCCGGGCCTGAGGTGCCGGCGCGTCTGCGCGAGAAACGCTTCCAGCGGGTCGATGTGCGAAAGCGCGTTGTAGACCCAGACGAGGTCGTAGTCGCGATCCCAGTCGCGCGTGAGGTCCGCGCGCACGTACGACACCGGCAGCCCGGCGCCCGTGCGCTCGCGATGGAACGCGAGGCGCTGTTCGGCGGCGTCGAGCCGGTCGGGGCGCAGGTCCGCGCCCACCACCTCGGCGCCGACGGCGGCGTAGAGCATCGCGTATGTGCCGAAGCCCGAGCCCGCATCGAGCACGCGCGGCGCCGGCCCGCCCGCCGCGGCGCGCGCGCCGATCCAGCGCGCGGTCCAGCCGGCTTCCGAGCGCCAGAAGCCGCGCAGGTAGCGGCGGATCGCGGCCTCGTCTCCGCGGCGCGGCAGCGCGCGATAGTAGTCGCGGAACGCCTCACGCTCGCCCGCCGGCAGCCGCTGCTGCACGGGCTCGTACTCGTCCTCGATCGTCCAGCGCACGAAGCGCTCGAAGGCTGCGCGCGCCGACCCGCTCGCGTTCCCGCTCATGCCGTTCCCCCGTCCTTCGGCTCCGGCGCGCGTCCATGCCGCGCCAGCGCCCCACGGTACAGCGACTCCGTCCGTTCGACCATTTGCCGCGCGGTGAAGAGGCTGGCCCAACGCGCGCGCCCCGCCGCTCCAAGCTCCGCGAGCCGTTCCGGGGAGCCCAGCAGATCGCTCAGGGCAGCGGCCATCCTGGACGTATCCCCGACCGGCACAACGCGGCCCGTCACGCCGTCGAGCACGGCCTCGCGGTTGCCCCCCACGTCGGTCGCGAGCGCGGCGCGGCCCGCGCGCATCGCCTCGAGCAGCGTGACCGAGAGACCCTCGCGCGAGCTCGAGAGCACGAACAGGTCGCACGCTGTCATGAGGTCCGCGACGTCGCTGCGTGCACCCAGGAATCGCACGCGCTCGCCGAGCCCGAGCTCCGCGTGGAGCGCGAGCAGCGACTCGCGCAGCCGGCCCTCGCCCGCCACGAGCAGCGTCGCCGTGGGCGCGTGAGCGCGCGCGGCGGCCATGGCCCGCAGCAGGACGTCCTGCGACTTCTGCGGCGTGAGGCTGCCCACCGTGAGGGCGACGGGCGCCTGGGGCGGGAGCCCGAGCGAGGCCCGCACCTCGGGGCGCGGCCGCGTCGGCGGCGCGTCGCCGATGCCGTTCAGCACGGTGACAAAGCGCGCCGCACGGCGGCCGAAGCGCGGCGCGTGACTCGCGCGCGCCGCCTCGCAGACGCAGATCACGACGTCGCAGAGCGCCGTCAGCGCCTGCTCGACCGGCGCGTAGCCGCGAAAGCCGCGTCCGGCGTAGTGGATGCTGTGCTCGGTGCGCACCACCGCCGGCACGCCGGCGAGCCGCGCGGCGAGCGTGGCGTAGAGCGCCCCGGTCGGGTTGTGGCCGTTCACGACCTCGATCCGCCGCGCGCGCATCGCGCCGGCCAGGCGCAGCAGCGCGGTCGCGCGCGCGCCGCCCTTGCCCAAGAGCAGCGTCTCCGCGCCCGCCGCGGCGGCGGCCTCGAGCGCCGGACCGCCGCGGTTGAGCGCGACGACCGTGCTGTGAACGCCGGCCGAGGCGTGTCGTACGTGCTCGACCACGAGCGACTCCGCGCCGCCCTGGTGCATGGATTCGACGACGTGCATCACCCTCACGCGGGCTCCTCGACGCGCGCCGGCGAGCCGCCGAAGAGCTCGAGCAGCCGCGCGAAGCTCGCGTCGGCGTCGAAGCGCTCGCGCGCGGCGGCACGGGCGAGCGGGCTCATGCGATCGACCGCAGCGGGGTCGCGGATCAGCGGTTCGAGCGCGTCGGCGAGGCTCGTGGGATCGCCCGGGCGGGCGAGCGCGCCGCTCACGCCCGGCCGCACCGCCTCGTCGATGCCCGTCGCGCTCGTGCCCACGACCGGCAGGCCGGCGGCCATCGCCTCGATCACGACGTTCGGGATGCCGTCGCGCCGGCCGTTCGCGACCACCTTGCTGGGCGCGAGCAGCAGCCAGGCGCGCGCGTAGAGCGGCAGCAGCTCCTCGTGCGTGAGCGTGCCTCGGAACTCGAGCTGCGCGCCCACGCCCAACCCCGCGGCGAGTGCCTCGAGCGTCGCGCGCTCCGGCCCCTCGCCCACGATGACGAGCCGCGGCGCGAGACCGCGGCGCCGGAGCTCGCCGAGCGCGCTCACCGCATCGTCGAAACCCTTGGCCGGCGAGAGCCGCCCCACGACGAGCAGCAGCGGCTCGGTCGCGCGCGCGCGCCTCACCCCGCCAAAGCGCGCCAGGTCGGTGCCGTGGTAGAGCCACTCGACCCGCGCCCCCGGCGCGAGCGCGCGCAGCATCCGCGCGTTCGCGCGCACGCAGGCCGTGACGAAGTCCGCCGCGCGCGCCTTGTGCGCGAGGAACGCCTGCGAGCGGTAGAGGTCGGCCCCCGCGTGCGCGGCCATGCTGAAGCGTCGCCCGGTGAGCCGGGCCGCCAGGTAGGCGGCCGTCGCGGGGAAGTGGGCCCATGCGCCGTGGATGCGCTCGGAGCCGTTCGTCTCGGCGAGGTCGGCGACGCGGGCCGCGGCCGGCAGGTAGCCGAGGTGCCCCGCGAGCGCGTACGGGCTCGTGCGCGAGGCCCACAGCACGCGCGCGAGCTCGGGCACGAGCACGTGCGGGCGGCGCACGAGCCAGCGCAGCAGCGCCAGCCAGCCCGCCGGCGCGAGCGGTGAGCCCACGGACGTGACGAGCGGGAGCAGCGGCGCGTACTCGGGCTGGTACTCCCGACCCGCCGGGCGCAGCGTGGCGACGCGGACGTCGACGCCGCGGGCGTGCAGCCGCAGCACCTCGTTCTCGATGAACGCGGCCATGGTCGGAAACGTCGTCGTGACGTAGAGCACCGACTTCATGCCGCCCCCCGCGTCGCGTCCGCGCCGGCGCCATCCGCGAGACCGAGCGCGGCGAGGTAGAAGCGCTCGTGACGACGCACCATCGCCTCGATGCTGCGCGTCTCGATCATCGCGCGGCGCGCCGCCGCACCGCGCCGCGCCGCCTCGTCGGGTCGTGCGAGCGCCTCGGCCAGGGCGGCGGCGAGGGCCGCCGGATCGCGCGGCGGCACGAGCCAGCCCGTACGCCCGTCCTCGAGCACCTCCGCGTTGCCGCCGACGCGCGTCACGACGGCGGGGCGCGCGGCAGCCATCGCCTCGAGCAGGGCGTTCGGGATGCCCTCCTCGCGCGACGAGAGCGCGAAAACGTCGAACGCGGGGAGCAGCCGGTCGACGTCCGAGCGCTCGCCGAGGAACGCGACGCGCGATCCGAGTCCGCGCTCGTTCGCGAGGCGTTCGAGCGCCGCGCGCTCGGGGCCGTCGCCCGCGATTGCGGCCCGGAACGGAATGCCGCGCCCGGCGAGGAGCGCGAGGGCCTCGAGCAGCGTGCCGAGGTCCTTGCGCGGCGCGAGGCAGGCCACGCTGCCGATCAGCCGCTCGCCGTCCGGGAGCGGAGCGAAGCCCGCCTCCTCGGGACGCCGGCTGAGACCGTCGAAGCGCCCGACGTCGACGCCGTTCTCGATCACCGTGATGCGGCCACGCGGGACGCCGAGCTCGACCGAGCTGCCCGCCACCTCCTCACTCACCGCGGTCACGTGCGTCGCGAGCCGGTGCGCGAGGCGCTGCACCGCGATCTGGCGGGGCGTCTCGAACGCGTCCATGTTGCGCTTCGCGACGCACACGACCGGAACGCTGCACGCGCGCCCGGCGAGCGCGGCGAACAGGTTCGCGCCGAACAGGTAGCCGTGGATCACGTCGGGGCGGAACTCCATGACGAGCGAGACCAGCCGCAGCAGCCCCAGTACGCCGCTGGGATCGTAGATGCGCCGGCCGACGCGCAGCTCGACGATCGGCAGCCCGAGCGCCTCGACGAGCGGCGTGAACGCGCCCTCGCGCCTCAGCACCGCGATGCGGACCTCGAAGCGCGAGCGGTCGAGCCGCCGCCACATCTCGAGCAGGTGGCGCTCGGCGCCGCCGGTGACGAAGTTGCCGACCACGTAGAGCAGCCGGATCCGGCGCCCGGTCCCGGCCGGCGCCCTCACGACGCGGCCTCGCGCGTGCGCTCGCGCAGGGCGTCGAAGGCGCCGGAGAGCTCGGCAAGCGTCATGCGGCGCGAAAAGCCCGCCGGGCCCGTGCACGCGCCCTCGGGCAGCGCGCGTCGCGGTAGCGCGAAACGGCGGTCGTCCGGGCCGAGGTCGCCCGGGGCGCAGTCGCCGGCCGTGGTCGCGACGGCGTAAGCGAAGTCGCAGGCGCGGGCCGCTCGGACCGTCACCGCGTCGTGGTCGCCGTTGGGATACGCGGCGCCCGTCACTTCGGCGCCCGTCCGCTCGCGGATGAGCGCGGCCGCGTCGGCGAGCTGGCGGCGCTGCTCGTCCTCGGGCAGGAAACTCAGATAGGGATGCGTGAGCGTGTGCGATCCCAGCTCCATGCCCGCTTCCGCGAGCCCGCGGGCGAGCGCCCACGGCGCGAGCTCGCACGGGGCGGGCTCCTCCGCGCGGAGCGCGGCGCGCAGCGCGTCGAGCCGCACGCGCTGCTCGGCCGGGTGCGCGCGCAACCGCGGCAGCAGCCGCACGAGCGCGGCGCGGCGCCCCGCGTCGCTCGCGCGCTCGATCTCGACGCGCTCGCCACCCCAGCTCACGCTCCCGCGCTCCGCCGCGCCCC
This sequence comes from Candidatus Acidiferrales bacterium, assembly GCA_035500415.1. Classification (GTDB taxonomy): domain Bacteria; phylum Eisenbacteria; class RBG-16-71-46; order RBG-16-71-46; family RBG-16-71-46; genus CAIXRL01. The sequence goes on along the minus strand of DATJXF010000029.1, from coordinate 7,711 downwards.
GCACGAGGATCGCGACCAGTTCGTCCCACCACGGCGCCGTTCGCGACTCCATGAGGCCGGCCGCGAGGTAGAACGTCGCGCGCGCACCGAAGCGCGCGAGGATCGGCAGCGCGCGCTCGACGTTGTCCGCGTAGCCGTCGTCGAAGCTGAACGCCACGGCGTGGCCGGGCTCGCCGCGGCGCAGAAACTCGAGCCCGTCGCGAACCGTCACCGGCGTGAGCCCGGCGCGCACGCACACCTCGACCTGCGCCCGAAACGTCGACTCAAAGACGCCCAGCGCGTAGAGCGGCCGCTCGCCGTCGGCGAACACGCGGTGGTGGCGCACGATCGTGAGGCGCGGCGGACCGCGGCGAACGTCGCGCGCACCGGCGCCCCAGCTCATCAGCCAGCGCAGCAGGCGTCCGCTCACGCGGGCGCCTGTGGGGAGGGTTCGTCCACGATCGACGACTCGACGAGCGCGAGGATCACCCAGAAGCTGCTGGCGAGAATGGGGCTCCAGAACCGGTCGCCGAAGGCGCACGAGACCGCCATGCAGACGGTCGCGGCGCACGCTCCGATCGCGAGCGCGCGGTCGAATCGCCATCGCGCCGCCTTCACGGCGGCATCGCAAAGCCTCCAGCACTGGACAAGCAGCCAAAGGAAGACCGCGAACCCGATCACGCCGAGCTCGCTCAGCATGCGCAGGAAGGTGTTGTGCGCCGTGTCGCGGACGTCCTCCAGACCGAGTTCGTTGCCGATGTCGGGAAGCACGTACTGCAGCCCCGTGAACCCCACGCCGTCGAACGGGTGGTGTGAGACGACGAGCAGGATGCTGCGCCATGTTTCGAGCCGCGCTTCGGACGCCGCGTCGACGGTCGCCTGGTCGGAGCCCTCGACCTGCACGCGCGAGCTCATGATCCGGTCCATGACGTAGTCCGGTAGCCACAGCGGGGCGCTCACCAGCGAGAGGGTCAGCACGACGATCACCCAGCGCGAGCTCCGCAGCGCGACGACGCCGAGGCCGGCGAGCAGCGCGAGGAAGCTGCCGCGCGAGAGCGACAGCATGATGCCGATCGTGCCAAGCACGAACACGATGGCCGCGATCAACTTCTCGAACCAGCGCCGCGCGCCGACTGCGATCGCGGCGGCGATCACGCTGAAAAGGGCGAGGAAGCCACCGAGCTCGTTAGACTGGCCGAGCGTGCCGATCGCGCGTCCGCCCGCTCCCGTACGTCCGAACTTGATCGTGATCAGCGCCTCGAGGAGCAGTCCCACCATGACGCTCCACGTGACACGGTGACGCTCGGCGCGCGTGCGCGCCATCGCGAGCACGATGAAATAGGTGCTGAACGTGGTGGTGGAGCGGAAGAGCTGGATGCCCGCAAACGCCGCGTCGTAGGTGTAGCCCGTGGGCGCCGCGGCGCCGCGCACGATCGAAATCCCGGCCAGCGCGAGCAGGAGGCCGATCGAGCCGCCGAGCCGGCCCCTTCGCGCGAACGGCTGCCCGCGCAGGACGCGACTGAGGGCGTACGAGCCGAACACCGTCAGCAGCAGGACGTTGAGCGTGTTGAGGCCGGGCACTGGCGCGGGCGGAATCCACGGCACGATCGGCGTGATGACCGGAAGCAGGACGAGGCCGACCTTCGGGATGAGCGCGATCGCCAGGAGCGCGAGCAGTCCGACACCCACCTTGAGGATGCGGTGCGGATCCTGGTCGAACGTGTAGTCGAGGATCACGAACGCACCCATGAGAAAGACGACGGCGGCGATCCCCACCCACGCGGCCGCCCAGGGGCGCCAGGCATCCGCGGTGCGGCGGGCGGCGGCACGTATCTCGGCGCCGGGATCGCGCCGGGGCACTGGCGCCGGCGGGAGCGTCACGGGCGTTCCCTCCTCGCCTCGCCTGCTGCGCGCGGCACGGCGCGATCATCCCAGCCGCGCAGGACGACGCGGCGCACAGCCACCATCGGCGTCACGGCCGCGACCGCCGCGCGCCTGCCGCGCAGCCGGCCGAAGAGCGCGGGCGGCAGGAGCGTCGCGGCGAGTCCGAGCGCGACGGGCACGGTGCGCTCGGGAAAGTGCCACGCCGAGGCGAATCCGCCGCGGGCCTCGGCGCGCCGCCCCGCCCGCAGCGCGTTGAGCGCGAGCTTGTAACGATAGAGCGAGGCGCGCCGAGCGGCGGAGCGCCGCAGCGCTGGCGGCAGCGCGACGTCGGCCGCGAGGCGCGAGAACAGCGCGATCCCGCCGCGCAGCCGGCTCTCGGTCTGGCGGGTGAGCCCGCCCTCGCGGTGCTGGTAGCGGACGAGCGCGCGGCGTGACGCCGTCGCGAGCCCGCGGCGCGAGAGACGGATCCAGAGATCGAGGTCCTCGGCGTGGCTCAGTCGCTCGTCGAACCCGTCCAGCGCTTCGAGCGCGCTGCGTCGCACGATCGCGGAGGAGGTCAGCACGAAGTTGACCTCGAAGAGCTGGGCGAGCGGCGCGCCGCACCACGGCTCGGCGAGATCGGCGTAGAGTCCGAACCACGATGCGTGGAGCTGGCCGTCGAGCGTACGAAATGCGCCATCGCTGAAGAACCAGTCGGCCGCGGGCGCCGCCGCGAAGCATTCGGCCGCGACCGCGAGCTTCTCCGGCCGCCACAGGTCGTCGGCGTCGAGGAACGCCACGAACGGCGCGCGGCACGCCCGCCAGCCGGCGTTGCGCGCGGCCGCCGCCGAGCCGAAACGCCCGCGCACGAGCCGCACCCTCGCCCCGAATCGGCGCTCGACCGCGTCGCCCGAACCGTCCTGCGACGCGTCGTCGACGACGACGATTTCGGCCGGGGCCTGCGTCTGCGCGAGCGCCGACGCGACGGCTTCGAGCACGTCGGGCAGCCCGTCGCGCACGGGAATCACGACGGCGGCGTCGAAGCGCGCGCTCACGTCGAAGCCCCCGGCCCCTCGAGCCGCGCGGGCCGTGCGCGCGTCGCGGCCACGGGCCCGCGCAGCCAGCGCATCCGCCGGACGCCGGCGAGCGCAGGACCCGGCAGCCAGGCGCTCACCGCAGCGAGCGCACGCCTCGACAGCGTGCCGGTCCGGCGCGCGCGCGCGAACAACCGGCGCGCCTCGCCGTAGCGTCCGTCGCGGACGCACAGCAGCGCGATGTCGTAGGCGAGCGCGGCCGCGCGCTCCTCGCCCAGGCGGCGGATCGCCGCGTCGGGACGCAGGGCGCCCGAGGCGATGCGCTCCATGAGCGCGAGGTCGTCGCGATGGCGCTCCTCGAGGCGGCGCGAGAGCGAGCCCGGATGGAACCAGTAGTGGACGAGCGGCTCCGCCATGAGGGCGATGGGATAGCGCGCCGCGACCCGCAGCCAGAGATCGTAATCGTGCGAATAGACCAGGCCCGGGTCCATGCCGCCCACGGCCAGGTAGGCGTCGCGCGCGAGGAGGCACGAGCTCATGAGCGGAAAGCAGCGCCGCGCGAGCAGCGGAAACAGATCGCCGTGGAGCTCCTTCACCGGGTGGAAGTAGTCCGAGAGCCACGACTCGCGGATCACGCCGTCGGCGGAGCGGAAGTCTCCGTCGGTGGAAACGAATCGCACGTCGGGATGGCGCGCGAGGAAGTCGAGCTGACGCTCGAGCTTGTCCTCCCGCCACCAGTCATCGGCGTCGAGGAACGCGAGCCAGTCACCCTCGGCCTGTGCGAGACCGCGGCCGCGGGTCGCGGAGGCGTTGCGGTGCGGGAACCGCAGCACGCGCACGCGATCGCCGTAGCGCCGTTCGACGCGCTCCGGCGTGCCGTCGGTCGAGCCGTCGTCGCAGAGCAGCACCTCGGCGGGGGGCGCGGTCTGGGCCATGACCGAATCGAGCGCCCGCTCGACGCACCATGCGGCGTTGTAGACCGCGAGCACGACGCTGACACGCGCGCTCATCCGCGCGCCTCGCCCGCAGCGCGCGTACGCCCGAGCATGCCGAGCAGCATCGCGCCCCAGCGCGAGCGGTCGGAGCCCGAAATGCCGAGACCCCATGCGACGAGCGCAAACAGCACCCAGCAGCCTGCGCACGTTCCGAACAGGCGACCCCAGCCGAGCGGATGCCAGAGGCGCTGCGCGAACACCGCGGGCAGCGCGAACGCGAGGCAGACGAGCCCGGGCTGGACGAGCCCCTCCCAAGCGTAACGCAGTATCGGCTCGCCGAGCGCGCGGCAGGCGAACCAGGCGGTCGCGAGCCCGGAGAGCGCGAACAGCGGGACCGCCGTTCCCATCGCGACGCCGACGAGCCCCGGCGGAATCGCGTTGCCGAACAGCGCGCGCATCGGGGCCGGCCAGCGCGCCCACACCACCGACAGCGCGAGGTTGACGAGCGCCGCGACGAGCGAGAGCACGACCACGCCGCGGTGGCGGCTCACACCGAAGAGCACCGACGACGCCGTCGCCTGGGGCAGCGCCACGAGCGTCGGCACCGCGAGGATCGTGAGGAGCCGGCTCGCCCATTCGTACCGCCCGCCCACCCAGGTGTGGAGCAGGTTCGGTCCGAACACGATCAGGCCGATCAGCACCGGCCAGCTCACGAGCACGCTGTACTTCGAGCCCGCGACGAACATGCGGCGCAGTTTGTCGCCCTCGCCGAGCGTGTCCATCTCGCTCGCGGTCGGCGACAGCACCCACGCCGCGGCGTGCACGAGCTGGCGCGAATTGTCGACGAGCCCGGCAGCGAGCGCGAACGGTGTGACGAGTGCGGCGCCAAGGAACGCCGTGATCACCAGCGAGTCCGTCTGGAAAGCGATGTTGGTCGCGAGCGCCCCCATCAGGGCCCACCCGCCGTAGCTCGCGATCCGCCGCAGCGCTTCGGTGCGAACCCAGCGGGGGCCGATCGGCACGCCGGGCAGCACGCGGCGCGCCGCGACCCACGCCGCCATATGGCCGAGCAGGTTGACGGCGAGCGACGTCCACGCCAGCACGACGAGGCCCCCGCCCGCGCGCAGCACGCCGACGAACGCGACGAAACGCAGCACGCCCACGACCATGCCGATCCCGTTCGCCACGTCGTAGCGCTGCAGGCCGGAGAGCACCGCGCCGAAGACCCCGAGCGGGAAACCGAGCGCCAGCGTCGCGCCCACGATCAGCACCAGCGTCGGCGCGATGCCGAGCAGCGCGTGATCGACGCGCAGCCAGGTATGGGCCCGGGCCGCGACCAGCGCGGCGACCCCCATCGTCACGACGCCCACGCCGGTGTAGAGCACGATCGCGCTGCTGATCGTACGCGCGAGACCGTCGCGATCGCCGGATGCCTGGTCGCGCGAAACGTAGCGCACGAGCGAGGGCCGGATGCCCTGGTCGAACAACCCGAAGTAACCCGTCAGCGAGAACACCGTCACCCAGAGCCCGTAGTCGCGATCCCCGAGGTGGTGGACCATGAACGGGGTGAGCATGAAGCCGAGCCCGGCGGCCATCAGCAGCCGCAGGTAGTTGGTGACGACGTTCCAGAGGACGCGAACGCTCCGCAAGGCCGCTCCCGGTCAGGCTGCAGGTGACGCGAACGGACGCGGCGTCCCGGACCGCACGAGGGCGAGGCGGCGCGACGTTCCCAGGCCGAATCTAGCCTTCGGCCACTTCCGTCGTGTAGCCGTAGTAGTTCGCCTTGTAGCCGTAGTATTGCGGCAGGAACTCGCCGGCGTCGTTCATGAGCACACCGAGCAGGTTGTCCCGCGCCCCGCGCTGAACCTTGACGCCGTACTCGGCGGCCTTGCGCACCGTCGCGCCGGCCTTGACCACGTACAGCACGCCCTCGACGGCGCGTCCCAGGATCAGCGGATCGGGCACGGCAAGCGTCGGCGCCGTGTCCACGACGACGAGCTCGTAGCGCTGCAACGCCTCGCGCAGGAACCACTCGACCGCGTCCTGCTCGACGAGCTCCGCAGCGGGCCGCTCGCTCTTGCCCGCGGCGAGGAAGTCGAGGTTCTCGAGTGCGGTCTGGCGAACGAAGCGCTCGTCGAACTGCTGGTGCGCGAGCATCTGCGCGAGCCCCCAGCTGCTGCCGGGCATGCCCAGCGCGCGGTGGAGCGCCGGACTGCGCAGGTCGAAGTCCACGAGCAGCGTGCGCTGGCGGTGCTCGCGCGCCAGCGTGATGCCGAGGCACGCGCTGGTGGTCGTCTTGCCCTCGCCGCGCGTCGAGCTCGTGATGAGCAGCGTTCGCGGCAGCGTGCGACCGCGGGTGCGCGCGAGGTTCAGGTAGATGCGCTTGAACTCGAGCCCGAGAGGACTTTCGACCTTGAGGCGCTGGATGAGCCCAAGGTCCTTGGGCGGAGGCAGCGCGCCCGGCGCGGCCGCGACCGACGGCGCGGGGCGGCGGGCACGGCGCGAGCGCTCGAGCTCCTCGACGCGCGGCACGGCCCCGAGCACCGGCAGCCCGAGCAGGCTCTCGATCTCCTCGGCGTTCTTGACCGACTGATCGCCATGTTCGGCGAGCAGCACGGTGCCGGTGCCGACGATTGCGCCGATGACGAACGCGAGGATCACGAGCAGCGGCCGGTTCGGCTTGCCCGGCGTCAGCGGCCGCGTGGCGGCCTCGAACACGACGAAGCGCCCGCTCACCTTGGCGTTCTGGAACGCCTCGGCGATCTGCGCGGCGGCCGACTGCTGCTGGAACGCGTTGTAGAGCGCGCGCTGCTGGTCGACCTCGGCCTGCAGGCGCGAGATGTCCAGCTCGCGATTCGGGGCGAGCACGACCTCGCGCTCGTAGGCACCCACCTGTCCCGCCAGCCACGTGTGCCACGCCTCGCGCCCGCTGAGGTCCGCCTCGGCGAGCCGGTAACGCACGGCCAGATCGCGTGCATCCTGCGGCAGGCTCGGCAGCGTGCGTGACGCGGCGTCGCTGAGCGCGGCCTCCAGCTCGGCACTCTTGCGCGCGAGCAGCACGCGCACGTTCGCTCCGCCGGTGGCGCTGCCCTCGGTCAGCATCGCGCGGCCCAGCTGGTCCTGCAGCGACGAGAGCTGCGCGCCGAGCGTCGAGATCTGCGGGCCCGTGAGCAGCTCGGGGTCGTTGTCGCGCAGCTTGCCCGGAAACTGTGACTTCAGATCCGTGATGCGCTGGCGCTCGTCCTCGACGTCCGTCACCGCCTGCTCGAGCAGCGAGTTTGCGAGGTTCAGGTTGTTGGCGTTGACGAGCGAGCCCGAGAACGTCGACGAGATCGCCGTCTGGCGCGCGGTCTCGAGCCGCGCCTCGGCGTCCTCGAGTGCGCGCTTGTAGACCTGGATCTGCTCGACGCTGAACTCCTGCTGCGCCTGCACCGCCTCGAGCTGCCGGGCCTTCGACGAGGCCACGAACTGGTTCGCGACCGACGCGCAGAACTTCTGCGCGCGATCGGGATCGAAGTCGGCGACGTCGACCTGGAACAACTTGCCCTTGCTCTGGTGGACGTTGATCGCGTCGCGCAGGTAGTCCACGAGGAACGCCTCGACCTGCTCGTCCTGCGAGAGGCCGGGATACTTCGACGCCGACTGGAGCGCCCAGAGCCGGGTCGTGTGGTCCTCCTTCACGCCCGTCGCCGCGATGACGCTCTTCAGGAACAGGCTGCTCTGCACCTGCTCGCGCATGATGTCGGCCTGCTGCGCGACGTCCGGCCCCCCCAGGTTGCCGAGCGGACCCTGCATGGCCTGGCCACGGTCCAGCATCAGGACGGTCGTGCTGAAGTAGACCGGCTTGAGGAGCACCGCCGCCGCGATGCCGATCAGCACCGCAACCGTCCAGGGCGCGAG
>DATJXF010000028.1:0-3574 GCA_035500415.1 Candidatus Acidiferrales bacterium | reverse complement strand
GGCGCCGGGCGCCGACCGCGCGCTCACCGCGCGCGCGACACCGCTCGCGCCGGGTGCGCCCCTCGCGCTCGCTTCGCTTCAGGGAGGCGACGCCTACGCGCGCGACTTCCGCGTGGACGGCGCAACGCTCCAGTGGACGGTACGCGTCACCGGCGCGGCCTCGCTCGGCGAGGCGAGCCTCGCGTTCGCGTTCCGGAACGTCCCCGCGGGGCGTTCGGTCACGCTCTCCGATCCGGCCGAGGGCTGGACGCGCACGATCGCGGACGGCGCGAACGTGCCGCTCGTGCTCGGCGCGACGCCGCGCGATCTCCAGCTCATCGTGAGCGGGACCGCGCCGCCGCCGGCCGCAGGCGGTCCCTCCGCGCTGCGCGCGGCGGCGCCCAATCCGTTCCACGACGGCGTCGCGCTCTCGTTCTGGCTGCCCGCGGGCGGCGCGCTCGAGCTCGACGTCTACGACCTGGCGGGCCGGCGCGTCATGCAGGCGTCGCGCGCCGCGCTCGCACCCGGCGAGCACGTGGTCGCGTGGGACGGCCGCGACGCGGGCGGTGCGCGCGTCGCGCCCGGCGTCTACCTCGCGCGGTGGCGCGCGGCCGATCGCAGCGGCGTCACGCGGCTCGTGTCGTTGCGCTGAGCGCGGTCGGGGGAACGGAAGGCCGGCAGTTGATTCGGGGCGGGCGGATGCCGCATCCTCTCCGCCCCGCAGCGTGTCTCGTTCCCCAGCCATTCATCTCCATGTCGGAGGGTGCTCCACGATGAAGCTCGTCCGGATTCTTCCGCTCGCACTGCTCGCCCTGTGTCTCTCGTTCGTCGCGGCGTCGGCCGACGACGCGCCGGCCGCCGCAGCGGCCAAGCCCGCAGCGGCCAAGTCCGCGGCGGCCAAGTCCGCGAAGCCGGGCGCGAAGATGGGGGCGACCGACAAGGCGATCATCGCGATCGACGCGCAGATCGCCGCGGCCAAGATCGACAAGTCGAACCCGACGTGGAAGCAGTCGCTGCCCATGCCCAAGGCGGTGTCGTTCGACTCGACCCGGAAGTACTACGTGAAGCTCACGACGAACAAGGGCGACATCCTCATCCGCTTCATGCCGGACATCGCGCCGATGCACGTCACCAACTTCATCTACCTCGCGCGGATGGGCTTCTACGACGGCACCATCTTCCACCGCGTGATCCCCAACTTCATGGCGCAGGGCGGCGACCCGGTCGGCAACGGCACCGGCGGCCCCGGCTACGGCTTCAACCCCGAGTTCAGCGACAAGGTGAAGCACGACCGCGCGGGCCTGCTCTCGATGGCGAACACCGGCCAGCCCAACTCGGATGGCAGCCAGTTCTTCCTGACGTTCGTCGCCACGCCGTGGCTGAACGGCAAGCACTGCATCTTCGGCGAAGTGGTCGAGGGGCTCGACGTCCTGAAGAAGCTCGAGGCGGCGGGAACGCAAAGCGGCCAGACGACCGAGAAGCTGACGCTCGACAAGGCCGTCGTCTCCGTGAAGTAGAGTGCGGGGCGCTGAGAAGCCCGATCACTGCGTTGGCGAAGTCGCTCCTCGCTCGACGTTTCGGCGGGGATACGACTCCGGGCACCGCGGCGCGCTGCGCCGTGGTCGCGCTTCCCTCGCCGCCTTTTCCTCGGGCATCTCAGCGCCCCGTTCCTACCAGGCCACTTTGACGCTCGCCAGCCAGTTGCGCGTCGCGGCGGGCGTGAGCCACGGCACCATCCTGCTCGCGTCGAACGGATCGACGTCGACGTAGCCGTCGGTGTCATAGCGCAGGTCGCCGAGGTTCAGGATCCGCAGCGAGAGCTCGGCGTTCGCGCCGCCGATCACGCGCCGCGCCGAGAGCTCCAGGTTCTCGACGGTGTGCGGCGCGATGCTATCGTATCCGGTCTCACTGTTGTCGACGTAGATCCGGCCCACCGACTGCGTCTCGAGCGCGGCCGAGTAGCCCGCCCAGCTCGCGCGCGCGGTCAGGTTCGCCATCGTCGCGGGCGAGAAGCCCTCGGCGTGGCCGTCGTCGACGATGTCGTCGGAGGCCGAGGGACCCCAGACCTCGGTGTAGTGGACGAAGTGGTTGTCGGAGAGCGTCGCGTTGCCCGCGAGCTCGCCGCGCACCGCGCCAAAGCGCCGCGCCGCGTTCGCCGCGAGCTCGAGGCCCTGGTGGACGGATTGCGCGGCGTTGCCGAGGATCGGATAACCGAGATCGGTGTTGTACTGCCCCGCGTCGACGATCTCGTCGTGGAAGTCCATGCGATAGAGGTCCGCGCTGGCCGCCGCGCCGCGCCCGCGCCACTGCGCGCCCAGCTCCTCCTGCAGGACGTGCTCGGGTCGGATGAGCGGGTCCTGGTAGATGCCGGCCGCGACGTCGACGACGCGATAGAGCGGCAGCGCGCCCGGGCTCTCGCCGTCGTAGAGATCGCGCAGCGCGGGTTCGCGCGCGGCGTACGCCCAGCTCGCGAACACCGACCAGCGCCGGTCGGGCTGCCACTGCAGGCCGATCCGAGGCAGGCCGAGGTCGTAGGTCTGGGTGAAGTGGATGCCGTCGAACTTGTCGTCGAGCACGTCGTAGGCCTGGTGCCGCCACGCGAGGTCACCGGTCAGGCGCAGGCTCGACCGCACGTCCCACTGCTCGCGCACGAACAATCCGGCCGAGAACGTGCGCGCGCGGAAGTCGTAGTAGGGCTGATCGGCGGATATGCCCTCGGGCAGGCCGCTGCCCGAGACGAGCGTGCCGAGGTGGTGGCCGTCGTGGAAGCGCGCCTCGCCGCCCACGGTGAGCTGGCTCGCGCCGTTGCCGATCCGGAGCCGGGGCACCCACCCGAAGTGCTGGTTCGCGACGTAGCGCCGCCGCACGATGTCCGCGTTGACGACGGTGACGCGGCCGAGCGAGTCGCGCGTGAAGAAGCCCGACGAGTTGAGCGCGTAGTGGTCGCGGCTGAGCAGCGTCGAATCGGTCGTCGTCCACGGCGAGACGTGGTAGTCGGTGAGTGCCTGATCGTCGCGCTGCTCGTCGTAGTAGCCGCTGCCGTCGAAGTAGAAGAACGTCTGCGTGAGCGCGAGCCGGTCGGACGGCGCCCAGGAGTGCACGAGCTCGTAATGCGGCTCGAAGTAGTGATCCTGTTCGCCCGGATAGCTGAGCGCGTTCCAGCGCCGGTCCTGGCCGACGTTGCCGGTGACGCTGCCGTCCAGGTACTCGGGCGGCGTGCCGAGGTAGGCGAGGTGGGTGTTCTCCGGGCCGCCGAAGAGGTGCGCGGTCCACTGCTGCGTCGCGGTCGAGCGGCGCGCCGAGATCTCGTACGACCAGAGCCGCGACCACGACTGGTCGCGATAGCCATCCGTCTCGATGCGCGAGTAGCGCCCGTCGAGCTGCCAGCCGCTCGCGCCGGCGGGCGTCGCGCCCGCGACGCTCACGCGGCGCGTGCCGAACGAGCCGGCCGAGGTCGTGACCGAGAACGCCGGCGTCGCGCTGAACGATCCGGTCTCGACGTTGACGCTGCCGCCGAGCGAAGCGGCGCCGTAGAGCGCGGGCCCGACGCCGCGCTGCACCTGCACCTCGCTCGAGGAGGCGAGCAGGTCGGGGT
>DATJXF010000027.1:0-3903 GCA_035500415.1 Candidatus Acidiferrales bacterium | reverse complement strand
GTCTACGCTCGCGGCGCTTCGTTTCTGAGCGACGGTCTACCAGCGCGCGTGCAGCTGGAGGCCCGCGGTGTGCGCGCCGGCCGAGGGCGCGACGACCAGCCCCGTGCCGGACGACGCGCGGGGCGCGAGGAAGTAGAGCAGGGCGCCGCCCGCCAGCGCAGCGCCGCCGGCGGCGAAGGCGATGGTCGACACGGTGGCGGCGCTGTGCGCCGAGTCGAGCGAGTCGAGGCCCTGCTGGTTGCAGACGCCCTGGTTGCAGTTGCCGCCGACGCCGTCGTTGTCCGATCTGGCGATGAAGCCGAAGACCGCGCCGACACCGACGCCCACGATGCCGACGCCGCCGAGGATCAGGCCGATTGTCCGCTGCGTGGACCCGGGGCTCGAGGTCGCGGGCGCCTCCGCCGCTGCAGGCTGCGCGGGAGCGGTCGTCGCGCCGATCGCGGGCGCGGGCGTCGTCGCGTTCGGCGCAGGGGTCGTCGCGTCGGGCTCGAGCGCCGGCACCTCGATCGACGCCTTCGCCCCGGCGGCGTCGACCTGCGCCTGGCCCTGCCACGTCTTGCGGCCCGGCGCGCTCGCCTGCACCGCGTGCGTCCCGGGGTCGACCGGGATGGGCGTGCCCCACGCCGGGCGACCGACGGGCTCGCCGTCGCGCGTGACCGCGAGGTCCGGCCGGTCGGCGGCGGGGGGCACGACGATGGTGAGCGTCGGGAGCTTCGCCTCGAGCGCCGCGGCGCGCGTTCGGGCGAGCTTGGCGCGATCGAGCTCGTTGGCGTTCTGCGCTGCCGTCGCGGCGCTCTTGTAGGCGGCCCAAGCGCTCGCGATCTGCCCGTTCTTCTCGTAGCAGGTGGCGAGGTTGAGCAGCGTGCCGGTGCCCGGATCGAGCCGCTGGCTCTCGGCGAGCTTCGGGCATGCGTCGGCGTACTTGCCTTCGGCCATGAGCTGGCGCGCCTGCTTGAAGAGCGCTTCGGCAGCGGCCGGATCCGTCGCGTTCTGCGCTCTCGCGAGCGACGGGGTGGACGCCGCGAGGACCACCAGCGCGACGGCGAGCGAACGGCGCAGCACGGATTCGATGATACGCGCGTGTGTGGGAGCCGGGTGGTTTACGGACCTTTACGCGTCCGAACGCAATGTGGCGTTGCGGGAGAGTGTCTCGCCCCGGAGGATGAAGCTCGTGAGCAAACGCCTCCTCTTCGTAGCGTCCGTCGCCGTCAGCGTCGCCGCGTGCGACCGCGGCACGCCGCCGCCGGCGGCTCCTCGCGCCGCGGCGGTCGTCACCGCGCCAGCCGCCCCGCCCGCGCCGAAGCTCCTCACGTCGGCCGACGTCGACGCGAAGCTGCGCGACGAGTGGACCGGCGCCGGCGTGGCTTCGGTCGCGCGCGCGGACGACGCGACGTGGCTCCGTCGCGCGTGGCTCGACGTGCTCGGAACGATCCCGCCGCCCGAGGTGACCGTGCGCTTCCTCGCCGACAAGAGCGCCGACAAGCGCGCGCGCGCCGTCGACGAGATGCTCGCCTCGCCGCTCTGGGCCGACCACTGGACCGCGTACTGGGACGACGTGTGGATGGGCCGCGACATGCGCGCGCCGCAGGTCGACCGCGGCGCGTTCCGCGCGTGGCTGCACGACGCCTTCGCCCACAACGAGCCGTGGGACCGCATGGCGCGCGAGCTCCTCACCGCCACGGGCGTCAACAGCGAGGGCGGGCGCCAGCGCGACGCGCTGGCCAACGAGGGGACCGGCGGCACGCCGGAGGGCATCAACGGGGCGGTGAACTGGACGCTCAAGTACCTCCAGAACCCGCAGGACATGGCGGGCGCCGCGTCGCGCACGCTGCTCGGTCTGCAGATCCAGTGCGCGCAGTGCCACGACCACAAGACCGAGAAGTGGACGCAGAAGGACTTCCAGCAGTTCGCCGCGGCGTTCGTGCGCACGCGGCTCGTCGCGCTCGACGACGGCAAGCAGATGGGGCAGGTCAAGCGCTTCGCCGTGCGCGACCTCGATCGCGCCGCTCCGCGCTTCGCGAAGATGGGAGACACCGGCCCGATCGTCGCCGCCCACCCGACGGCGCTCGACGGGACCGACCTCGGCGCGCAGCGCAACGTGCGCGAGGCGCTCGCGACGTGGGTGACGGCGCGCGACAACCCGTGGTTCGCGCGCGCGATCGTCAACCGCATGTGGGGGCACTTCCTCGGACGCGGGTTCAGCGACCCGGTGGACGACATGCGGCCGTCGAACCCGCCGGTTGCGGGCGCGATGCTCGACGCGCTCGCCGCGGACTTCGTCGCCAGCGGCTGGGACGTGAAGCACCTCGTGCGCGTGGTCGTCGGCACCGAGGCGTACAGCCTCGCCGCTGCACCGCTCTCCGACGCGACCGCCAAGGTGGACCCGGAGTCGAAGCTCTGGGAGCGCTTCCGCGTCACGCCGCTCGGGCCAGAGGAGCTGCTTAACGCGCTCATCGTGGCCACGCGCCTCGACGGCATCGTCCGGGCGACGGGCCGGATGGACCTCGACAACGTGCGGTTCCAGGTGAAGCAGCGCTACGGCTTCCTCTTCGACGTCGACGAGGAGAGCGACGCGCCCGACTACGAGGGCACCATCTCGCAGGCGCTCGCGCTGCTCGATGGCAACGTCGTGGGCGGCGGCGCGCGGGTGCTTCCCGGCGGCGCGCTCGCCGACGTGCTCGCGGCGCCCGGCGACGACGCATCGAAGATCGAGGCGCTCTACGTCAGGACGCTCTCGCGCTTCCCGAGCGCGGAGGAGACGGCGACGTGGACGAAGTACGTGGCCGACGCGAGCGCCGCGCCGGATCCCGCGCCGGCCACTCCGCCGGGGCCGAAGCCGGCGTCGAAGCCGGCCAACGGTGGCAAGGGCGGCAAGGGAAAGCCCGATCCGCTCGCGAGGCTCGAGACCCGTCCGCCCGTGACGCGCGAGACCGCGCGCGTCCGCGCCTTCGAGGACGTGCTGTGGACCCTGCTCAACTCGAGCGAGTTCGTGCTGAACCACTGAATGGAGACGACGATGACGATGCCCACCCTCGGTCGACGCTCTCTCCTCCGTCTCGGCACGAGCGCCTTCTTCGGCGCCATCGTCTCGCGCTGGATCTCGCCGTCACGCGCGCTCGCGGGGGACCTGCCGGCGGCGAAGGCCGACGCATGTATCCTGCTCTGGCTCAACGGCGGCCCGAGCCACATCGACACGTTCGACCCCAAGCCGGGGCGGCAGACGGGCGGGCCCTTCAAGGCGATCCGCACACGAGCGACCGGGATGATGCTCAGCGAGCACCTGCCGCTGCTCGCGGACCGCGGCGACCGGATCGCCGTCGTCCGCGGCATGACGAGCAAGGAGGGCAACCACGCGCGCGCCCAGTACTACGTGCACACGGGCTACGCGCCGAACCCCACCGTGGTGCACCCATCGCTCGGCGGCTGGACGAGCGCGCGCCTCGGCGACCCGCACGCCGAGCTGCCCGCGTTCGTGAGCATCGCCGGCCCGAGCTTCGGCGCCGGCTTCCTCGGCGTGCAGAACGGGCCCTTCGTGATCACGAAGGCGGGCGCGCCGCCGCCGGACGCGACGCTACCGACGGGCGTCGACCGCGCGCGCTTCGGCCGGCGCCTCGCGGCGCTCGACGCGATGGAGACGCGCTTCGCGCAGTCGACCGGGGACGCCAAGGTCGAGGGGCGGCGCCAGGTCTACGCGAAGGCCGTGCGCCTGATGGACTCGTCGAAGATCGACGCGTTCGACCTCGCGAGCGAGACCGAGGCGACGAAGAAGGCGTACGGCGACACCGACTTCGGGCGCGGTTGCCTCGTCGCGCGGCGCCTCGTCGAACGCGGCGTGAAGTTCGTCGAGGTGGTGCTCGACGGATGGGACACGCACCAGAACGACTTCGAGCGGACGCAGAAGCT
>DATJXF010000026.1:0-4609 GCA_035500415.1 Candidatus Acidiferrales bacterium | reverse complement strand
GCCTCGCCCCGGCCAACCGGCTCGCGGCGCTCGCCTCCGATCCGCGCCGCGCGGTGCGCCTCGCGGCCGTGCTCGCGCTGCGCCGCATGCGCTCCGAGGACGTCGCGCGCTTCCTCGGCGACGCCGATCCGCAGATTGCGAGCGAGGCGGCACGCGCGGCCTACGACCTCGGGCTGCCGGGCGCAATGGCGCAGCTCGCCGCGACGCTGCCCGCGCTTCGCGCCGACCTGCGGCTCGAGGCGTACCAGCGCCGCGCGATCGAGGCCGCGCTGCGCGTGGGCGGCGCCGGGCAGGCCGAGCAGCTGGCGGCGTACGCCGCCGACCCCGCGACGGCCGAGCCCTGGCGCGACCTCGCGCTCCACGCCCTGGCGCAGTGGGACCAGCCCGAGGCGCGCGACGGCGTGTGGGGCGCGCTCGCGCCCGTGGCCGCGCGTCCGGCCGGGCTCGCGCACGCGCCGATCGCGGCGCATCTGGGCGACGTGCTCGCCCACGCGCGCGGCACCGACCTCGCGACGGCGCTCGCGCTCGCGCAGCGCGAGGGCGTCGTAGTCGGCAACTCGCGCATGCTCGGGTGGGTCGAGGACGAGGACATCGCCGACGCGCCGCGCGTCTACGCGCTCCGCTGGCTCTCGGCGCGCGGCGCGCCCGAGGCCGCGGAGGCGCTGCGCGCTGCGCTGGGCTCCCGGCGTGACTCGGTCTTCGTCGCCGGGCTCCAGATCGCGCTCGCGCAGGATCCCTACCGCGCGCTCGCGGTGGCCGAGCGCGCCGTCGCGGATTCCTCCCTGCCGCTGGGCGTCCGGCAGGCGGCCATCGGCACGGTGGGCTCGCGCCACGACGCCGCGAGCGCGGGATTCCTCGTCGCGCGGCTCGCCGAGCTGCGCCGCGGCACGCTCGATCCGCGGTTGCGGCTCGATGCGCTGGAGGCCGCACGCGCGAGCCATGCGCCCTCGCTCGCCGCCCCCGTGCGCGCCGAGGACGCGGCGCTGCGCGCCGGCGATCCGCTCGGCAGCCTGACGCTCGCGCTGCAGGGCGGTGACGCCACGCGGGGACGCAGCGTGTTCGCCGAGCACCCGGCCGCGCAGTGCATGCGCTGCCACACGATCGACGGCGCGGGCGCGACGACCGGGCCCGACCTCTCGCTCGTCGGCGCGCACGACCGGCGCTACCTGCTCGAGTCGCTCGTGCGGCCCTCGGCCGTGATCGCGCCGGGCTACGAAACCACGACGCTCACGCTCGCGGGCGGCCACGAGGTGACGGGCCTCGTCAAGGCCGAGACCGCGGACAGCATCACGCTGCGCGACGGCGACAGCCTGCGCACGTTTCCGCGCGCGCGCGTGCTCCACCGCACGCGCGGCGCCTCGCTCATGCCGCCCATGAGCGGGCTGCTATCACCGTTCGAGCTGCGCGACGTGATCGAGTACCTCGCCTCGCGCCGCGAGGTCGAGCCCGACGTGCCGCTGCCGCCCGTCCCGGCTGCGCTCGCCTCCGCGACGCACGTCGACCGCAGCTGGGGCGGCGCGCCGCTGCGCGTCGGCGGCCGCGTCGTCGCGCACGGCCTCGGCGTCCAGTCGCCGTGGCGCCTCGAGGTTCCGGCGCCGCCCGGGATGCACGCTTTCGTCGCGCGCGTCGGGCTCGACGACGAGGCGCCGGGCGGGCTCGTCGGCTTCGAGGTGCGCGTCGACGGACGGACGGCGTGGAAGTCACCGCCCATGCGCCGCGGCCAGATCGCTCGCGCGTGGGCCGCGCTGCCGCCCGGCACACGTCGCGTCGAGCTGCTCGTCGATGACGGCGGCAACGGCATCGCCGAGGACCACGCCGACTGGCTCGAACCGGGTTTCGCGCGCTGATTCGAGCCGCGCGGCCCCGGGCCGTGCCCGGAGCTCAGGGCATTCCGCCCAGGTAGACGACGCGACGCGCACGGCGCGCGCCCGCCGCTTCGAGCGTGATGATGTAGAGCCCCGAGGCGACGCCGCGTCCCGAGTCGTCGGCCGCGTCCCAGCTCACGCGGTGTTGTCCCGCCGACTGCTCGCCCGAAGCGAGGTGGCGCACGATCCGACCGCTCACGTCCAGGACCGCGAGGCGCGCGAACGACGCCACGGGCAGCGCGTAATCGATCTGCGTCGCGTGCCCGAACGGGTTCGGCAGCCCCGGGGCGAGCTCGAGCGCCCGCACCGGGTCCGGTCCGGTGACGCTCGTCACGGCGCTGCTCAGCTGCAGCGTGTCCAGGATGCACCAGCTGCCGACCGTGCTCTGCATGACGATCGCGTGGAACGTGACGAAGGTCAGCGTCGGATCCGAAGGGGGCGTCCACGTGAACGAGAACGGCAGCGAGCGCGCCGTCGCGTTCGTGTGCCCGAGCGTGGCCGAGGCGCCACCCGTGCAGCTGAGCGCGCCGAACCCGCTCGGAAACGTCCACGTGCCCACGTGCAGGCCGTTGCTCCCCACGCCGAAGAGGAGCAGACCGTTGAACGTCCCGCCTCCCACCTTCGAGAGCGTGATGGTGATGGGATCGGATCCGAACATGGGCTGGCTCGCGCCCAGCGAAAATCCCTGGCTGCCGGACTCGCCACGGCCGTGCAGGCTGGCGTACATCGCGCTCAGGGATCCGGGGCCGTCGTCGCAGATCGACGGCGAGCTGCTGTAGGCCGAGGCGGTGGGGGCGACGAGCAGGGCGAGGATCGGCAGCCCGGCGAGGACGCGGGCGATCGGCAAGGGGCGGCGCGCGGCGAACATGGCGTGTCTCCGTGGGGTGAGCCGGCCCCGCACACCGCGCGGGGCCCGATGGCAGAACAAGCTTCCCCCGCCGAAGCGGACCCGACAAGTGGCAATCGTGCCGTCATCGCCCCCGGGGTCCGTTTGGCCGGCCGCCGCCGGATCGCTCCGCTGTGCTAGTTTTCCCGCGTTTTGCGCGACCGTGGCGAGCGTGCCGGCGCGAGCGAACCCCCTTGAGGAGTCCGGCATGACCGAGAAGTCCGAACCGACCACCCCCGCGCCCACGCCCCCGCCCGAACCCGCCGACCGCATCGTCGTCACCTCGCACGCGGTCGTGGTGGGTGGGCGCGAGCTGCGCTACACGGCGACGACCGGCACGATCGTGCTGCGCGAGGAGAGCGAGAAGAAGGGCGAGCAGGAAGGCGTCTCCGAGGGCGAAAAGCCGCGCGCCACGGTGTTCTTCACGGCCTACACGCTCGAGAACGCCGGCGACGTCGCGAAGCGGCCGATCACGTTCTCGTTCAACGGCGGGCCGGGGTCCTCCTCGGTCTGGCTGCACCTCGGCGCGCTCGGGCCGCGACGCGTCGTCATGGGCGACGCCGATCGTCTGACGCCGCCGCCCTACGCGCTCGCGGACAACGAGCACACGCTGCTCGAGCTCAGCGATCTGGTGTTCATCGATCCGGTGAGCACGGGCTACAGCCGGCCCGTGACCGGCGAGAAGGCGCGCGAGTTCCACAACTTCAAGAAGGACATCGAGTCGGTCGGCGACTTCATCCGGCTCTACACGTCGCGCTACCGGCGCTGGCCCAGCCCCAAGTTCCTGATCGGCGAGAGCTACGGCACGACGCGCGCCGCGGGGCTCTCGGGCTATCTTCAGGAGCGTCACGGGCTCTACCTCAACGGCATCATGCTGGTCTCGTCGGTGCTCGACTTCCAGACGCTGTTCTTCCTGCCGACGAACGATCTGCCGTGCGTCGTCTACCTGCCGAGCTACGCCGCCACCGCGTGGTACCACCGCCGGCTCGCGCCCGAGCTGCAGAGGGACCTCGCGGCGACGCTGCGCGAGGTCGCGGCGTTCGCCGAGGGCGAGTACGCGACCGCGCTGCTGCGCGGCGACGCGCTCCCCGCGGACGAACGGCGTGCGATCGCGGCGCGCGTGGCGCGCTACACCGGACTCACGTCCGAGTACGTCGAGCGCGCGAACCTGCGCGTCGAGATCATGCGCTTCTGCAAGGAGCTGATGCGCGGCGAGCGGCGCACGGTCGGCCGGCTCGACAGCCGCTTCGTCGGCATCGACCGCGATGCGGCCGGCGAGACGTTCGGCCACGATCCGAGCATGTCGGCGATCATGGGACCCTACACGGCGACCTTCAACGACTACGTCCGCGGCGAGCTCGGCTTCGAGAGCGACCTGCCCTACGAGATCCTGAGTTTCCGCACCAACGAGGCGTGGAAGTTCCAGGAGCACGAGAACCGCTTCGTCGACGTCTCGGAAACCCTGCGCAACGCCATGACGACGAACCCGTTCCTCAAGGTGTTCGTCGCGAACGGCTACTTCGACCTCGCGACGCCGTACTTCGCGACGGAGTACACGTTCCGCCACCTCGGGCTCGAACCCAGCCTGCAACCGAACGTCACGATGGCCTGGTACGAGGCCGGGCACATGATGTACGTGCACCCGCCGTCGCTGGCGAAGCTCAAGGCGGACCTGGCGGCGTTCCTCGCGGCGTCGCTCGGGGCCTCGCCGTCGGCGTGAAACACCCGGGGCCCGCTCGCGCCGCGTGGCGCAGGCGGGCCCCGATCCCTGCGGCGGCGCTCAGTTGGCGACGGCGGTGAAGCTCGTCGACGCGCGCGTCGTGTCCCAGTCGAGGTTGATCGTTCCGCCCGAGGCGCC
>DATJXF010000025.1:0-11652 GCA_035500415.1 Candidatus Acidiferrales bacterium | reverse complement strand
AGGAAGATCTCCTGGCGGACCGCGTCCTGCCCGCGCTCGAGCGTCGCATCGATCAGCGACTCGCACTCGGCCCCGAACAACTCGCCGACGCGGTGGCCGAGCACTTCGCGCTCGTTCCAGCCGAGCAGCTCCTCGGCGGCGCGGTTGAACCCGAGCACCTCGCCGCGCAGGTTGACCGCGAGCAGGGCGCTCAGCATGCCGTCGAGCACGTGCTGCTGGAAGCGCTGGCTCGCGCGCAGGTCGTGGAAGAGCCGCGCGTTCTCGACCATCGGCGCGACGGAGAGAGCGATCGACTCGACGAGCGTGACATCGCCGGCCGAGAGCGGCGGCAGTCCCGCGCGCCGGCCGGCCGCGATGACGCCGAGCGAGGGCAGCCGGTCGCAGGCGAGGCAGCGCCGCTGGGCGTCGTCGCGCAGCGCGCTCCACGCCTCGGCGGCGACGCCCGGCGAGGGCACCTGGGCCGACGCGCTGCCGATCGGGCAGTGCTCGCAGGTGCGGGTGCCGGTGAGTGCCGGGCCGCGTTGGAGCGGCACGCAGGCGAGCGAGCCGAGCGACGCGAACACGTCGTGGAGCGGGTGATCCTCGGAGACGAGGGCGGGCGGATGGCGCCGGCAGTCGTGGTGGAGCAGCGTGCGATCGAGCCACAGCGCGCGCGCGAGGGCACCGCGCTCGCCGGCCAGAGGCAGCTCGAGGGCCAGCGTGTCGCCCTCGCGCACCGCCCACGTTCCGCCCAGCGTGCGGCGCTCGCGATCCACGAGCAGCAGCCCGACGTGATCGAATCCGAAGGCGTGACGCAGGTAGCGCGTGACGGTGCGCGTCGTCTCCGCGACGTCGGTCGTGGTCGTGAGCCGGCCCGCCACCTCGCGCAGCGAGACGAGCTGGACGTTCGTCTCGATCAGCCGGCGGTGGCTGCGTTCGAGCTCCTCGACCACCTCGGAGAGCGTGCGCACGAGCACGTCCGTCTCGTCGAGCGCGAGCGCGGCGGGACCGCTCGCGCGGTCGGACAGGCCGCGGACCTCGTCCACCCGGCGCAACAGGCCGAGCAGGGTGTCTCGGGTGCTCTCGGACATGAACCCACGTCACCGCCGGTGGAAGGGGGCCTCCGGCGGGGCCTCGAAGAGACCGTCGGGGACGCGGCGCCGTCTGGGCGGGTGGGCGACGCGTCCCGGGTTCGGTTGTGCGGACCTTGCGCGGCCCGCGTGACGTCAGCCGTTCTCGACGAAGTCGCGAACGGTCTGGGCCACCGTGCGGATCATCTCCTCCGTCAGCTCCGGATAGATCGGCAGCGCGAGCGTCTCGAGCGCGGCCGCTTCGGAAACCGGCATGTCCCCGGGCTTGTGGCCGAGGTGGGCGAAGCACTTCTGCAGGTGCAGCGGCACCGGATAGTAGACCTCGCAGCCGATGTTGCGCTCCGCGAGGTGCTTCTTGAGCTCGTCGCGGCGCGGCACCCGGATCACGTACTGGTTGTAGATGTGGCGCGTGCGGGGATCGTGGTACGGACGACCGACCCGCGAGCCCTCGAAGAGCTGGTGGTAGAGCGCGGCGTTCTTCGCGCGCTGCTCGCTCCAGCGATCGAGATGGCGGAGCTTGACGCGCAGGATCGCCGCCTGCAGCGCATCGAGACGCGAGTTCGTGCCCACGACCGAGTGGTAGTACTTCGGCTTCGCGCCGTGATTGCAGAGCAGGCGCACCTTCTCGGCGAGGTCGGCGTTCTGCGTGACGATCATGCCCCCGTCGCCCGCGCCGCCCAGGTTCTTCGAGGGGAAGAACGAGAACGTCCCGAAATCGCACATCGAGCCCGAGCGGCGTCCCTCCCACTCCGAGCCGATGCTCTGTGCGGCGTCCTCGATCAGGTAGATCTGGTGCTTGTCGCAGATCGCCTTGATCGCGGGCAGGTCGGCGCACTGGCCGAAGAGCGAGACCGCGACGACCGCCTTCGTTCGCGGCGTGATCGCGCGCTCGAGCAGGTGGACGTCGAGGTTGTAGGTGCGCGGATCGACGTCGACGAACACGGGCGTCGCGCCGTTGTTCGACACCGTGCCGGCGGTCGCGAAGAACGTGTACGAGGGGCAGATCACCTCGTCACCCGGTCCCACGCCGAGCGCCCAGAGCGCGAGCAGGATCGCGTCGGTGCCCGAGGCGCACGCGACGGCGTGCGCGGTCTGCGAGTAGCGCGCGACCTCCTGCTCGAGCGCCGTCACCTCGGGGCCGCCGATGAAGTGGCAGCTCTCCATGACGCCGCGAACGGCTGCGTCGACCTCGCTGCGGATCGTGTCGTACTGCGCCCGCAGGTCGAGGAGCGGCACCTTCAGCGTGGACTGGGTCGGCATGGATTCGATCTCCCGGTGGGATGCGGGCCGCGGACTCAGGCGTCCACCCAGCCCTGATTCTCGAGCAGCTGCTCGACGGGCACCGGGCGCACGGGGCGCGCCGGCTTGCCCATCACGATCATGCGGGGCTCGACGTGCTTCGTCACGGTCGAGCCGGCCGCGACGAGCGCGTCCTCGCCCACCACGACGCCGGGCAGCGTGACGCTGCCCGCGCCGATCCGTCCGCCCTTGCGCACGGTGACGCCCTTGAAGTGCTTGAAGCGCTCCTGCGTGCGGCCCACGAAGTTGTCGTTGCTCGTGACCACGCCGGGCGCGATGAACACGCGGTCCTCGAGCGTGGAGTAGGCGCACAGGTAGCTCTCGCTCTCGAGCTTGCAGTAACGGCCGACGCTGCAGAAGTTCTCGATCGTGACGCCGCGGCCGACGATCGTGCCGCGGCCGACGGTGACGTTTTCGCGCACCGTGCAGAGGTCCGCCATGAGCACCTTGCTGTCGACGCTCGCACCGCGGTAGAGCACGACGCCCGTGCCGACGATGCATACCTCGCCCACCGTGAGCGGCGGCAGCTCCTGCTCCCGGGTGGTCGCGGAGTTCGCCGCCTTCATCGGGAGCTTGCCGAGCGTGGCGTGATCGTCGATGCGGACGTGGTCGCCGACCACCGTGTCGGCATGGATCACGACGTGGTGCCCGAGCTTGCAGCCCGCGCCCAGCACGACGTTCTCGCCGACCACGCAGCCTTCGCCGAGCGTCGTGCCCGCCCCCACGCGCGCGCTCGGGTGGATCGAGCCGCTCACGCGACCTCCAGGGGCAGCGGCTGGATCGCGACCGGCGCCCCGCCACTCTTCAACGATCGCTGCGCCGCGTCGAGCACCTTGACGACGCGCAGACCGTCGAGCCCGTCCGTGAGCGGCGTCTTGCGCTCGCGCACGCACTCGACGAAGTGGCTGCACTCGAGCCGCAGCGGTTCCTGGAGCGAGATCTTGGGGATCAGGATGTCGCCGTTGCGCACCGTGAGCGCGTCGCCGTACGAGACCACCTCGCCCGCACGGTCGACGCCCTTGTCGTAGATCCTGATCTTCTCGCTCGCTTCCATGTCGTCGAAGACGACCATCTTCTGCGTACCGACCACGGTGAACTTGCGCAGCTTGTGCGGGTCGAGCCAGGAGACGTGGACGTGCGCGAGCTTGCCGCCCGGGAAGCGCAGGTCGACGAACACGACGTCCTCGACGCCCTCCTGCAGGAACGACGAGCCGCGCGCCACCACGTCGAGCGGCTCCATCTCGAGCAGGTGGAGCACGACCGAGAGATCGTGCGGCGCGAAGCTCCACAGCGCGTTCTCGTCCTTGCGCACCTTGCCGAGGTTCACGCGCTGGCAGTAGATGTACAGCACGTCGCCGATCGCACCCTCGCGGACCATGCGCTTCATGTACTGGACGCCCGGGTGGTAGAGCAGCAGGTGCCCGACCATGAGGATGCGGCCCTTCGCGCGCGCGAGCCGCACGAGCTCCTCGGCGTGGGCGACTTCGAGCGTGAGCGGCTTCTCGACGTAGACGTCCTTGCCGGCTTCGAGCAGCGTGCGCGCGAGCGGGTAGTGGCCGACCGCCGACGCCGCGACCACGACGGCCTGGATCTCGGCGTCCCCTGCGACCTGCGCGACGTCGGCGTACGCCTTCGTGCCGGGATACTGCGCCGCGGTCTTCGCGAGCCGCTGCGCGCTCGCGTCGCAGACCGCGACAAGCCGGGCCCCGGGCAGTGCGGCGAAGTTGCGGACGAGGTTCGCGCCCCAGTCCCCGGTCCCGACCACCGCGATTCCGATGCTCTCCGACACGCTCCCTCCCGACCTCCGGCCGCTGCTGCACTCCATAAGCACTGCCGATGCGAACCCGGGACGCTAACCCGCCCGCTCGGGCGGGGTCAATCGTGCGGCGCGCGCACGCCGGCCTTCACGCCGCCATGGGCTCGGCGCCCTCGACGCGGTTGCGCCCCGTGCGCTTCGCCGCGTAGAGCGCGCGGTCCGACGCCGCGATGAGCGCCGTGACGCTGTCGCCGTCCTCGGGGTAGCACGCGATCCCGACGCTCACCGTGATCGTGCCCGCGGCCGCGAGCGGGAAGGCGTGCGCCGCGACCGATGCGCGCAGCCGCTCCGCCACGGATGCGGCGCCGGCGCGCAGCGTCTGCGGCAGGATCACGGTGAACTCGTCGCCGCCGTACTTCGCGACCAGGTCCCAGGAGCGCACCTGGTGTGCGAAGAGCTGCGCGATCTCCTTCAGGAGGTAGCTGCCCCGCAGGTGGCCGTTGCGGTCGTTGTAGGCCTTCAGGTTGTCGACGTCGAGCATCAGCAGCGAGAGCGGCTGGTGGAAGCGCGACGCGCGCTTGACCTCGCGCCGCAGCGCCGTCTTGAGGTAGCGGTAGTTGTAGACCTGCGTGAGGTCGTCGGTGATCGCGAGCTTTTCGAGGTTCTCGGAGAGCCGGATGTTGTCGAGCATCGCGCCCGCGTACGCCGCGAGCTGGGCGAGCGCGCGGGCGTCGCGGTGGCCGAACCGCGCCGAGGCGCGGCGGCGCACGACCGCGAGGTAGCCGAGCTTCTGGTCGCGGAAGCGAAGCGGCGCGAACGCCACCGGGCCGGCCTCGACCCCCGGGCAGCTCACCTCGACCGCGACCCGAGGCGCCTCGGCGAGATCCGAGAGCGCGCGTGGTGCGACGGCCATCATGATCGATCGCTCGAACGCGCCCGGCGTGCTCGGCGCCTCGATCGGCACCGCCTCGCTCTCGCCCGTGCGCAGCGACCAGCGCTCGAACTGCCGCCCGGCGCGCAGCGCGATGAGCGCGCCGTCGCCGTCGGCGAGGAGCATCGCGCGGCGCAGCAGTCCGAGCACGAGCTCCTGGCGCGAGCGCGCGGCGGAACGGCCCGAGAGTTCGATCAACGTCGCAAGAAGGCGATCGCGTCCGGACATCGGTTGGCTTCCCGTGGGGTTGGGGCAAATCCCACGCACGATTCGCAACGCGCGTGCCACGCGTCGAGGGAGCGTCAGCGCCCCCGGCCGCCGCCCGCGAGGCGCGCGATCCAGAGCAGCGCGCGGACCCCGAAGACGGCGAGTCCGACGATCAGCAACCCCCAGCCGAGCGTGCGCTGGACCGGGCTCAACGGCAGGTCGCGATTGACGTTGATCCACGCGATGAGCGCCCAGACGAGCGCGGCCGCGAGCGCCGTCGCGACAGCGCCCTGGGCCGATCGCCACCCCGCCGACTCGCGCGCGAGGCCGGCTTGCGAGCGGGCGGGCTCGCCCGCCCCCTGCGCGGGGTGCATTGCATCCTGCACGGCCGGTGCGCCTTCGGCGCGATTTTGACCAACGCCCGCCGCGCGCCGGGCAGCCCACAGCCGGGTTGCACCCAGCAGGAAGGCGCGCCGTGCGGCGACGTCGAAACCCGTGCCGGCGAGATCGCGCTCGAACTCGACGCCCGAGCCGAACTCGAAGATCGACTGGCTGAGGTAACGATAGGCGCTCGGGTCGGGCGAGAGCCGCCCCGCGAGCGGAATTACGTGCCGCACCCAAAACGCGTGGAAGGGCGCGAGCGGGCCCGGCGCGGGCGCGGCCGCTTCGAGCACGACCAGCGTTCCGCCGGGGCGCAGCACGCGCGCGATCTCGGCGAGCGCGCCCGTGCGCGGGCGCAGGTTGCGCACGCCGAACGCGACCGTGATCGCGTCGATGGATCCGTCGGGGAGCGGTAGCCGGAACGCGTCCGCGCAGACGAACCGCGGCGCCCAGCCGGGTCCACCGTGCCGCTCATCGGCCGCCGCGAGCATCGCAAAGCTCACGTCGATCCCGAGCACGAGCCGGCCCGGCCGGCGCAGCCCGGGCAGCGAGACGCCGCTGCCCGTGCACAGGTCGAGCACGACCGCGGCGGAGGCCGGGACCGCGCGCCACATCGCTTCGCGCCAGGCGCCGTCCTGACCCAGCGTCATCACGCGGTTCAGCACGTCGTAGCGGCCCGAGACGTCGTCGAACATCGACGCCATCGCGCGGGCCGCGTGCGGCTCGAAACGCTCGGGGTCGGTTCCGGGCATGGGTGGCATCGCGATGCGAGGTGCGCGACCGGCGCCGCCGGGGCGCGTGGTGCGCCCGACAGGAATCGAACCTGTAACCTTCAGCTCCGGAGGCTGACGCTCTATCCAATTGAGCTACGGGCGCACGGCGGCGTGCGTTTATAGCACAGGGTCGTCTCCCCCGTCACTGCGTGTCGGGGCCGCATCGCGCGCCGCCCACCAGCCCGCCGCGCGCGCGACGTCGGCCCGCACGAGCTCGTGGCCCGCGGGCGTGACGTGCGCGGTCACGTCGGCGCCGGCGCGTTGGAGCGTGGCGACGAGCGCCGCCGCGCTCGCGGCAGGAACGATCGGATCCCGCTCGCCCCGCAGCACGAGGGCGGCGCAGGCGGTGAGATCCGGGTGCCCCTCGGGCTCGAACGGCAGCATGGGCCGCATGAGCACGGCGCGCGCGAGCACGCGCGGCCGGGCGAACATCACGCTCCAGGCGATGTTCGCGCCGTTCGAGTAGCCGATCGCGCCGACGCGCCCGGGATCGAAGTCGTAGCGCGCCGCGCACGCCTCCAGCCAGTCCGCCAGCTCCCCGCTGCGGCGGGCGAGGTCGTCGCGATCGAAGACGCCCTCGGCGAGCCGCGCGAAGAAGCGCGCCTGCCCGTGCTCGAGGACGCGCCCGCGCGGGCTCAGGAGCGCCGCGCCCGGCGCGACCACGCGCCCGAGCGGCAGCAGGTCGTGCTCGTCGCCGCCCGTGCCGTGGAGGAGCAGCACCGTCCACTCGCCCGCGCGCGTCGCGGGCTCGAACACGTGGACGAAGTCGTCCGGCCTCGCGCTCACGCGCGCCCGGTCACCCGCAGCACCTCCGCCACGTCCTTGTCGCCGCGGCCGGAGAGGTTGACGACGACGCGCGCCTCGCGCCCGAGCGCACGGCCCTCGCGCAGCACCCACGCGAGCGCGTGCGAGGACTCGAGCGCGGGCAGGATGCCCTCGAGCCGCGACAGCGTCTCGAACGCGCCGAGCGCCTCGTCGTCGGTCGCGGTGGCGTACTCGGCCAGGCCCTGGTCGAGCAGCCAGGCGTGCTCGGGGCCGAGCGCCGGATAGTCGAGCCCGGCCGAGACCGAGTGCGTCTCGCGCACCATGCCGTGCTCGTCCTGGAGGATGAGCGTGCGCGTGCCGTGCAGCACGCCGACGCTGTGCTCGGGCACGCGGGCCGCGTGCCGGCCGCTCGCGAGCCCGAGGCCGCCCGCCTCGACGCCGACCTTGCGCACCGCGCGGTCGCCGAGGAACGCGTGGAAGAGTCCGATGGCGTTGCTGCCGCCGCCCACGCACGCGACGAGCAGTTCGGGCAGCCCGCCCGCGAGCTCGGCGAACTGGCGGCGCGCCTCGACGCCGATCACGCGATGGAAGTCGCGCACCATGACCGGGAACGGATGCGGGCCCAGCACCGAGCCGAGCACGTAGTGCGTGTCGCGCACCCGCGTCACCCAGTCGCGCATCGCCTCGTTGATCGCGTCCTTGAGCGTGCGCGAACCCGAATCCACCTCGCGCACCTCGGCGCCGAGCAGCCGCATGCGCTCGACGTTGAGCCGCTGGCGCCTCGCGTCCTCCGACCCCATGTAGACCACGCACTCGAGGCCGAGTCGCGCCGCCGCCGCCGCGGTCGCGACGCCGTGCTGCCCCGCGCCGGTCTCGGCGATGACGCGGGGCTTGCCCATGCGGCGCGCGAGCAGGCACTGGCCGATCGTGTTGTTGATCTTGTGCGCGCCGGTGTGGAGCAGGTCCTCGCGCTTGAGGAACACGCGGCAGCCCGCCCGCTCCGAGAGCCGGCCCGCCTCGACGAGCGGCGTCGGCCGGCCGGCGAAGTCGCGCAGCGTGTCCTCGAGCTCGCGCCGGAACGCGGCGTCCGACTGCGCGCGCCGGTACGCGCTCTCGAGCTCCTCGAGCGCGTGCACGAGCGTCTCGGGCACGAAGCGACCCCCGTAGGGTCCGAAGTGCCCGGTCGGATCAGGCGTGGTCTCGGATGCGCTCATCGCACTCCCGCACGGCGGCGACGAACCGCCGCACGCGTTCAGGGTCCTTGATGCCGGGCGATCGTTCGAGCCCGGACGAGGCGTCGACGCCGAACGGCCGCACGGCCTCGATCGCCGCGGCAACGTTGTCGGGCGAGAGCCCGCCCGCGAGCAGCACGGGCCGCGCGGCGGCGTGGCGTCGCGCCGCGTCCCACGGCACGAGGCGGCCCGTGCCGCCGGCGAGCGTGGCGTGCGCGGCATCGAGCATCAGCAGATGGGCTTCGTGCGGCAGCGCACCCGCGAGCGCGCCGTCCCCGGCGACCCCGATCGCGAACGCGCTCGGCAGCGGAAAGTCGCGCGGCCAGCGCGCGGCGTCGGCGCGGTGGAGCTGGACGCGGCTCGCGCCCATGCGCGTCGCGAGCCCGAGTGCGCGCTCGGGCGCGACGTCCACCATCACCGCGACCGCGGTCACGCCCGGCAGCGCCGCGACGATCTCCGCGGCGCGCTCCACCTCGATCCGCCGCGGGCTCTCGCCGCTGACGATGAAGCCGAGCCAGTCCGCGCCGGCCTCGACCGCCGCACGCGCGTCCACGAGCTGCGTGAGCCCGCACACCTTGACGATCGTGCCGCGCATCGCGCGCCTCTTCAGGCGTCGCCGCGCGCCGCGGCGGCGAGGCCCGCGAGCGTCGCGGCCGGGTCGGGACTCGTCATGAACACCTCGCCCATCAGCACCGCGTCGCAGCGCGTGCCGCGGAGGCGCTCGAGGTCGGCCGGGCGCGAGAGCCCGCTCTCCGCCACCGCGGTCGCATACGCGGGCAGCAGCGGCAGCAGGCGGAGCGACGTCTGGAGGTCGACCTCGAAGGTGTGCAGGCTGCGGTTGTTGATGCCGACGAGGGTCGCGCCCGCGTTCAGCGCGCGGTGGAGCTCCGTCTCGTCGTGGACCTCGACCAGCGCATCGAGGCCGAGCAGCCGCGCCTCGGTGACGAAGCGCTGGATCTCGGTCTCCGAGAGCAGCGCCGCGAGCAGCAGCACGCCGTCGGCGCGGCGCGCCGCGGCGTCGAGGATCTGGTAGGAGTCGAGCACGAAGTCCTTGAGCAGCAGCGGCACGGCGACGTGCGGCCGGACGCGATCGAGCCACGCCGGATCGCCGCCGAAGTGATCGGGCTCGGTGACGAGCGAGATCGCCGCCGCGCCGCCCGCGGCGTAGAGCTTCGCGGTCTCGACGGGATCGACGGCCGCGTTGAGCATCCCCTTGGACGGCGACGCCCGCTTCACCTCGCAGAGCAGCCGCAGCGCTCCGGTCGGACGCTCGCGCCGCAACGCGCGCTCGAGCCTTCCCGCGGGCTCGGTCCGCACGATGAGCTCGCGCAGCACGTGAGCCGGCGTCGCCAAGCGCATCTGCTCCAGCCGCTTGCGCCGGTCGCTCGCGATCCGGGCGAGGAAGTCCGCCGCGGGCCCGCTCATCCCGCCCTACCGCTCGCGTCCGCGAGGCGCGCCTGCGCCGAGGCGGCGGGCCGGACGATCACGCAGCCGGAAAGAAGGTCGTGAAGCGTCTGGCGCCTCGGCGTCCACAGGTTGAAGAGGAAGCCGGTCCCGCACAGCGCATAAGAGAAGAACTGCGCGAAGTACCGCGCCGAGGCGCGAGCGAGCGAGACCCGGTGCCCCTCGAGCGTCGCGACGCGCAGGTCGAGCAGCTGCTGGCCGAGCGTCCCCTGCCAGCGCGAGCTCTCGAGGCCGGCGCAGTAGAGCCAGCCGGCGAGCGTGCCGACCGCGAGCATCGCGATGAAGCGCGCGGTGTCGGCATCCTCCATCGGACGTGGCGCGAGCATCGACGGCAGGCCGATCAGGGCGCGCAGCGCGGCGTTCGGGAACAGGAAGACGAGCAGATCGACGAAGCCCGCGGCGAATCGCCGCCAGAAACCGCCGTACGCCATGCCTGCAGCCGGATCGACGGCGGTCCCGGCGGGCGACGCCGGCGGCCCGGGTGGTGGCGGTGGCGGCGGAGGTGCGGCCGTGCCGGGTGCGGGCACTGTGGCGCCGCATCCGGGGCAGCTCGGTGCGCCCTCGGGCGCCCAGATGCCGCAACGCGGGCAGTACACGGCGCGCCTCAGGCCCGGAACGCGGCCATGTCGGCCAGCTTCCGGGTGGCATCGCCACCATCGATCGCGGCGCGCGCGCGCTCGAGGCCGGCGCCGATGTCGGGCGCGGCGCCGGCGACCTGGAGCGCGGCCGCGGCGTTGAGCAGCACGATGTCGCGTCCCGCCCCGCGCTCGCCCGCAAGGATCGCGCGCACCCGCGTCGCGTTCTCGGTCGCGCTCCCGCCCTGCACGCCCGAGCGGTCGGTGTGCGCCAGCCCGAACTGTGCGGGGTCGATCTCGAACTCGCGGATCTGGCCGTTCTCGAGCGCGGCGACGTGGTTCTTCTCGAACACGGTGAGCTCGTCCATGCCGTCGCGCCCGTGGACGACCAGCGCTCGCTCGCTGCCGAGCGAGCGCAGCACCTCGGCGTGGATGCGCACGAGCCGGTCCGCGTAGACGCCGAGCAGCTGGCGCGTCGCGCCGGCCGGGTTCGTGAGCGGTCCGAGCGCGTTGAAGACGGTGCGGATCCCGAGCTCGCGCCGCGGCCCGACCGCGTGACGCAGCGCGCCGTGATAGTTGGGCGCGAACAGGAACGTGATGCCGAGCGTGTCGATCGAGCGGGCCGCGTCGACCGGCGTCAGGTCGATGCGCACGCCGAGGGCCTCGAGCACGTCCGCGCCGCCGGTGCGGCTCGACATCGCGCGGTTGCCGTGCTTGGCGACCGCAACGCCGCAGGAAGCGACCACGATGGCGACGGTGGTCGAGATGTTGAAGGTGCCGGCGTTGTCGCCGCCCGTGCCGCAGGTGTCGAGCAGCGGCGCGCGCTTGGCGTGAAGCGGCGGCACGAGCGCGCGCATGGCCTCGGCCATGCCCGCGATCTCGTCCATCGTCTCGCCCTTCATCCGCAGCGCCACCGCGAGCCCGGCGATTTGGGAGGGCGTCGCCTCACCGGCCAGGATCTGCTCCATCGTGTGGCGCGCCTGTTCGCGCGTCAGGTTCTCACCGGCGACGGCGCGGGCGATCGCGGTCTGCATCAACGCGGCACTCTCCTTTGCTGGCGGCAGAGCGTCAGGAAGTTCTCGACGAGCTTGAGACCCTGCACGGTCAACACGGACTCGGGATGGAACTGCACGCCCCAGGTCTCGTGCTGCCTGTGCTTGACGCCCATGAGCTCGCCCTCGGGCGTCCACGCGACCGGT
>DATJXF010000024.1:0-15128 GCA_035500415.1 Candidatus Acidiferrales bacterium | reverse complement strand
CACGGTGGCTACGGCTACGTGAAGGAGTACGCGGTCGAGCGCTACTACCGCGACGCGCGCGTCATGGAGATCTACGAGGGCACCTCGGAGATCCAGCGCCTCGTGATCGCACGCAGCGCGCTCGCCGACGGTGTGGGCGTCTGACCGCACGCATGGCCCTTCGTTTCCAGCACGCCATCGTCGTCGGGGCGTCGTCGGGCATCGGTGCCGCGATCGCGCGCGAGCTCGCCGCCTCGGGCGCCGCCGTGGCGCTCCTCGGCCGGCGCGCCGACGAGCTCGAGCGCGTCGCGGCGCCGCTGCGAGCCTCGGCGCGCGCGCCGATCGTGACCGTCGTGCACGACGTCACCGCGGTCGACACCGTGCCCGCGCTGTTCGAGCGGCTGGTCGGCGAGCTCGGCGGGCTGGACCTCCTCGTCTACGCGGCGGGCCAGCAGGTGATGGCCGAAGAGGGCGTGTGGGACTTCGCGCGCGACCTGACGATGCTCGACGTCAACGCGGCCGGGGCGATCGTGTGGACGAGCGTCGCGGCGGCGCGGTTCGAAGCGCGCCGCGCGGGCACGATCCTCGGCCTCTCGAGCATCGCGGGCGAGCGCGGCCGCCGCACGATGCCGGGCTACACCACGTCCAAGGCCGCGCTCACGACCTGGCTCGAGGCGCTTCGCAACCGCGTCTCGCGCTCGGGCGTCAACGTGGTGACGATCAAGCCCGGCTACGTGGACACCGCGCTCACCAGGGACCTCGCGTTCAAGCCCATGATGATCTCGGCCGGGCGTGCCGCCGCGATCGCGCTCGCGACGGCACGCCGCGGCGGCAGCCCGTCGGCGTTCGTGCCCGCGCGCTGGTGGCTCGTGGCGATGATGCTCCGGCACCTGCCCTCGCGGGTGTTTCGCCGGCTCAACTTCTGATGGCGGGGTCGGGCACGCTGCGCGCGTCGGCGCCCTGGCGCGTGCTCGATGGCTTCGGCGGCTCGCGCCGCGCGGTCTCGCGCCACGTGCGCCCGAGCGAGACGGCTGAGTTGCCCGGCCTCTTCGCGCGCGCGATCGAGGAGCGTCTCGCGGTCAGCTTCCGCGGCAGCGGCCGCAGCTACGGCGACGCCTCGCTCAACGAGGGCGGGCTCGCGATCGACGTGCGCGGTCTGAACCGCGTGCTCGCGTTCGACCCCGGGGCCGGCGTCGCCGAGGTCGAGCCCGGCGTCACGATCGAGGACCTCTGGCGCCTCGGACTGCCGCGCGGCTGGTGGCCGAGCGTCGTCCCGGGCACGATGTTCCCGACCGTGGGCGGCTGCGTGGCGATGAACGTCCACGGCAAGAACTGCTTCCGAGCGGGGCCGTTCGGCGACCACGTGACCGAGCTCGACCTCGTGACCGGCGACGGTGCGCTCCGAACGCTGAGCCGCGAGCGCGAGCCGGAGATCTTCCGCGCGACTGTCGCGGGGCTCGGCCTGCTCGGCGCGGTGACGCGCGTGAAGCTCCGCCTCCACCGCGTCGAGGGCGGCCGGCTGCGCGTGCATCCGCTGCGCGTCCGCAACCTCTCCGAGATGTTCGACGCGTTCGCGTCGCGGCTCGCCAAGGCCGACTACCTCGTCGGCTGGATCGATGGCTTCGCGGGCGGCGGATCGCTCGGCCGCGGGCTCGTCCACGAGGCGAACTACCAGGGCGCTGCCGAGGATCCGCAGGGCGCCGAGTGGCTCGCGGTCGAGCGCCAGGGCCTGCCGCCCAGCATCATGGGCGTCCCGCGCTCGATCGTCTGGCGGTTCATGCGACTCCTCGCGAGCGACCCCGGCATGCGGCTCGTCAACGCGGCGAAGTACCACCTGCCCGAGCGGCTGGGCGGCGACGGCTCGTTCCTCGAGACCCACGTCGCGTTCGCGTTCCTGCTCGACTACGTGCCCAACTGGCGGCTCGCCTACGGCGACGACGGCTTCATCCAGTACCAGGTGTTCCTGCCCGATGCGACCGCGCGCGCCGGGATGGCCGAGGTGCTCGAGTGCTGCCGGCGTCGCGGCATCGTCACCTATCTCGGCGTCTTCAAGCGCCATCGCCCGGACGAGTTCCTGCTCTCGCACGGCCTCGACGGCTGGTCGCTCGCGATGGATTTCCCGGTTTCGCGCCGCGATCGCGCTCCGCTGGACCGCCTGACGGCCGAGCTCACCGGCATCGTGCTCGCGGCCGGCGGCCGTTTCTACGCGGCGAAGGACTCGGTGCTGGACGCCGAGGCGTTCGCGCGCGCGTACGGCGAGCGGCTCGAGCAGTTCCGCGCGATCAAGCGCCGGCTCGACCCGGGCGGGCTGTTCCAGAGCGACCTCTCGCGCCGGCTCGCGATCGCCTGATCGCCGTGGGGCCCGCGCCGCGGCGCGGGCCGCCCACGGCGACGTCAGCGCGCGATTCGCTGGCAGAGCTCGATCAGCACGCCGCCCAGGCTCTTCGGGTGCAGGAATGCGACCTCGCTGCCGTGGGCGCCGGGTCGCGGGGTTTCGTCGATCAGGCGCGCGCCCGCTTCACGCGCCGCCGCGAGCGCCGCGGGCAGGTCGGCGACTTCGAGGCTCACGTGGTGGAGCCCCGCGCCGCGTGCGGCGATGAACTTCGCGACCGTGTGCGAGGGATCGCGCGGCTCCAGGAGCTCGAAGCGGACCGCGCCGAGCCTCACGAACACGACCCGCAGCGCGCCGCCGTCGAGCAGCTCCTCGCTCTCGCGCACGGCGCCGAGCGTGCGCGCGAGCGTGTCGGCGAGCGCATCGGCCTGCGGCGTCGCGATCGCGACGTGCGAGAGTTCGGGTGCACCGGGCCCCGCCGCGCTCACGCCGGGTCCCCCGGGCGGTGGACGCCGAAGACGCCGCGCAGCGCCTCGCACACCTCGCCGAGCGTGGCGCGCGCGATGAGCGCGCCCAGGATCGGCGGCATCAGGTTGTCCGCGCCGCGCGCCGCGGCCACGAGCCGCCCGATCGCGGCTGCGCAGGGCGCGGCCGCGCGCGAGGCGCGCCAGTCGCGCAGGCGCCCGGCGCGCTCGCGCTCGATCGAGGGATCGATCGCGAACGGCGGCGGCGGCGCCGGCTGGCCGTCGGAGAAGCGGTTGACGCCGACCACGACGCGCTCGCCGCCCTCGACCTCGCGCTGCCACTGGTACGCCGCGAGGTGGATCTGCTCCGACACCCAGCCCGACGCGATCGCGGCGAGCATGCCGCCCTGACGGCCGACCTCGGCGAGCAGCGCGCTGGCGCGCGACTCGAGTTCGGCGGTGAGCGACTCGACGAGGTAGGAGCCGGCGAGCGGATCGGCGGCGTCGGTCGCGCCGCTCTCGTGCGCGAGGATCTGCTGAGTGCGCAGCGCGAGCAGCGCCGCTTCGCCCGAGGGCAGCCCGAGCGCCTCGTCGTAGCTGTTCGTGTGGAGCGATTGCGTGCCGCCCAGCACCGCGGCGAGCCCCTGCACGGTGACGCGCACGACGTTGTTGACGGGCTGCTGCGCGGTCAGCATCGAGCCCGCGGTCTGGGTGTGGAAGCGCAGCTTCGCCGCCTCGGGATCGGTGACGCCGAAGCGCTCGCGCAACAGCTCCGCCCAGAGCTTGCGGGCGGCGCGGAACTTCGCGACCTCCTCGAACAGGTGGTTGTGGGCGTTGAAGAAGAACGACATGCGTCGCGCGATGCGCACGACGTCCAGCCCGCGCGCCCGCGCCGCGTCGAGGTAGACGAGTCCGTCGGCGAGCGTGAACGCCAGCTCCTGCACCGCCGTCGCGCCCGCCTCGCGCATGTGGTAGCCGCTCACCGAGATGCTGTTCCACTGCGGCGTCTCGCGCGCCGTGAACTCGAAGACGTCGGTGATGAGCCGAAGCGAGGCCGCGGGCGGGAAGATGTACGTGCCGCGCGCGACGTACTCCTTGAGCACGTCGTTCTGCACGGTGCCGCCGAGCGCGGTGCGCGGCGTGCCGCGCGCGTCCGCGACCGCGACGTAGAAGGCGAGCAGGAGCGCGGCCGTCGCGTTGATCGTCATCGAGGTCGTGACGCGATCGAGCGGCAGCTCGGCGAGCAGGTCCTCCATGTCCGCGAGGCAGGAGATCGCGACCCCGACCTTGCCGACCTCGCCCCGCGCGCGCGGATGGTCGCTGTCGAAGCCCATCTGCGTGGGCAGGTCGAACGCGACCGAGAGCCCCGACTGCCCCTGTGCGAGCAGGAAACGGAAGCGCTCGTTGGTCGCTCGCGCGCTGCCGAAGCCCGCGTACTGCCGCATGGTCCAGAGCCGCGAGCGGTACATACCCGGATGGATCCCGCGCGTGTACGGCGGCTCGCCCGGCAGTGGCGTGCGGCGCGCGAGGTCGCGCGGCAGGTCGGAGGCGGCGTACACCGGACGCACCTCGATGCCGCTGGGCGTCGTGCGCGGAGGGAGTGGCGGCGCGGACGGCTTCGCCGCCTTCGCCGCAGCCGGGCGTACCTTCCGCGGAGCGCGGGCGGCGCGCACGCCCTCGGGCGCCGCGCCCCGAGTCTTCTCGCGCCGGCTCACGCGCCCGCCTCGGGCGCGAGCCGGATGAGCGCCTGCCCCGCGCTCACCGCGGTCTGCTCCGCAACCAGCACCTCGCTCACGACGCCGCCGTGGAGCGCGGTGAGCTCGTTCTGCATCTTCATCGCCTCGAGCACGACCACGGGCTGGCCGGCACGCACGACGTCGCCCGGCTTCACGCGCACGGCGACCACGGTTCCCGGCATCGGCGCGGCGATCGTCTCGGCGCGCGCCCGGGCGTGCCCGCCCGCGCCCTGCGCGAGGAGCTTCTCGAGCGGGCTGCGCACCTCGACCGGGATCGTGAGGCCGCCCGCGGTGACCTCGAGTCCTTCGCCCGCGCGCGAGACGCGCACCTCGTGCGAGCGGCCGTCGACCAGCAGCGAGTAGACCTCGCCGTCGGGAAGGCGGACGAAGTCGGCCTCGAGGCGGCGGCCCTCGACGACGACGTGCAGCCTGCCGTCCTGCGCGTCGCACTCCACCTCGGCGTCGCGGCCCGCCAGCGTCACCCAGAACCTCACGAGCGCCCCCGCGCCCGCGGCGCCCACTTCCACGCCGACGGTCCGGCGCCGTCCTCGCGACGGCCGATCGTGGTCCGGAGGCGCTCGTCGCGCTGGTGGAGCGCGGCCGCGAGCAGCGCGGACTCCCGCACGGCGTCGTCGGGATCGAGCACTCCCGGCTCGAAGTGCTGCTCGAGGAAGCGCGTGCTGAGCCGGCCGGCGACGAACTCGGGGTGCGCGAAGAGCCAGCGGTGGAACGCGATGTTGTGCTGCGGCCCCTCGAGCACGAACTCGCCCAGCGCGCGCAGCATGCGGCGGCGCGCCTGGTCGCGATCGCGGCCCCAGGTGACCAGTTTGGAGAGCAGCGAGTCGTAGTGGATCGGGATCTCGCAGCCGCGGTAGATGCCGCCGTCCACGCGGACGCCCGGCCCGCTCGGAAAGCGCACGCGTTCGATCCGGCCCACGCTCGGCAGGAAGCCGCGCGCGGGATCCTCGGCGAGGATGCGCGTCTCGAGGCTCCAGCCGCGCGGCTCGGGCGCCGCGTCGCCGAACGAGAGCTCGCCGCCTTCGGCGACCCGGATCTGCTCCTCGACGAGATCGAGTCCGGTCACCATCTCGGTGACGGGGTGCTCGACCTGGAGTCGCGTGTTGACCTCGAGAAAGTAGAAGCGGCGCTCCTCGTCCATGATGAACTCGACGGTGCCCGCCGAGAGGTAGCCCACTTCCCTAGCGATGCGGACGGCCGCCTCGCCGAACTCGCGGCGGATCGCCGTATCGAACGCCGGGCTGGGCGACTCCTCGACGAGCTTCTGGTGGCGGCGCTGGATCGAGCACTCGCGCTCGCCGAGGAACGCGACGCGGCCGGTCGAGTCGGCGAGGATCTGCGCCTCGACGTGACGGGGTCGTTCGATCGCACGCTCGATGAACACGCGGTCGTCGCCGAACGCCGAGCGCGCCTCGCCGCGGGTCAGCTCCCACGCGCCGGCGAGCTCGGCTTCGCTCCGCACGATGCGCATGCCCTTGCCGCCGCCGCCGGCGGCCGCCTTGAGCATGAGCGGCCAGCCGATCGTCTTCGCGGCCGCGCGTGCCTGCTCGAGCGTGCCGACCGGGCCGTCGGAGCCCGGCACGACCGGGACGCCGGCGCGCTTCGCGGCGGCGCGCGCCGCGAGCTTGTCGCCGAGTCCCGAGATCGTCGCCGGCCGCGGGCCGATGAACGCGATGCCGGCCGCTTCGCACGCCGACGCGAACTCGGCGTTCTCGGCGAAGAAGCCGTAACCGGGATGGATCGCATCGGCACGCACGCGCTTCGCGGTCGCGATCACGCGCTCGGCGTTGAGGTAGCTCTCGCGCGACGGGCCGGGCCCGATCGCGTAGGCCTCGTCGGCCACGAGCACGTGCTGGGCGACGCGGTCGGGCTCGCTGAACAGCGCGATCGACGTGCGACCGAGCTCGCGCAGCGTGCGCACGATGCGCACCGCGATCTCTCCGCGATTGGCGATCAGCACGCGCTGGAGCTTCGCCACGTCAGTCCTCGAGAACGACGCAGGCGACCGCGAGGCCGGCGTCGTGCGAGATCGAGAGGTGCGAACGGGTTGCGCCGAGCGCGCGCATGCGCTCGAGCGCGACGCCACTGAACCGCAGTGTCGGCACGCGGCCGCCGGGCTGCTCGACCTCGATCTGCGTCCAGCCAACGCCGCCCGCCATGCCGGTGCCGAGGGCCTTGGACGCGGCCTCCTTCGCGGCGAAGCGCGCGGCGAGATGGGGCAGTGGATCGGCGTGCCGCCGGGCGTACGCGAGTTCGCCGGCGGTGAAGAGACGGCGTTCCATGCGCTCCCCGAAGCGTTGCAGGGACCCGGCGATGCGCTCCACCTGGCAGACGTCGACGCCGATCCCGCGAACGCCCAAACCGACCTCCGGACCCGACGAGGACCCGAAGCGGGCCCCGAAGCGGTGGGACTCTACGCGCCGGCCGCGCGCCGGGCAAAGCCTCGCGGCGCGCGGTCCGCTGGCCTTGCCGCGTGTCGGTCGAGTCTCCACACTGACCGCATGCCGCCTCGCCGTACGCGCTCCGGCCGCGCGCGCACCGCGCCGCGATCGAGTCCGCCCGCCCTGGAACTCCCGGCGGCTCCCGCGTTGGCGCGCGACCCATGGGCCCTCGCGGTCGCGCTCTCGGCGTTGCCGCTGCTCGTCGCGACGCGCCGCGCGCCGCTCGGCGAGCCGTTCGCGGACGACTTCCTGTTCCTGGACTTCAGCGTGCTCCACCGCCGGCTCTCGTGGTGGGGCGGCGGCGGCGCCGACAACTACTGGCGCCCGCTCGCGCGGCAGGCTTACTACGGCGTGCTCGGGCCGCTGATGCTGAGCCATCCCGCATGGATCGGCGCGCTCCACGTCCTCGCGCTCGTCGCCGCGGGTGTGCTGATCCAGCGCGCGCTGCGACCGCACTGGCCCGGGCCGCTCTCGGCCGCGGCGGGGGCGTTTCCGCTCGGGCTCGAGTCCGCGCGCGTGCTGATCGCGTGGCCCGCGGCGGCTCAGGACCTCGGCGCGCTGTTCTTTCTCGCGCTCGCGTTTCACGCTTTCGCGCGCGGTCGCGCGGTGCTGCTCGCGCTCGCGGCGGTGGCCGCGGCGCTCTGCAAGGAGGTGGCGGCGCCGCTGGCGCTGCTCGTCGGCTTAGCGCCGCTGCCGCCGCCGGCGCGCGGGGCGCGGGGTATGCGCGTCGCGCTCGTCGCCGCGCTCGCGGCGTGGGGCGTGGCGCGGCTCGCGGTGCAGTCGTCGGCGCTCCACGGCTCCCCGTCCGGTGCGGGAACGGACGGCGCAGGGGCCGCGACGCTTCTCGCGCGCGTCGCCGGAAGCCTCGGCCAGGTCACGCTCGATGCGTTCAGTCTGGGCGCCCGGGCTCGCGGTCCCGGCGCACCGCTCGCGATCGCGCTGCTCGTCGGCGCGCCCCTCGCCTTCGCGATCGCGTTCGCGCGCGTGCGCACGTGGTGGCGCTGGAGCGCGTGGGGGCTCGCGTGGTGGGCGGTCGGCAGCGCGCCGCTCGCGCTCTTCCTGCCCGACTGGGCGCCGTTCCGCTCCGTCCTGCCGGCCGTGGGGCTGGGCATCACGATCCTCGCACCGTTCACCGGGCGGCCGGTGGCTTCGCTGCTGCCCGTTGTGGGGCTGCGGCTCGCCACGCTCCTCGCCGCACCGGGTGACGCGCCGCTCACGACGACGTTGCCGCCCCGGACGAGCGCGTTCATGGACTTCGAGCACATGGCGCGCGAGCAGCACTTCATGCGCTCCATGCGCTCCTCGCTGCGCGCAGCGTACCCGAGCCTGCCGCACGGCGCCGTGGTGGCGCGTGCCAACATGCCGCGAGGGTTGCTCGTCGCGTTCGAGGGCAACCGCGCGCTGCAGTGCTGGTACCGCGACACGACGCTCCGTCTTGCGGCCTTCGAGGACGTCCAGCGCGCGCCGACCGCGGCGCTGGTCACGGTCGCGCAGTTCCAGTCGCGCCAGGCGCGCGAGGTCGCGCTCGTCCGTCCGGACGCGGCGTTGCTTCAGTCGAAGGCGATCGCCGACTTCCGAGCGGGCCGATACGATTCGTGCCTCGGGGAGTTCACGCGCGCCGACTCGCTCGAGCCCGATCCGCGCGCCGTGGTGTTCCATTCGGAGAGCGCGGGCGCACGGGCGTACGCGCTCGGCATGCTCGAGCGCTACGACGCGGCGCGTGCCGAGGCGCTGCGCGCGCGCGCGATCGATGCGGACAACATCAACGCGCGGCTCGTGCTCGTCATCCTCGACCTGGGTGAGCGCCGCTACGACCGGGCCGAAGCGCTGCTCGACAGCCTGCTCGCCGATGCGCCGACGCAGACCACCGCGCTCGAGATGCAGCGCACGTTGCGCGCGCTGCGGAACGGCCAGCGGTCGCCTCCGGGGCCCTGAGCGCGCCGCCGGCGCGGCGCGCGCCGCGCCCGCCCGCGCGCTCAGCCGCGCAGCTCCTCGTGCATGCGTCCCACACTGCGCAGCGAGAGCGCGAGCCCGGTGAGCGTCGGATTGAGCGCGCCGCCCGAGCCGACGAAGTTCGAGAGCCCGACGACGTAGAGCCCCGGCACGCCATGCACCTGCCCGTACGGGTCGACCACGCCGTCCGCCGGCTTCGCGCTCATCCGGCACGTGCCCATGAAGTGCGCGAACGTTCCGAAGTCCACGAACTCGCGGTACTGGGAGAACTCGGCCTCGCTCGCCGCGGCGAAGCGCTTGAAAACGTCCGCGCTGTACTCGTAGGTGCGATGGTCGAAGTCGTCGAGGTCGTAGTGGATCTCGAGGCGCGGATCGCCGAAGCGATCCTCGCCCGCGCCCAGCCTCACGAACTTGCCCTCGCCCGGCACCGACTCGGCGTGCATCGCCACGCGGCGGCAGCGCCGGCTCACCTCGAAGGCCGCCATCGACTCCTCGAGCGAGGACGCGCCGGCCGCGACGTCCATGTGCTCGGGGGAGGGGCTCGAGGGGAACTCGATCTTGAGCCCGCCGTAGCGTCCCCGGCCCGGCGGGTTGCAGAACTGCTCGCTCTGTCCCGTCCACGGTCCGAGCCGGCCCGGCCAGAGCTTCTCCCGATAGTGCATGTGGCCGGACCAGATGTGGTGGAAGACGAGGTGCTTCCCGACGTGCCCGGCGTGGTTGCCGAGCCCGTCCGGATGCCGCGCGTCGCGCGAGAGCAGCAGGAGCCGCGCCGACTCGAACGACGCGGCCGCGACGACGACGAGGTCCGCGTCGTGCTCGACGTCGTGCGACTCGCCGTTCGCGCGGGCGACGAGCCCGCGCGCGCGTCCACTCGCGTCGGTGACGATGCGCCGCACCGAAACTCCGCAGTGGAGGGTGCAGTGGCCGGTCGCGACCGCGCGCTGGAGGTGCACGGTCGGCGAGTAGCGCGCGCCGATCGGGCAGACGTCGCAGGCATCGAAGTTCTGGCAGGCGGGGCGCCCGTCGTAGTCGCGGCTCGCGCGCGCCTGAGGCGTGGTGTGGATGTGGATGCCGCCGCGTTCGAGTTTCCCGGCGAGCCGGCGGTCGTCCCACGTCAGCTCGAACGGGGGCAGCGGGTAGGGCTTCGATCGCGGCGGCGCCCACGGGTTGTCGTCGTCGGTCCCCGAGACACCCATGCGTGCCTCGGCCTCGCAGTACCACGGTTCGAGCTCGGCGTACTCGAGCGGCCAGTCCTCCCCGTAGCCGAACGCGGTGCGCGTGTGCAGATCGTGCGGGCGCATGCGCATCGTGAGGCCGGTCCAGCGCGTGCCCGCGCCCCCCACGTGCATGACGGCCTCGTCCGAGAGGTCGCGCGCGTACTGACCCGTCATCGCGTAGCGACGAAGGTCGTGCCCGATGCCCCAGCGCGGATCGTCGTAGTGGTACTTCGTCTCGGCGAGGAACACGGGCAGGTGCGGGTAGGGGTACTCCGGGCCCTTTTCGAAGACGGTGACGTCGTGGCCGAGCCGCGCGAGATCCAGCGCGAGGTTCGAGCCCATCATCCCGGAGCCGACGATCGCGACGCGGCTCATGCGCTCCCTC
This sequence comes from Candidatus Acidiferrales bacterium, assembly GCA_035500415.1. Taxonomy (GTDB): domain Bacteria; phylum Eisenbacteria; class RBG-16-71-46; order RBG-16-71-46; family RBG-16-71-46; genus CAIXRL01. Next base: position 4,603 of record DATJXF010000024.1, on the reverse strand, counting down.
CGGAGGCCTTCGGGGGCGCATCGAGCCCCGCGAGCCCCGCGGGCGTGCCCGCGTAGGCGTCGTACCCCAGGCGCAGCCACGCATCGGTGTGCGCGAAGAGCCGCATGATCTCGTGCACGACGTGCTGCGACCAGCGCACGGACTGGCGCGCGAGGAGTCCCCCGGTCAGGTGCTCCCAGCGCTGCCGCGGCGCGAGCGCCGAGATCACGTCGCGCCGCACCTCGAGCGGGGCGCCCGCGAAGTCCCTCGCGCCGCGGCGTCGGGAGGCCGCGTCGACGCCGCGCGTGAAGGCCTCGTAGAGCTCGCGAAAGCCCGGCACGTTCGCGGCTCGCCACGCGAAGAAGTCGGTGTAGACCTCGCCGGTGATGCGCTCGTCGAGCAGGGTGTGCGCGGTCGCGAGCAGGGTCGCGCTCGCGTGCCCGGACAGCGCTCCGACCGGCGAAACCTCGACGGACGGTCGCGCGAGCCACTCGAACAGCCGGCGGCGGCGCACGACGGCCGCGGCGGCAGCCCCGCCGAGCACGCCGAGCCCGGCGAGCGCGAGGAAGCGCCGGCGGCTGAGCGGGCTCATCGCGCCGCACCCGCGGTCGGCGCGGAAGTCCCGCGGGCCGCAACGGGCACGTCCGCGATGAAGCGATACGCCGCCGCGCACGAGTCCACCTCGACCGGTTCGAAGTGCGCGGGGTCGTCGCGGCACCAGCGCGACTCGTCCATCACGACGCGGCACGACTCGTCGGGGCATCCAACGACCACGAACGCCACGTTCGCGCGGCCCAGGTTCTCGAGCCAGAGCGCGCGATCCGGATGCGTGCGCCGCTCCGGCAGCAGGTTGAACGGTCCCGAAGCGCTTGCCCACGGCTCGTCCACCGGCACGTAGACCGGTCGCCCGCTGAAGTCGCGACCGTAAAGGCCCCACCAGCTCGCGACGCCGCTCGTCGCGATGCGCCGGCCGGCGGCGCGCGCGCGGAGCGAACGCAGCGTGTCCCACGGCAGGTTGTGGATGCGCGCGAGGTGCCCGCCCCAGCCCCCGGCCTCCACGCGTTCGCGAGCGGCGTCGACGCGCGTGACGCCGAGCGCCAGCGCGGCGACCGCGGCGAACGTCGTCGCCACCGCCGAGGCGCGGCGCATGGGCGCGGGGAGACGCGAACGCGCGAGCCGCACGAGCAGCGCGAGTACCGCGACGAGCACGATCCCGGGCAGCACGTGCGCGAGCTTGGTGCCGAGGCCGAAGAGCCAGAGCGCGCCGAGCGCCAGCGCCGGGACGAGCGGTGGCCCGAAGCGCGAGAGCCCTGCCGCGGCGACGGGGGCGAGCGCGATGAGCGCGGGCAGCAGCAGCCGCAGGTTGTCGAAGTTGAGCCGGGGCGGCAGCCCGGGGACGCTCGGCAGGTAGAGCCCCGAGAACGGCGTCACGAGGTAGAACGCCGCGAACACGACGGCCAGCAGGGCGCAGGCGCGAGCGCGCGCGTCCGGCCGCGTGAGCGCGCGCGCGCCGAAGGGCGCCCACGCGAGGGCGCCGATCGCGAGCAGCGCGAGCGCGGGGCCGTAGAAGCGCAGCACGTTGGCGAGGGTCGTGTGCCCCGCCATGCCTTCGCGCCAGACCTCGAGCTGCGTCGTGCGGCGCAGGTCGTCGCGGCTCATGAGACCCGGCAGCGTGAAGCGGCCGAGGCCCACCTCGGCGGGAAAGAGCGGGTTGCCCGTCGCGAGCGCGTTGCGCGCGTACCAGAACGCGCCCGAGAAGATCGCGACGGCGATCGCGACGCGACGCGAGGCGAGGACCGTGAGGCGCCGCGGCATGCGCCGCCCGAGGAGCGCGATGCCGAGCAGCAGCGCCGCGTAGATCGGGCCCGTCGTCTTGACGCCCGGCAGCAGCCCGAGCGCGCCGACGAGGAGCGCGGCGTCGGCGCTCGCCGCACCGGTGCGCAGGCGCATGGCGAAGAGCAGCGCGATCGCGAGCCATGCGCCGAGCAGGAGATCGACCTTGGCGCCCAGCGTGAGCTGCGCGAGCCCGGGCGCCGCGGCGAGCGCGATCGCGACCGCTTCGGCGAGCGCGCGGCGCGCGCCGCACATGAGCGCGAGCCGGCGCAGCGCGAAGCCGAGGAGCCAGAGCCCCAGCACGCCGATCCACGGCATCAGCGTGTCCCGCCCGGCCGACCAGCCGAGCCATGCTTCGAGCAGCTCGCCGCTCCCGGGAAAGTACTGCCCGAAGGGCGGCGGTACGTGGAGCGGCACGCCCAGCCAGCCGCTGCCCAGCCAGGCCGCGACCATGGGCAGGTGGTAGTGGAAGCTGTCCCAGTCGACCGGCGGGTTGCGGAGCGTGTAGACGAGCCGTGCGAGCGCGAAGCCGGAGAGCGCGATCGTGAAGAGCGGCGTCGGGTTCGGCACGGGTTCCAGCTCGGCGGCGCCCGGCGCGTCGAACGGACGGCGCAGCAGCGCGAAGGCGAGTACCGCCGCGGGCGCCCACGTCCACGGCTTCAGCCAGCCGGCGGCGCCCAGCAGCAGCGCGGGCACGAGGAGCGCGCTCGCGAAGAAGACGGCCCCGCCCAGCACGCGAAGGTCCCAGCCCTCGGCCGGAAAGCGGGCTCGCATCGCGCGTCGCGTGCACGCGACGCCCCAGGCGAGCACCGCGGCCGAGACCGCGAGGCGCATGGACACGTTGAGCAGCAGCCGAACCCCTTCGGTACCCGACGCGTGCAAGCGCTCTCCTGCGGGCCGGCGGGGTCGGCCGAGGTGTCTGGCTTCTCGCAGCGTGCCGGCGCCAACTTGCACGGTGCAGGGGAACGCGTCAACCCGCGCCGGGGTATCGGCGGGTGGCCGACGCGTGGGGTGCTTTGGCGGGTATATTCTCTTGGTGGCTCGTCAATTCGGGGGTTTCACCGGTCGGAGCGGGGGAACCCCACTTTCCATCATTCGTCCAATTGCCAATGGGATGGGAGGTGGGTTGGCCGACTCGGACGAAAGAGAACTCATCGCCCGTTTGAGAGCACGCGATCCGCAGGCGCTGGGTGATGTGTTCGTTCGATTGGGAAGTGCGATGACGACGCTGGCGAGCAGCATGCTTCGGAACCGGGACGAGGCCAACGACGTGGTGGAGGATGCGTTGCTGCGCATCCACGCCGCGGCGCCGGGCTTTCGCGGCGAGCGCGGCCTGCGCACGTGGACCCTGCGAATCGTGGCCAACCTGTGCCGGGACCGCCTGCGGCGCCGCCGCTTCCTCGCCCCGGTCAGCGAGGATGCCGATCCGTTCGACCAGGCCGGTCTCTCGGTCGATCCGATCGAGGAGTGGGACCATTCGCTCGACCAGAGCGTCGTCGCGCGCGAGCTCGAGCGGGCGGTCACGACCCTGCCGACCGACCAGCGGGAGGTCGTCGTGATGCGCTATCGGCTCGGGCTGTCGCACGCGGAGATCATGGAGACGTTGGGGGTGCCGGAGGGCACCGTGAAATCGAGGCTCGCGCGCGCCGTGGCGGCGTTGCGCGAGCGCATCGGGGGACTGGAATCATGAACGGTCGGGAACACGACGACACGCTGCCGCTGCGTCTGGCGCAATTGCTGGGCGCGACGAAGGCCAGAGCCGATCACGCGGTGCTGATGCGCGCGCGTGCGCGCATCGCCGCGAGCGCCGAGATGCCGGAGGGCGTGCGCTGGCTGGGCACGCCCATCGCCCTCGCGACGGCGGCGACGATCTTCGTGGCCGCGCTCAGCTTCTCGGCGGTGATGCTGAACGGCGAGACGGCTGCGGCCGCCGACAACAGTTCGCTCGTGAGCGCGCTGATCGGCGACGACGGTACCTACGGGCTGCCCTCGGCGAACGCCGAGCGACCCGTCGACGGCGCAGGTGACGACACCGGAGAGGTCGCTCGGCAATGAGCCGTGGCGCGACGCTCATCTCGCTGCTGGCGATGTTGCTGATCGGCGGTGCGCTCGGGTTCCTGGGCGGCGAGTGGACCCAGCGGCGTCACATGCCGATTCCCGGCCCGCCTCCGATCGCGAAGGTGATGTCGCGCCTGCAGCACGAACTCGATCTCACCCCCGCGCAGGTGGAGCGCATCCGGCCGCTCGTCATCGACGGCCGGCGCTCGTTCCAGGCTGCCCGCGACAGCCTGCGCGTGCACATCGAGGCCGAGTTGAGCCCCGAGCAACGCGAGCACTGGCACGAACTGCGCATGAAGCGCGCGCGTGAGCGCGGCATCACTGCTCCCGACGACAGCGGCCGCGCGAGCCGGGCGACACCCGGAAATGAAGGAGACTCCCGATGAACCGGCAGTTCCTGACGACCCTGCTCGCGCTCGCGACGCTCGCCGCGGCTGGAGTGGGCCACCCCGCCGCGGCGGCTTCCGCGACACCCGCCGACGGCGCACGCTCCACGACGTATTCGACCGCAGCGGGTCCGGGCGCGACGAGCGATGCCGACGTGACGGCGGGCGATCACGACGCGCGGTTCGCCTCCGACGAGTCGTCCGACGATCCGCCGTCCGATCACCGTGACGGTCCGCGATGGCGACGGGGTGATGGTCCGCAATGGCAGCGGGACGGTGGTCCCCAGTGGCAGCGCGGCGGCCCGTACGGCGGGCGCCGCCCGGGACGGGGCGCGGACGGCGCCGGG
>DATJXF010000023.1:0-14970 GCA_035500415.1 Candidatus Acidiferrales bacterium | reverse complement strand
TGCGCGGCCTCGATCAGCAGCAACTCGGCACCGCGCTGGGCGAAAACCGTTGAGATCCTGCCGCTCGAGTCGCTCAGGCTGACGCGGTTCACGACCGGCCCCGCGAGACGCAGCAGCATGCGGCGGGCTTCGCGGCGCACGCTCACGTCCGCTTCGAGGCTTCCCGACCACGTCTCCGTTCGCGGGTCGATCGCGAGATCGATCGCCTCGAAGGTCGGGCCGAACGCCGCGGTGTCCGCGCCCGCGGCCGAGCCGGCGGCGTGCGCGCCCGCCTCGCCCCACATGGCGGCGCCCGACGCCGCGATTGCGATGGCGAGCAGCGCGGGTGCTAGCATGCGGGCACGTTAGGGTGCGCTTCGTCGCACCGCAACGCAGCCCCACGAACTCCACCCGGAGGAATCGTCATGACGGCACCACGCTCGCTCGGCGTCCGGTTCACGATCCTGGCCCTCGTCGCGTGCGGCTTCGCGGCGGTCTCGGCGAGCCTCGCGGCGGCGCCGCCCGCGGGCGGCAAGGGCGCGAAGCCCGCTCCCGCTGACAAGAAGGCGCTGATCGAGCGCGGCAAGTACCTCACGACGATCATGGGATGCAACGACTGCCATACGCCGGGTACGTTCGCCGGCGCGCCGGACTTCTCGCGCCAGCTGAGCGGCACGGAGTACGGCTGGCAGGGGCCGTGGGGCGTCACGTTCGCATCCAACCTCACGCCCGATCCCGAGTCGGGGCTGGGCTACTGGAGCGAGGACGAGATCGTCAAGGCGTTCCGCTCGGGCGTGAAGAACGACGGCAAGCCGGTGATGCCGCCGATGCCGTGGCAGGATTTCTCGGTGCTGAACGACGCCGATGCGCACGCGATCGCGACGTACCTGATGAGCCTGCCGCCGGTGCAGCACAAGGTGCCGGACGACCTGCCGCCCGGGCAGGGGTACTCCGGCGCGACGATCGCGTTCCCGCCGCCGTCGAAGTGGGACACGCCGCCCGCGCCGCCCGCGGACGCCGGCAAGAAGTAGCGCAGGCGCAGGCGCGTGGCGGCCCTCGGGCGGGCTGCCACGCGTCGTCGTTTCGGAGCCCGGCCGGACCGCGCGCGCGGCCGCTTGCGATTGACAGCGTTGCGAGCCCTTCCTACGTTCGGCTGCAATGCCCTCACCCGTGCCCGGCTCCGCGCCCGCCGTCGAAACCCGGGCTCTGCGCCGCGTCTTTCGCGCCTCGCGCGGCGCGGGTGAGGTGATCGCGCTCGACGGCGTCGATCTGCGCATCGAGCGCGGCGAGGTGTTCGGGCTCCTCGGGCCCAACGGCGCAGGCAAGACCACCTGCATCAAGATCCTCAACACGCTGCTCTTTCCGACCTCGGGCGAGGCGCGGGTCGCGGGCTTCGACGTGATGCGCGATTCGCGCGAGATCCGGCGGCGGATCGGGCTCGTCTCCGGTGGCGAGAGCTCGGGCTACGGCAGCCTCACGGTGCGCGAGTGCCTGTGGCTCTTCTCGCAGTTCTACGGCGTGCCGGGTGCGATCGCGTGGCCGCGCATCGACGAGCTCATCGCGGTCGTCGAGCTCGGCGAGCAGGCGCGCACGCGCATCAACCGCCTCTCGACGGGCCAGCGCCAGCGCATGAACTTCGCGCGTGGATTCGTCTCCGATCCCGAGATCATGTTCCTCGACGAGCCGACGCTCGGCATGGACGTGAACGCCGCGAGGCGGCTGCGCGAGTTCGTGCTCGACTGGGTGCGCGCCCGTGCCGGGCGCACGGTGCTGCTCACCACGCACTACATGGCCGAAGCCGACCAGATGTGCGACCGCGTCGCGATCATCGATCGCGGTCGCGTGCTCGCGTGCGACACGCCCGCGGCGCTGCGCCGCTCGGTGCAGGGCGGCCAGCACGTCGAGCTCGAGGTGCGCGCGCCGGACGGCGGCGTGCTCGACGAGGTCGAGGGCGTGCGCATGGCGTGGGGCGCCCCCCACCCCGAGCGCGGCACGCTCACGCTCAAGTTCCTGCTGCCCGAGGAGCGCGTGCTCGGCGACGTATTGCGTGCGCTCGCCGGGCGGGGCGTCGCGGTGCAGGGTGTCTCGACGCGCGAGACCTCGCTCGAGGACGCGTTCATCCGCATCGTCGGCCACGGTCTCGACGACGAGGGCCCGCGCGCGTGAACGGCTGGCGCGACCGGCTCGCGCTCGATCTACGCGCGGCGCGCGCGCGCGCGTTCGTGCGCGTCGTCGGCACGCTGCGCGAACCGCAGGGCGTGCTGCTCGACGCCGTGTTCCCGAACCTCGGCATGTGCGCCTACGTGCTGCTCTACCGCGGACTCGGCGCGCCGCGCTCGTTCGAGACCCTCGCGGTCATCGGCGGCATCATGACGACGTTCTGGCTCAACGTGCTCTGGGGCATGGGCGCGCAGCTCTTCTGGGAGAAGCAGAGCGGTCAGCTCCAGCTCTTCTTCGCCGCGCCGTGCTCGCGCATGGCCATCCTCGCCGGCATGGCGGTGGGCGGGCTCGTCGGCACGACGCTGCGCTCGCTCGTCGGCGTCGCGCTCGGCGTGTGGGTGTTCCACGTGCGCTTCGCCTCCTTCTCGCCGGGCGTGCTCATCGCCGTGTTCCTCGCGACGATGGCCGCGCTCTACGCGCTCGGAATGATGCTCGCGAGCCTGTTCCTGCTCTACGGCCGCGAGGCGTGGCACACCTGCAACGCGCTCACCGATCCGGTGTTCATGCTCTCGGGGCTCTACTTCCCGATCCGCACGCTGGGCTCGGTCGGCGCGTTTGCGGCCGGCCTGCTGCCGCTCGCGCTCGGCGTGGACGCGCTGCGCCAGGTGCTGATGGGGCCGGCGGCGCACGGGCTCTTCCCGGTCCGGTACGAGCTCGCCGGGCTGTGCGCGCTCGCCGTGCTGCTGCTCGTGCTCGCGCGGCTCTCGCTCGAGCATCTCGAGCGGCTCTCGAAGCGCGAAGGGAGGCTCACCCAGCGATGGCAATGAGCCTCCGCCTCGCACGGCTGCGCAGCGTCGCGTGGTTCGGCTGGATGGTCGAGGGCAACTGGGCCGATCCCGTGCTCTTCGGCATCTACGTCGTCGCGCGCCCGCTCTCGGTCGCGCTGATCCTCGCGCTCATGTACCGCGCGGTGCGCGGCCCCGGCGCGCACGGCGTCGCGTTCGCGGGCTTCTACGTCGCGAACGCGTTCCACTCCTACGTCGACCGCATGATCGTCGGCATGGGCTGGGCCGTGTTCGAGGAGCGCGAGGAGTTCGAGACGCTGAAGTACGTCTTCACCTCCCCGATGGGGCTGCTCACCTACCTGGCCGGCCGCTCCAGCGTCAAGTTCACGCTCGCGACCATCAGCGTCGCGATCATGCTGCTCACCGGCTGGTTCGCGCTCGGCGTGCGGTGGGACTGGGCGCGTGTCCAGCCGCTGCCGCTCGCGCTGTCGATCGTGCTCGGCCTCGTCGCGACGCTGTTCGTCGGTTTCCTGCTCGCGGGCTGGTCGCTCGTGCTGGCGCGCTCGGCGATCGTCGTGCTCGACGGCGTCGCGCTCGTGCTGTTCCTCGTCTGCGGCGTCATCTTCCCGACGCAGCTGCTGCCCTGGCCGCTGCCGTACGTGGCGCTCGCGCTGCCCTTCACGTGGTGGTACGAGGCGCTGCGCCGCTTCCTGCTCGGGGCGCACACCAACGCGCTGCTCGCGCACTGGTCCGACGTCGCGGTTCTGGGCGGGCTCGCCGCGACGACGCTCGTCGGTTCGCTGCTCTCACTCTGGGGTTATCACGCGCTCGAGCGGCGCGCGCGCCGCATCGGACGGCTCGACCAGACCACGATGTTCTGACGTTTCGCACGCCTCGCGCGCGCGCCCCGCACGGCGCGCGCGTGCAGGCTGCATGCGAACAAGCCCTCGCGCGATGGCGCCGCGCGGCAGCGGCGCGCGCCACGCCCGCGGGATCCGCGACTTACGCCCGCTCGCGACCGCCGCGGCCTGCCGGCCCGCGAGTTGCTGAGTGTCGCGGCCCCGTCCTACGCCGAGGGCCGTCTTCCGGCGCGCCCCACACCCCGTTCACGCTCCCTGGAGGATTGCATGACCTTCGGCCCCTTGCTCGTGGCGGGGCTGCTCGCCGCCACGTCCCCGGCCGTTTCCGACGTTCGAGATGTCGCGATCCGACTCGAGCCCGCGGCCGCTGCCTCCGCACCCGTCGCGGGCTCGATCGCACCCGATTTCACGTTCCAGTCGCACGACTACCTCTGGCAGCGGCTCCACAACCTGCTCGAGCAGGGCGACGTCCTGCTCGTCTTCGGCGCGAACGACGACGAGCTGCGTGCGCTCGAGCGTGACCACGAGAGCCTGCTGCGCGCGGGCATCGTCGCGGTCGGCGTGACGAGCGACGACGAGGCGGGGGCGTGGCGCACGATCCGGCGCTGCAACCTCACCTACAGCCTGCTCGCCGATCCGCACGCCGCGATCGCGAGACCGTACGGCGCGACGATCGGCGCCACGAACCGCCTGCGCGGGACGTGGTGCCTGATCGACCGCTCGGGCCACGTGCGCGGCACGGGCGAGGGCGCAGGGCCGGCCGCCGGCTGGCCTGCGCTCGCGCAGGCCGTGCTCGGCCGCAGCGACCTCAAGACCGCGGCTGCGCGCTGAGGACGGCCCGTTACTCGAGCACGGCGACGCGGCGACTCTGGATCCGGCCGCGCTGCGTGAGCCGCACGAGGTAGAGCCCCGGCGCGAACGCGCCGCCTGCCGAGAGGTCGACGGTGTGCGCGCCGGGGCCGAGATCGCCGACCTCGCGCAGCGCCGCGCGCCGGCCGTTGACGTCGAAGAGTTCGAGCCGCGCGGGCGAAGGCTCGGGCAGCGAGAAGCGGACGACCAGCGCGTCGCCGCGGATGGGGTTGGGGCCCACGGGCTCGAGCGCGAAGCGCGCGGGAGCCGTCGGCACGCCCGTCGTGCCCGCCGGCTGCGCGAATGCATAGGGGCTTTCGTTGCCGTGGATGTCCACGGCCGAGAGCTTGTAGTCGTACGCGCCGCCCGCGACGTCGGTGTAGCCCGTGTCGGACTGCGCGACCACGAGGTTCGAGGGCCCGGGCGTGAACGACGGCGAGCTGCCGCGATACAGCCGGTAGCCGGCGAGATCGGACTCGCGGTTCGGCTGCCAGTGGAGATACGCCGTGCCGGCCGAGTACGTGGCCGTGAAGGGTGCGGGCATCGCGGGCGGGAGGTTGTCGACCGAGTAACCGCTGTCCTGCCCCGAGCTGTAGTAGAGCGCGCCGGACTTGAGCTGGGCGTCGACGAAGAACACGTCCCAGGGGATGCCGCCTTCGGTCGAGTCGGCGTTGGTTGCGACCTGGCAGGCATAGCCCGTGAAGGCGCGCGCGGGCACGCTCGCCAGGTACTCCCAGTAGATCGGCGCGCTCGTGCTGCCCGTCACGCGCAGCGTCCCCGGGCCCGGCGCGGCGCGGGCGGCGCCCGTGGCCCGGGCGTCGAGCACGCTCGCCCCGCGTTCGATCGCGCCTGCGGCGGCGGTGCCGGTCAGCCGCTCCCAGAGCGTGTAGCTCGCGACGGGAAGCGTGGGCAGCGTGTCGGTCCAGCTCGCGTTCCAGCGCACGACGACCTGCCCGCCCTGGTCGTCCGGCACGTCGTCGACGCTGGCGATCGTGGGCTCCGGCGCCTCGAGCCCGTTATAGGCGAGGCGCGTGCCGTCGATGTCGTCGGTGAAGAGGCCGTTGACGTGGCCATGCTCCCACGCGATCTCGACTCCGCCTTCGCCGTCGAGGACGATCTGGGTGAAGAACTCGTTGCCGTTGGTCGTGTCGAGCGCCCGGCCCGCCGCCGGCCACGCCGGATCGACGGCTCCGGTCGAGAGCAGGTGACCCGCGTAGAGGTTGTCCGGCGTGAACTCGTCGGCGACGGTGTAGAGCTGCCACGTGATGAACGCGCCGCCCGCGCCGTCGGAGATGATGGCGTCCACGTTGTCGCTGAGCGTGCTCGTGCTCATCGGGACGCCGTTGGGCGGCCAGGCCGCATCGACCGCGGCCGTGGAGAGCAGGTGCTGCGCGAATACCTGGCCCGCACCGGAGCTCCGATAGTCGTCCCAAGCGACGATCGCGCCGCTCGCGCCGTCCGCAGCCAGGTAGGGCAGGTACTGGAAACTCGCCGGGCCGGGGCAGACCTCGAGTCCGTTGGCGGGCCAGGTCACGAACAGCACGCCGGTGTGCTTGAGCCGCGTCGCGTAGACGCGCGCGTTGTTGTCGCCGGCGCGATAGTCGGTCCAGGCGACGTACGCGCCGCCGGTTCCGCCATCGCTGCAGATCGAGGGGTAGATCTGGTCGCTGGCCAGCGTGCAGACGGCCGTGCCGTTGGCGGTCACCGCCGGGTCGATCGAGCCCGTCGGGAGCACGTGGCTGGCGTAGATGTCCCAGCTCGTGTTGCTCCGGTAGTCGCCCCAGGTGATCAACGCCCCGCCCGAGCCGTCCGAAACCAACGTGCCGTAGAAATACTTGAATCCCGCGGCATTGCACACGAGCAGTCCGTTGGCGGGCCACGCGGGATCGACGGCGCCGCTCGCCTGAACGTGGTGGATGTAGATGTCCTGCGATCCGCTCACGCTGTCGCGCTCGTCCGTCCAGCTGATGATCGCGCCGCCGGCGCCATCGGAGATGAGAAACGGATTGCCGCGGCCGTTGGCGGCGTTGCACACGAGCCGCCCGTTCGTCGGCCACGCGGGATCGAGCGCGCCCGTGCCGAGCAGGTGATCGGCGTAGATCGCCGGCGTCGCGCCACGCAGGTCGCGCCACGCGATGATCGCTCCGCCCGCGCCGTCGGAGACGAGCACCGGGTTCGTCTGCTCGCCCGCGAGGCTGCACACCGCGACGCCGTTGACGGGCCAGCCGGCCCCTACGGTGCCGTCGGGACCGATGCGCTGCGCGAAGATGTCGACGCCGGTCGTGAGCGTGTCGCGGTGGTCCTCCCACGTGACGAGCATGCCGTTGGCGCCGTCGGTGCACGCGGACGGGTACTGCTGCTGGCGGGCCGCGTTGCAGATCGACAGCGCCGAGTTCGGGTTCGTGGACCAGAACGCGCGCGCGGCGGCGGGCAGGAGGAGTGCGGCCAGGGCAGCGCCGAGTGAAGCGAATGCGAAGACGACGGCACGCGAACGGGGACGCGGCATGGCCGTTTCTCCTTCCGGCGGCGGAGTGGGGCGGGCGCCGTCGCGCCGGAAACGCGAAGCCGGAGCGGGCGTGTGGGGATTTCCGAGAGGTGCCGCTCCTCGAACGAAAGCATAGCATCGGGCGCGTGCGCGCCCGCACGGTTGCTTGCGCGCTTCGCGAGCGCGGAGGTAGTTCGGCCGCCCTTCGCGGGCCAGGGGGACGCGCGCCGAGCCGGGTACGTCTTGAGCCACGCGACTCTGCACCGTAGCTTCAAGTGTTGGCACAGGGTGGAGGGACGGCGGAGTGGCCTGAGAAGCCGGCCTTGAAAGGTGCAGCACTACAAATCCACTAACGAACGTTCGGGCAGCCCCCCACGTCCCAACGGAGGGGGTTGTGTTCTTGCCCCTGGGGAGACTCGAACGGACGGGAATGGACGCTCAACGGCAGCCTAAGTGTATACCAGCTAAAGTGCTAGGATGCGGTGCTAAGGAGGCCGCTATGCGACCGCACGTTCTCGTCTTTCTTGCCGGTTTGGCCCTTGCCTCGCCAGTCGCAGCGAGAGCTCAGGAGCCCCAAGACACTACCGCGAACATCCCTCAGCCGTTGCTCGACCAATACGCCACAGCAGTCCACGAGAACTGGGTGTACTTCGGTGGTGGTGGTCACGAGCACTACTGGTTCATCCCGCGAACGATCAAGCGGACTCCGCGGGGAACTTCGACTGTGTGGACGGTCGGGATTCAATCCCTTGATTCGACGAACACCTACACAAGTGCGCGTGAGGCGGTGATTGCTGATCGGGAACGAAACGGGCAGTCGTCGTCAGAGTACGCGAACTACTTGATGACGAGGACGAAGTGGGAGATCGACTGCGTTCATCAGCGGCTCCGAATCCTTCGGGTGCTCCAATACGCTGACGATGGCTCGGTCATCCACCAGGGAGATACTCACGAAAAGTTCGAGGATCCGATCCCCGGAACGAATGGCGAGCACATGCTCGAAGTGTTCTGCCACCCAAAGAAATGGCGGACGTTCCGGCAGTATCTGGAGCCAAAGCCGTGAGTTTCCCTTGGCCACACGCGCTCTCCGCTCTCAAGCCAAATGGATGGCACTTTCTCGCATTGGCAGGGGCTGGAGCTGTGCTGCTCTTTGCGACCCCAATCGTAGCGGCGATCGGGCTGACGAAGTTCGTGGCGGAAGATCGCCAGTGGATCGGGCTGGCATTCATCGTCTGCATCTGCCTGGCAACTGCCCTCGGCCTCCAGTGGGTAGTCAGCGAGGCGACGAAGGGTAGGAGGCAAGCGACTGAGGGTGCCGCCCGCGAGCACGAAAAGACGCGCCGACTCGAGGAAGCCAAGCGAAACCAAGTCTCCATTCTTAGAAACCTATCGCCGGAGGAGAGGCTGGTAATCCGCGAGCTACTCAACGGACCGGACGGCATTCTCTCCGCACCTCACGACGACGGAGTTGCGCTGACGCTTCTTGCTAAGAAGGTGCTCTTCAGGCCGGAGCAATTGGTCTACGTCGGTTCCGACTTCAAGTACGGGCTAAGCGACTGGGTTAAGAACAGTGTGAGAGAAGATCCAACCTTGGTGTGAACCCCACCATCACTATCTCCCTGTCTCGCATGCTCCCGACGTACATCGCCCACGCTTGCTCAAAGCACGCCCTCAGCCTTTGCTTCGGCGTGGGATGGAGTGCAGAAAGTCGGCCTTGAGTCAGGCGTGTGAGTCCTGCGACGAGCCCGCGAGCCGGCACGCTTGCAGGTCGCGTCGCATCGAAACGCCGTCCTGCCGTAACTTAATGACAGCAAACGTGTTGTGGATGTCTAGGCCGCTTGTCCACAGGTAACACGCTGGGGTGGAATGGCTTGGGACCGGCGACGCGTCGGTTGCTAAGACTGCTGAGCCGTTGTAGTCTGCCGCCCTTGTAAGTTGGTTGAGGGGTAACACGCGGGGTAGACCAACTCTGACCAAGCCTCAGGCTAAGTCGTTGTGAGACAAAGCGGAGGGATGGCCGAGTGGCTTAAGGCGACGGTCTTGAAAACCGTTGAGCGCAAGCTCCGTGGGTTCGAATCCTACTCCCTCCGCCAGCGTCGTTACGGAGTGGTGGCCGAGCGGTCGAAGGCAGCCGCCTGCTAAGCGGTTGGTCGGGTAAAACCGACCCGGAGGTTCGAATCCTCTCCACTCCGCCACCGAGGGACCCGCCGGGGTCCCGATTCAAGACAGCCGGTGCGGGCCCATAGCTCAATTGGATAGAGCGTCTGACTACGGATCAGAAGGTTGGGGGTTCAAATCCTCCTGGGCCCGCCATTTCGAGCTCGATGGCGCGTCGCACGGCGAGTCCGCGGCACGGGCGGCGCGACCGCGAGGTGACTGACATGCGTCACCATCCCACCGCCCGGACCGCCGCGCCGTTGGTTGCCCTGATCGCCGCGCTCGCGCTCGCCGCCGCGCCCGCTCGCGCCGCCTCGAACACCGATCTCTTCTGGCAGGCGCCCGATCTCGCCGCGCGCGGCATCACGGCGATCGCGCTGCTTCCGCTCGCGACCTACGACGGCAACGCCACGGCGCGCGTCACGGCGCAGGGCGCGCTTGAGCAGGCGTTCCACGCCAAGGGCTATCGGTGGGTGACGTGGACGACCACGAACGACGCGATCGTCTCGGCGGGCGGCGATTCGCTCGCGAAGGCGGTGAGCCACGCGCTGCTCCAGCAGGGGCGGCTCGACTCGCTGCAGGCGCCGCTCGTGAGCCGCGTCGCGGGCGCGCGCGCGGTGCTGTGCGGGCGGATCGATCGCTACGAGCGCGTCGACGTGGCGCCGCTCGATTCCGGAACGCCCTCGGTATCGGTCCAGCTCCACCTCGCGCTCGTCGACTCGACGGGGACGCTGCTCTGGAGCGCCAGCGGAAGCGAGACGGCGGAAGGTCAGTACCACGAGGCGGTGCAGACCTCGCACGGGCTCGAGAGCAGCGCCTCGGCGGCTCCGGATCCGACGCTGCCCAGCGAGCGAGACCTGCTGCTGCGCCTGCTCACGCGCTGGGCGGCGCGCTTTCCGGCGCGCGCGGCGCCGGCCGCGGCGAACTGAGCGATGCCGGCGTTCGACGACGAAGCGGGCATGCGCGCGGCGCTGCGCGAGGCGCGCGCCTCGCTCGAGCGCGACGAGGTGCCGGTCGGCTGCGTGATCGTGCACGACGGGGCGATCGTCGGGCGTGGCCACAACCAGGTCGAGGCGCTGCAGGATGCGACCGCGCACGCCGAGGTGATCGCCATCGGCGCGGCCTCGAACGCGCTCGAGTCCTGGCGGCTGAGCGAGTGCACGCTCTACGTGACGCTCGAGCCCTGCACGATGTGCGCCGGCGCGATCGTGCTCGCGCGGCTGGGGCGCCTGGTCTACGGCGCCGACGATCCCAAGGCCGGCGCCTGCGGCTCCGTGCTCGACGTGACCGGCGAGGCGCGCCTGAACCATCGCGTGCCGATCACGCGCGGCGTGCTCGCGGGCGAGTGCGGGGAGCTGCTGCGCGAGTTCTTCCGCGCGCGCCGCAAGGCGGCGTTGCGCCTCCACGAGGACGCGCCGGGGCAGGCCGGGGTCGAGCGCGGCGAGTAGCCGGCCGCCGCGCGTCGCGGGCTCGCGCCGCCCTCGCGCGGGCGGCCCTCGCGCGGCCGGACGCCGCTCCGCCCGCGCCGAATGCGCCTGTGACGCGCCGGGGCCTCTGTTATCCTTGAGGCGTTCGCCGGGCGCATTCTTGAGGAGGAGATCCGATGCCGCTGGGGATGCGCCGTGCCCTGCTGGTCGCCGCCGTCGCGCTCGCGGTGTTCGCGGGCCGTGCGAACCGCGCGGGCGCGGCCACGTTCCACGGCCAGAGCGTCGACGGCCGCTGGTACGACGGCAAGGCCGTGAGCACGACCTTCGGTGCGTTTCGCTGCCAGCTCAAGTTCACCGACGACCGCGTCTACATCCGTCCGGCGGAGATCGGCATCACCATCGTCGGCGTGCTCGACGACGAGGTGATCCTCGATCCCCACGACATCGTCGCGCACGATCCCAAGCGCGGCATCGACTGGTCGATCGACTGCTTCAACCTGCCGAGCTGATCGCTTTCGAGCGCCCCGACCGCGTGGACGTCCTCGAGTTCAATCGCGAAGCGTGGGAGCGGCAGGCCGCGAAGGGCAATCCCTGGACGGTGCCCGTCGGGCCCGAGGTGATCGCCGCCGCGCGCGCGGGCCGCTGGGATGTGGTGCTGACGCCGGCCCGCGCCGTGCCACGCGCGTGGTTCGGCGGGCTCGCGGGCGCGCGCGTCCTGGCGCTCGCGTCGGGCGGCGGCCAGCAGGCGTGTGTGCTCGCCGCGGCCGGAGCGAGCGTCACGCTGCTCGACCTCTCGCCCTCACAGCTCGAGCGCGACCGCGCGGTCGCGGATCGCGACGGGCTCGCGATGGTCATCCAGGCGGGCGACATGTGCGACCTCTCGCGCTTTCCCGACGGCGCGTTCGACCTCGTCTTCCACCCCGTCTCGAACGTGTTCGTGCCGGATCCCGTGCCGGTCTGGCGCGAGTGCTTCCGCGTGCTGCGGCCGGGCGGCCGGCTGCTCGCCGGCTTCTGCCAGCCGTTCGCGTTCCTCTTCGACGACGACGAGATGGAACGCGGCGAGCTGGTCGCTCGCCATCGCGTGCCCTACTCCGATCTCGTTGCGCGCAGCCCCGAGCGGCTCGAGCGCATGCGCGCCGAGGGCGAGCCGCTCGCGTTCGGGCACACGCTCGAGGCGCAGCTGGGCGGCCAGCTCGAAGCCGGCTTCACGCTCGCGGCGCTCTACGAGGACGGCTGGCCGGGCCACGCGCTCGGCGAGCTCATCGCGCCGTTCATGGCCACGCTGGCCATCCGGCCGGGCGGATGAGCGGCGCACACGAGGCTGGCCGCCGCCCGGACCGCATCGCGGTCTTCGTCGAAAACCGGCCGTTCTTCGGCGCGTTGATCGTCCACCTGCCGCTGCTCCACGCGCTGCGCACGCGCCACCCCGCTGCCCGCGTCGCGCTCTTTTCGCCCTTCGAGGAGGCGGCGCAGCTCGTCGATCTCGGCGCCGCCGACCAGCTCGTGCGCTACACCGGACGCTTCGCCGACGTGCGCGCGCGCCTCGCGCGCTTCGCGCCTGACGCCGCGATCGTGCTGCGGCCCGCGTCGCGCTGGCTCGATCTCGCCGTCGCGACGAGCGGCACGCGCGAGCGCGCGGGCTTCGATTCGTGGCTCGCGCCCCTGGCGTACACGCGGCGCGTCCCCCACGACACCTCGATCTACCGGCCGCGAAAGTACCTGACGCTGATCGAGCGCCGCGAGGACGCGCTCGCCGCGCCGCTCGATCCCTGGTTCCGCCTCGCGGCGGCGGTGGCGCCCGATGCGCGTGAACGCGGCGAGCTCGCGATCCTGCCCGGCGGCGGCGCGGGCGATTTCAAGCGCTGGGGCGCCGGGCACTTCCTCGAACTCGCCGCGCAGCTCGCGGCGGACGATGCGTCGCTGCGCTTCGCGTGGGTGCTGGGGCCGCAGGAGGCCGCGCTCGCCGCGCGGATCGCGGCCTCGCCGGTCGCGGAGCGCTCGCGCTGCGTCGTCGCCCGCCCGGTCGCCGAGCTCGCGGCACTCGCTTTCAGCGCTCGCGGCGCCGTCGGCAACGACTGCGGGCCGGGCCACGTGTTCCAGATGTGCGGCTGCCCGTTCGCCTGCGTGATGAGCGACCACGACGGCGAGGCGAAGCTCCGCGTCGCGGAGTGGATCGACGCGCCGTGGCGGGGCCTGGCGAGCGTTTCCGCGCCCGGCCGGCCGATCGCGGACGTCGCACCGGAGGTGGTCGCCGCGAACGTCCGCCGCATGCTCGCCACCGCGCCGGAGCCCACTGCGGGCCCGGACGCGACGGCGCCCGCCGCGGCGAGCTTCGAGGCTGCGCCGCCCGTGAAAACCCGATAACGTCTGGGACGAGGCTTCCACCCCGAGGACACCATGGCCCAGGGCAGTTTCGGACCGCTGGTCGCGCTCGACGATGAGACTCCACCCGCGACGGTCGCGACGACGGACGCGCGCGAGGAGGCGGAGTTTCTCGCGCAGCTGCGCCGCGGCGTGATCGGCGCGGACGCGCGCCTTGCGACCCCCGAGGGCGAGAAGCCGCTGCTCTATTTCGACTACATCGCCTCGGGCCGCTTCCACCGTGCGGTCGAGGACGCGCTCAACGAGCGCGTGCTGCCCTACATGGCCAACACGCACACCGAGACGTCCTCGACCGGCCGCACGATGACGCACTGGTACGAGCGCGCCTTCCGCCGCATCGCAGCCTGCGTGGGCGCGAGCGCGGACGACGTCGTGCTGCCCGTCGGCTCGGGCTCGACCGGCGCGGTCAACCGCCTTATCGCCGTCATGGGACTGCGCCTGCCGAGCGCGCTCGAGGACCGCTTCGAGCTCTCGCGCCTGATCCCGGAGTCCGAGCGCCCGGTCGTCTTCCGCAGCCAGATGGAGCACCACAGCAACGACATCACCTGGCGCGAGACGATCGCCGAGACCGTCTACGTGGAGTTCGACGAGCGCGGCCGCGTCTCGCCCGAGCACCTCGATGCGCAGCTCGCGCGCTGGAAGAACGCGCCGCTCAAGATCGGCACGTTCTCGGCCGCCTCGAACGTGACCGGCATCCTCAACGACTGCCACGCGCTCGCGCGCGTGCTCCACCGTCACGGCGCGCTCGCGTTCTTCGACTACGCCGCGGCGGGCCCGTACGTCGAGATCGACCTGCACCCGCGTCGGGCCGACGGCCAGCCGGACGACGAGGCCGCGCTCGACGCCGTGTTCCTCTCGGTGCACAAGTTCCTCGGCGGCCCGCGCTCGCCGGGGCTCCTGATCGCGAACCGGCGGCTGTTCTCGAACCGCGTGCCGAGCGAGCCGGGCGGCGGCACGGTGCTCTACACCTCGCCGACCGAGCACGTCTACCTGACCGAGACGTCCCACCGCGAGACCGGCGGCACGCCGCCGATCGTCGGCAGCATCCAGGCCGGGCTGTGCTTCGATCTCAAGCGCGCCGTCGGCGCCGAGCGCATTCGCCGCATCGAGCAGGACTACCTCGGCCGCGCGCTCGCCGAGTGGACGCGCGAGCCCGGGATCGAGATCCTCGGCGATCTCGAGACCGAGCGCCTCGGCGTCGTCTCGATGATCTTCCACGGCCTGCACCACAACTTCGCGGTCGCGCTGCTCAACGACTTCTTCGGCATCCAGGTGCGCGGCGGCTGCATGTGCGCCGGGCCCTACGGCCACGAGCTGCTGCGGATCGACGACGACGTCTCGCGCCACATCCGTGGCCTGCTGGAGCAGGGCCACTGCGGCGTCAAGCCCGGCTGGGTGCGCGTCGGGTTCTCGCCGGTCACGACCGAAGCTGAGTTCCAGACGTTGCTCGAGGGCGTGCGTTTCGTCGCGCGCGAGGGTCGCCGCCACCTCGATCGTTACGAGCTGGTCGATGCGACCGGCGAATGGCGACGCGTGGGGGCAACCGAGCACGCCCGGCGTGCGGCCGCCTCGTAGCGGCGGGGCGCATCGGCCGTCGCGCGCGGCCTGACGCGACGCCCCGGAGACGCTAGAGTCCGCCCGTCCGCCCGTCCGCCCGCACGTGTCCGGAGGGAACCCCGTGGCCCTGATGCGCCGTGTGCTGCTTTCGGCCTCGCAGTCGGCCTGGTTGCGCGATCACGCCATGCGCTGGCCGTTCGTCCGGCGCGCGACGCGGCGCTTCATGCCGGGCGAAACGCTCGACGACGCCATCGCCGCGACGCGCGTGCTCGAGGGCGAGCGCATCACGACGATCCTCACGCGCCTGGGCGAGAACGTGACGCGTCTCG
>DATJXF010000022.1:0-4650 GCA_035500415.1 Candidatus Acidiferrales bacterium | reverse complement strand
CCCGCGACCTGCCCCAACCTCAACAACAAGCTGCACAACCTCGTCGGTCCGATCGAGCCGACGGGCGGCCCGACGCGCAACCTCGAAGGCGTCGGCGTCGTGCCGAATCCCTACAATGGCCACGAGGCCTGGGACCAGGTGGGCCAGCACGAGATCCACTTCATCAACCTGCCCGCTCACGCCACGATCAAGATCTACACGGTCGCGGGCGACCTGCTGCGAACGCTGCACCATGACGACGCGGTCCGGGACTACGAGTCCTGGGATCTCACCACGGATCGCGGCCATCTCGTGGCGTCCGGCATTTACATGTACCGCGTCACGGCCGGCTCGTTCGCGTTCCAGAACCGGTTCATCGTCATCCTCTGAGCGCGGCGCCCCGCCGGGCGCCATCCGCCGCACCCGACCGGGAAACATGCGAGTTCACCTCGAAGTGCTCGTCCGCCGCGGCGAGATCGTCGAGAGCCGCCACCGCCTCGAGCTCGCCCACGTCGATGCGCGCGGACGGCTGCTGACGGCGAGCGAGCATCCGCAGCTCGTGACGACGTTCCGCTCCTCGGCCAAGCCGTTCCAGCTCCTGCCGCTGGTCGAGCGCGGCCACGCCGAGCGCTGGGGCTTCAGCGACGAGCAGCTCGCGGTGATGGCCGCCTCGCACGTCGGGAGCGCCTACCACCTCGCGCTGGTCCGCTCGATCCTCGAGCGCATCGGCCTCGGGGCCGAGCACCTCGTCTGCGGCTTCCACGAGCCCGAGGACGCGGCCTCCCTGGCCGCGCTTCGCGGGGGTAGCGCGTCGCCCTCGCCGCTGTACAATAATTGCTCGGGAAAGCATGCCGGTC
Source organism: Candidatus Acidiferrales bacterium (assembly GCA_035500415.1). Lineage (GTDB taxonomy): Bacteria > Eisenbacteria > RBG-16-71-46 > RBG-16-71-46 > RBG-16-71-46 > CAIXRL01. The sequence continues at coordinate 3,814 of DATJXF010000022.1, read as the reverse complement.
TGCTGGCGCTCGCCCGGGCCGAGAACTGGCCCGTCGAGGGCTATCACCGGCCCGCGCATCCCGTGCAACAGCTCCTTCACCGGACGGTCGCCGAGGTCTGCAGCGTCGCCCCGGAGTCGATGGGCACGGCGGTCGACGGCTGCAGCCTGGTGGTGTTCGCGCTGCCGCTGGCCGCGATGGCCCGTGGCTACGCGGTGCTCGCTGCGGCTGCGGCGCAGCCCGGCGGCGACGCGCGAACGCGCGCCCTGGCCCGCATCGCTCGGGCCATGACGGCGTATCCGCGCGCGGTCGAGGGGCCGGGGCGCTTGAGCACGGAGCTGATGGAAGCGACCGCGGGGCGGTCGATCGCCAAGGGTGGCGCCGAGGGCCTGCAGCTCGTGGGGCTCACGGACCGGGGCGAGGGACTCGCGATCAAGTGCGAGGACGGCGCGCAGCGGGCGATCGGACCCGCGGTGACGGCCGTGCTCGAACAGCTCGGGGCGCTGACCCCGCCGGAGGTCGCACGGCTCGCCGCACAGCGCATCGTCACGGTGCGCAACGCGGCGGGCCTCGAAGTGGGTTCGATCACAGCCGGGCTCGAAGTGGTGGCGCTCACGTGAACGTCACGCCGCGGCTCGTCGGAGGTTCGGCGTTGAGACTCGTCCTGCTCGTCACCCTGCTCGCCGGTCTCGCTGCGGCGACCGCCTCCGCTTCGGACGCGCTCTTCTCGAAGCTCGATCCGCGGCTCGCTGCGGCGCTCGCGCCCGACGCCCCGGCCGTCCCGGTCTGGGTCGAGTTCGTCGACAAGGGCGAGCAGGGCGAGGCCGATCTCGCCGCGCGTCTGGCGCGGGCCGAGCGCGAACTGCTGCCGAAGACGCGCGCACGCCGCATCCGCAACCAGGTGACGCCGCTCGTCGACTACCGCGATCTGCCGATCGAACCGCGCTACCTCGACGCGTTGCGCGCGCAGGGGCTCGCGCCCTACGCCTGGTCGCGCTGGATGAACGGCTGCGCCGTCCACGCCTCGGGCGGCCAGCTCGCGCAGCTCGCCCAGCTCGGCTGCGTTCGGATGCTCTCGCCCGTGCCGCTCGCCGCGCCGCGCCACCGCGAGGCCCCGCCGATCCCGGAGGCGGCTTCGCTCCTGCGGCCGATCGGCGCCGCGAGCGCGAACGGCGTGCTCAGCAACGAGGGCATGACGTACACGCAGCTTCAGCGGCTCCAGGTGACCGCGATGCACGACTCGGGCTACATCGGCACGGGCGTCACCATCGCGGTGCTCGACGATGGTTTCAACTACTACACCAAGCACACCGCGACGCGGAACATCAACGTGCTCGCCTCCATGGATTACGTGCGCGGCGGCACGAGCGTGCAGGACACCACCGCCGTGAACCCGCCCCTGGACTACATGGAGCACGGCATGTGGTGCCTGAGCGCGCTCGGCGGCAATGCGAGCGGAATCTACGAAGGGCCCGCGACCGGCTCGGCCTTCCTGCTCGCGCACACCGAGGACGACGCCAGCGAGAAGCCGATCGAGATGGTGAACTGGCTCATGGCGTCGGAGTGGGCGGACAGCCTCGGCGCCGACGTCATCAGCACGTCGCTCGGCTACATGGACTTCCCGGACAGCGCCGGGCACGACATCACCTACAGCCAGCTCGACGGCCACACGACGATCATCACGCGCGCCGTCGAGATCGCCGCCTCGAAGGGCATCCTGTGCGTCGTCGCGGCGGGCAACAGCGGCTCCGCGCCGGGCTCGATCGACGCGCCCGCGGACGCCAACGGCGACAGTATGCTCACGGTCGGCGCGGTCGACTCGACGGGCAACCTCGCCGGGTTCTCCTCGCGCGGCCCGACCGCCGACGGGCGCGTGAAGCCCGACGTCTGCGCGCAGGGTGTGTACGACCTGCTCGCCGACGCCTCGGGCAGCGCGAACGGCTACGTGCGCCTCTCGGGCACGTCGTTCTCGACGCCGCTCACCGCGGGACTCGTCGCGTGCCTGATGTCGGCGCGACCGACGTGGCCCGCGGTCACGGTCATCCAGGCGATCAAGGCGACCGCGAGCCGCGCGAACACGCCGGACAACAACTACGGCCACGGCATCTCCAACGGTCTCGCCGCGCTGCGGTGGACGCCCGACACCGCCGGCATCCCGCCGGGCGGAGGCGCACTGCGCTTCGCGCTCGCCTCGGCGAACCCGATGCGCCCGGCGTTCGGATCCGCTTCGATCCGCTTCGGTCTCCCGGCGGACGCGAACGCGGGATCCGGCTCCGTGCGCATCTACGATGCGACCGGGCGGCGCGTGCGGACGCTCTGGTCCGGCCCGCTCGCCCCGGGCATCCCTTACGTTGCAAGCTGGGACGGACGGAGCGAATCCGGTCGGGCGGCATCGCCCGGGCTGTACTTCGTGGAGTTCGCCGCCGCCGGGCGTCGATCGAGCCTTCGCCTCGCGCTGCTCCGCTGATCCCCGGCTGAAGATCCTGAAAGGAACGATCCCAGGATGATTCGATTCGGCACCGCCGCGTCCCTTTGCACGCTGGCGGCGCTGGCCGTGCTGGCGTCCCCGCGCCCGGCGGGCGCGGCGCCCGCGCTGGTCAAGCTCCGCAACGGTCTCCAGGTCGTGCTCGCACCGGACTCCTCCGCGACCGCGGTCGACGTCGCGGTCTTCTATCGCGTGTCGGCGGCCGACGAGCCGCGCGACGAATCCGGCGTGCGCCATCTGGTCGAGCGCCTGATGTTCCGCGGCTCGGCGAACGTCGCGGACGGCGAGCACGTGCGACGGCTGACCGCGGCGGGGGGAACCGTCAGCACGTCGCTGCTGCCCGACTACTCGTGCTTCTGGGAAACGGTGCCCGCGCAGGCCGCGGACGAGGCGCTCGTGCTCGAAGCCGATCGCATGGCGGGCCTTCGGACCACGTCCGCGGCGTTCGAGCAGTCGCGCCGGCTCGCGATCGCCGACGTGCGTGCGCGCGCGCAGCGTCCGCTGCTGCCGCGCGCGGTCGCGCGGCTCTCGGCCGACGTGCTCGCCGGGCTGCCCGGCGCGCAGCCGCTCGAGGGCGACGAGGCGATGCTCGCGAAGCTTACTCCGGACGAGGTGGACGCTTGGCGGCGCGCGCACTACGGCCCCGCGACGGCCGTGCTCACGATCGTCGGACGCTTCGAGCCGACCGCGACGCTCGCTCGCGTGCGGCAGCTGTTCGAGCCGGTCGCCCGCGCCGGCGCTGCGGGCGCCACGCCCTCCGCGCCCGCGCCCACGGCCGGGCACCGCGTCTGGGAGACGTTCGACACGCCCGCGCGGCTGCTGCTCGCGGGCTGGCGCGTGCCGGGCGCGGGAGACCCGGACGGGCCCGCGCTCGAGCTGCTCGCGGCGGCTCTCGGCCACGGCGACGACGCGCGCCTGACGCACTCGCTCGTCCAGGACTGGCACCAGGCCGTGGTCGCACAGGCCGGCCTCGACCGGCACGACGCCGGCTCGATGCTCTGGACGTTCGCGGCGCTGCGCCCGGACGCCGACTCGAGCACGGCGGAGCGCGCGCTCCTCGACGGCGTCGGATCGCTCGCGCGCGAGCCGATGGACGGCGCGGAGCTCGATCGCGTGCGCGCGCAGTACGTGACGAGCGAGCTCTTCCGGCTCCAGACCGTGCGCGCGCAGGCCGAGGCGCTCGGCGAGTCCGCGCTCGCGGGCCGCGAGCTCGCCGCGGGGACGCGCCGGCTCGATGCGTTTGCGCGCCTGACGCCCGCGGACCTGCAGCGCGTCGCGCAGCGCGTCTTCACCGATGAGGCACGCACGGTCGTATGGCTCGTGCCGCGGGGAGGCAGCCGATGAACGCGC
>DATJXF010000021.1:0-8663 GCA_035500415.1 Candidatus Acidiferrales bacterium | reverse complement strand
GGTGCGGCGGCGGCCGCCGCCGGTCCGGCATCCGACACGGCCGCGGTCGCGCCCGGCGACACCGCCGCGAGCGCAGCGGCCCCGGGCTCCGGTTCACACGGCGACGGCTTCATGACCGCGCCGCCTGCGGGCGGTTCGGCCTCGAACGAGGCGACGCGCAAGCTCGAGCAGCGCTTCGCGCGGGGCTGGATCGTCTGGCTCATCGGCCTCTTCGTCGGCGGGCTGGGCCTCAATCTCACGCCGTGCGTCTTTCCGATGCTCGGCATCACCGTGTCGATCTTCGGCGCGCGCCGTCGCGAGCCCATGCCGCGCGTCGCCGCGAACGCGACGGCGTACGTGCTCGGCATCGTCGTCATGTACACCGCGCTCGGCGTGGTCGCGGCGCTCACCGGACGGCTGTTCGGCGCCGCGCTCCAGAGCCCGTACGTGAGCGTCGGGCTCGGGGCGCTCATGCTGCTGCTCGCGCTCTCGATGTTCGGCGTCTACGACCTGCAGGCGCCGGGCTGGCTGCTCGACCGCGCGGGCGGCGCCAACACGAGCTCGCTCGCGGGCCTCTTCTCGTCCGGCCTCGCGGTCGGTGTCGTGGCGGCGCCCTGCGTCGGGCCGTTCCTGCTCGGCGTGCTCGCGGTGATCGGCCAGCGCGGCAGCGTCGGGTTCGGCGTCCAGACGATGCTCACGCTCTCGCTCGGGCTCGGCGCGCCCTACCTCGTGCTCGCGACCTCGTCCGGGCTGCTGAGCGCGCTGCCGCGCGCGGGCGAGTGGATGGAGTGGGCGAAGAAGGTGTTCGGCGTGCTCATGGTCGCGATCGGGCTCAACTACGTCATGGTCGGCCTCGCGGCGCGGCAATCGGCGTGGGTGCTCCCCGCCGCGCTGGTGCTGGGCGGGCTCTACCTTGGCTTCATGGAGAAGAGCGCGAACGCGATGGCGCGCTTCCGCCGCTTCAAGCGCCTCGCGGGAACGGCCGCGGTGCTGGGCGGCGTCGCGCTCGTGCTTCAGATGACGAGCGCCCAGGCGCACACGCTCGCGTTCCGGCCGTACGACGAGGCGGCCGTTCGCGCCAGCCTGGCCGCGGGCCGGCCCGTGCTGGTCGATTTCTCGGCCGACTGGTGCGTGCCCTGCCACGAGCTCGAGTTACAGGTGTTCCCGCAGCGCGACGTGCTCGCCGCGGCGCGCGCGTTCGACGCCTACGAGGCCGATCTCACCCACGGCGACACGCCCGCCTCGCGCCGTTTCGACGTCCACGGCGTACCGACAATCGTGCTGCTCGGATCGAACGGCAGCGAACGGCGCGACCTGCGGATCGAGGGCAAGATCTCCGCGGCCGAGTTCACGCGGCGGCTGCAGGCGGCGAGCGCCGGGCCCGTCGGGAGGTAGCACGATGACGATTCGCACGACATCCCTGTCGTTCCTCGCCTGCGTCGCCGCCACGCGCGTCGCGTGCGCCGACGTTTCGCCCGATGCGGCCCGCGTGATCGCGCGCTACCTCGAGGCGACGGGCGGGACGGCCGCGGCGGCCGCCGAGCACTCGACCTACACCCACGCCCGCGTCGAGGGCTTCGGCTTCTCGGGCACGACGGAGACGTGGAACGTCGGGCCCGACCGGCAGTACAGCCGCACCGAGCTCGGGCCGTTCAAGCTCGAAGAGGGCACCGACGGCGCGGTGAGCTGGCGCACCGATCCGACGACGGGGCGCGTCACGCGTCTCGCCGACCGCGACTCGGTCGAAGCGAGGGTCGGGGTGTGGTTCGAGCTCGAGCGCTGGGCGGATCCCGACGCCGGCGGCGGCCACCTCGAGCTCGCGGGCCACGAGCGCGACTCGCTGGGCGCCTACACCGTGCTCGCGGTGAGTGCCCCCGATGAGGGTGACTTGAAGCCGCGACGGCTGTGGTTCTCGGACGCGACCGGACTGCTCGCGCGCGAGGAGGCGCAGCACGATCAATCGCAGATCGTGACGACGTACTCGGACTGGCGCCTGGCCGCGGGGCGGCAACGCCCGTTCGTCACCGCGACCGTGACACCGATGATGCCGGCGAACCAGCTCCGCACGCTGGCGGATTCGTTCGCCGTGAACGTCGACGTCTCGCACGTCCCGTTCGCGGCACCCGGGGGCGGCGGCGGCAACGCGCTCGCGTGGAAGAAGACGCCGGGCGAGGCGGTGCTGCCGTTCGAGTACCGCGCGCGCCACCTCTGGCTCAAGGCGTCGATCGACGGGGGCCCGCCGCAGGACTTCCTGTTCGACACCGGCGCCAGCATCACGGTGCTCGACAGCGCGTTCGCGGCCGCGCACGGCCTGCACGCGCAGGGGCAGATGCAGGCGGCGGGCGCCGGCGCATCCGGCACCGCGTCGTTCACGACGATCGGCTCGCTCGCGGTCCAGTCCGGCGACGACGGCGTCGAGCTGCGCGATCTGAAGGTCGCCGTCATGTCCGTCAATCCGACGTTTTCGCGCTTCTTCTGGCGCGACATGGCGGGCGTACTCGGCTACGACTTCATCAGCCGCTTCGTCGTCACGGTCGACTACGACAAGGGCGTTCTCACGCTCCACGATCCGAAGACGTTCACCGCGCCCGCGACCGGCGCGGCCCTGCCCATGGTCCTGAACGGCATCGTGCCGGCCGTGAAGGCCACGCTCGACGGCAAGTACGACGGCCTCTTCCGGCTCGATCTCGGCAGCAGCTCGACCGTCGACCTGCACGCGCCGTTCGCGCAGCGCAACGGCCTCGAGAAGCGCCTGCGGGACACGCGCCCGGTGACCGGTGCGGGTTTTGGCGGGCAGTTCGAATCGACGCTCGGTCGGATGCACACGATGGCGATCGGGCCCTACCGCTGGAGCGATCCGATGGTGTCGATCTCGCACGCGACCGAGGGTGCGTTCGCGAGCGAGGACTTCGCCGGCAACATCGGCAACCGCATCCTCGAACGCTTCAAGGTGACGCTCGACTACGACCAGCGCCGCATCTGGCTGGAGCCGGGCGCGCGTTACACCGCCCGGGACGAGTTCACGCACACCGGGCTGCTGCTTACGCGCGAAGGGGACCGCGTGCTCGCGGAGTCGGTGCTGTCCGGCTCGCCCGCCGAGCGCGCGGGCGTGCGCGAGGGCGACGAGCTGCTCGCGATCGATGGCCGCGCCGCCTCGCAGTGGACGCCGCAGGCGCTCGACGACCTCTTCGAGCGCGACGCCGAGGGCCGGCGCGTCGCGCTGCGCCTGAGCCGCGACGGCAAGGAGCGCGCCGCGACGATGACGCTGCACGAGATGCTTCGCTAGAGCGATGCGCGCGGGACGTCCGAGCCGCACGGCGGATCGCGTCGCGCTGCGTCGCGCCGCGCACCAGCTGATCGATCATCCGCTGGTGCTCGAGGATCCGATCGCCATCCCGCTGCTCGGAGCGGAGCAGGCGGCGGCGCTGCGCGCCGACCCGCGCGGCGCGCAGGCCGGGCCGTTCGCGGCGCACCTGCGCGCGTTCCTCGTCGTGCGCAGCCGGCTGACCGAGGACCTGCTCGCGGACCACGTCGCGCGCGGGCTCGCGCAGTACGTCGTGCTCGGCGCCGGGCTCGACTCGTTCGCGTACCGCAATCCCCACCCGGGACTGCGCGTCTTCGAGATCGACCATCCCGCGACGCAGGCGTTCAAGCGCGAGCGCCTCGCGCAGGCCGGCATCACGCCGCCCCCGAGCCTCCGCTACGTGCCGGTCGACTTCGAGCGCGACCGGCTCGATCGGGCGCTGGAGGGCGCGGGGCTCGATCCGTCGCGCCCGGCCTTCTTCTCGTGGCTCGGCGTCGTGCCGTACCTCGAGCGTGCCGCGATCCGCGCCACGTTCGCGGTCGTCGTGGCCGCGACGCGCGCAGGCGGCGCCCTCGTCTTCGACTACGGCCTCAAGCCCTCGCGCCTGCCGTTCGCCCAGCGGCTGGTCGTCGAGGCGTTCGCGGCGCGGCTGCGCGCCGCGGGCGAGCCGTGGCTCAGCTTCTTCGATCCACCCGAGCTCGCACAGGAGCTGCGCGCCGCGGGCTTCGAGGGCGTCGACGACTGGGATCGCGAGCGGCTGACCGCCCGCTACCTCGCGCACCGCGAGGACGACCTCGTGCTGGGCGGCGCCGGGCGGATCGCCGTCGCCTCGCGTCCGCTCGCGCGGCCCGCGGGCACGTGAGCGCGGACCCCGCGCCCCCCGACGTCTCGTTCGACCACGCGCCGCGCGCGGCCAACCGCCGGCTCCGCCCGCTTCGCCTCACGCCACGCGCGCGTGCTCGGCGTGATGGTTCGTGTTGCGCTGGAACATCTCGCCCAGGTCGAGCAGCGTCGCCTCCGAGAACGGCGGCCCCATGATCTGCAGGCTGGTCGGCAGGTGGCCCTTGCCGAAGCCGGTGGGCAGCGCGATCGCGGGCAGGCCGCAGCCGACGCCGATCGCGCCGGCGGGATCCGCGTAGGACAGCGCGGCGTTCAGATCCGCGGTCGCGAGCGGGGCGACGGACTTGAAGTTGGGCGTCACGATCACGTCGTACGTCTCGAAGAACTGCGCGACGAGCTGTTGCAGCTCGCGGCGCATGCGCCACGCCTTCATCACGTCCGCGCCGGTCACGGGCGCGGCGATCTCGCGCTGGTAACGCGCCATCGGATCGACGAGCTGCTTCACGCGGCCGTCGTTGATGAACGTCTCGAACGCCGCGAGCGCCTCGACGCCGATGAGCGTGCCCGAGACCTCGCTCGCCGGGTAGTCGGGCAGCGTCGTCTCCTCGAGGCGCAGCCCGCCGCCCCGGAGCGCCGGGAGCGCGGCGTCGAAGGCGACCTTCACGTCCGGCTCGCCGCTCTTCGTCCAATCGAGCGTGACGAGCGCGCCGCGCAGCTGGCCGATCGGCCGGCCCGAGCCGGCCTTGAGCTCGACCTTCTGCTCCGCGGTCGTGGGATCGCGCGGATCGGGGCCCGCGATGACGTCGAGCACCATGCGGCAGTCGGCGGCGGTGCGCGCCATCGGCCCGATCTTGTCGAACGTGTACGCGCCCACCATGGCGCCCGCGCGCGGGACCGCGCCGTACGTCGGCCGCAGGCCGGTGAGGCCGCAGAACGCGGACGGGCAGAGGATCGAGCCCCACGTCTCGGTGCCGAGCGCGAACGCGCACAGGCCCGCGGCGACCGCCGCGCCCGAGCCCGACGAGCTGCCGCCCGTCCAGTGCGCGGGATCCCACGGGTTGCGTCCCGGGCCGGCGACCGACGCGTTCGGATAGCGATAGCCGAGGCAGCCCGCGAACTCGACGCAGTGCGTCTTGCCGAGCATAACCGCACCCGCATCGTGCAGGCGCTGGACCACCGTCGCGTCCTCGTCGAAGCGCTGATCGGCGAGGAACCGGGTGCCCCAGCCCGTGGGCGCGTCCCGGGTCGCGAGCAGATCCTTCGCGCCCCACGGGATCCCCTGCAGCGGCCCGCGCGACTTGCCCGCCGCGATCTCGCTCTCGGCCGCCTTTGCCTGCGCGAGCGCGAGGTCGCGCGTCACGTGGACGAACGCGTTGTAGCGCGAGCTGTATTTGTCGATGCGATCGAGGTAGCCCTGCGTGAGCTCGACCGGCGAGAGCTTCTGCGACTGGATCTGGAGCGAGAGCCAGGACACCGGGCGGAAGTAGACGTCCTCGTCGAGCATCGGTTCAGCCCTCCCGCCGGCGGGGCCGGAGCGGGTGGAACACGAGCGCGAGCTCGGTCCCCTCGGGCACCGCGTGCTTGCGGATCGCCTTGAGCGTGTCGAGCGTCGACTGCTTCTGGCGCAGGTACTCCTTGCGATCGGCGGGGCTCATCGCCTCGGTCACGACGGCGCGGCCCTTGCGCGGCGCGATCGCCGCCGCGGCCGCCTCGGCGGGCTTCGCCATGAGCGCCGCGGAGCCCGCGGCCACCATCGCGACGAACTTGCGGCGGGACATCGCATCGACTGGTTTCGAGCGAGCCTTCATGACTCACCTCGCGGCTTTGAGGGCGCGGCCCTCGAACGCCTCGAGATGCTCGCGCATCTCGGGTGGAATGGGGATGCTCTGCTTCGCGGCGTAGTCGTAGAACACCTGCACCGTGCGGGCGCTCACGACCAGCCTCCGCGTCGCGGCGTCGCGAATCTCGTACTCGAAGCCGAACGATTTCGTGCCGACGTGCGAACAGCGGATCGCCAGCTCCAGATCGTCGCGCATGAGCGCTTCGGAGCGGAAATCGATCTCGACGCGCGCGAGGATGAACGGCACCACGCGGTAGTCGGCGCCCTGCCTGAACGTGCGCCAGTACTCCTGGCGCGCGACCTCGAGATAGGTGACGTACACCGCGTTGTTGATGTGACCCATCGCGTCCGTGTCCCGGAATCTCGGGCGCAGCGGCGCGGTGACCGTCCAGCGCGTCTCGCTCACGTGGGGCGTCCTCTAGAACGCGTTCATGGGGTGGAGGAACGCGGGCCGCGCGCGGAACCATGGCTCGAGCATCGCCGCGGCGCCGCGGGCGTCCTCGACGAGCCCGCCCTCGGCCGCGCGCACCGGTGAGAGCGTGCCCGCGACGATCGAGCCGAGCGCGTCCATCGGGGCGACCAGCCGCGGCAGCGCCCGTGCACCGCCCGCCCCCGCGCGCTCGGGGCGCACGTGGAGCCGGCCCTCGCGGATCTGCAGCCGCCACGCCCGCGAGTTCTGCGGCAGGTGCGGATCGATGGTCTCGAGCGAGAGCTCGCCACGCGCGTGCGGCGCGAGCGGCAGCGCCTCGAGCGCCGCCTTCACGTCGACGAGGCGCAGCATCGCGCCGTAGCCCAGGTGCCCGCTCGAGCGGTGCACGCCCAGCTTGAGATCGCCGCGCAGGTTCGACGCGTCGGCGAGCTCGGCGAGCCAGAGCTCGTCGCCCGGCGCGACCGTCACGATCTCCACCGCCTGATCGCGCAGCGCGTGCAGGTAGCCCCAGAGCCCGCGGTGCGCGGCGGGCGTGCTCGCCACGAACTCGTTGACCGTGAGCACGAGCTTCCAGGGGCCCTCAGCGCTGTCGATCTGGTACTGGAGATAGCCTTCGATCTGGCCGCGCCGGCGGCCCTCGTAGACGACCCAGTCGCCCTCGTAGCCCCAGAGGCGCTTGTCCCACCACTCCGGCCGGCGGGCGAGCGCGAAGTGCCCGCGCTCCTCGGCCTGGCGATCGTAGAGCTGCACGACCGCGGGCCGGTCGGGAATGTGCATGCGGCGCACGCGGCGCGACTCCTCGGACGCGGGCAGCGCATCGGGCGGGAGCGAGAGCAGGTTCGTGCGCTCGATGAGCCCGTAGCCGAAGCGCCGGTAGAACTCGGAGCGGAACGCATAGAGCATGCAGAGCGCATCGCCGCGCTGGCGCAGATCGCGCAGCGTGGCGCGCAGCAGCACGTCCGCGACGCCGCGACGGCGGTGCTCGGGCGAGACCGCGACCGAGCCGATGCCGATCGCGGCCACGCGCTGGCCGCGCACCCACGCCTGCAGCGGATAGAGGACGAGCGAAGCGACGAGCTCGCCGTCCAGCTCGCCGACGCGCACGTCGCGGATCGAGAAACGCGGATGCTCGGTGTAGAACTCGCGGCGCGCCTCGAGCGAGGAGACGCGGTACGCGCGCAGCGCGAGGTCGGCGAGCGTGTCGACGTCGGTGCGGCGCGCGGCGCGATAGCGCAGCGCCGGCGGGCGCGCTGGGCGCGGGGTCATCGCTTCATCTCCTCGACCAGCCAGAAGGTCGGCGTCCCGGCGTGATCGCGCGTCATGCCCGGGCCGCGCAGCAGCCGGCCCTGGTCCGTGAGGTCGAGCACCTCGGGGGGCTGCCACGCGGAGGTGAACGGCGCGGAGAGCTCGAAGCGGTAGTCGGAGACGGGCAGCGGCCCCGTCGCGCCGATCAACGGCGGGGAATCGAACGCGTGGTCCTCGACGGTTACCTGGCACATCGCGACCGACGGCGCGCCCGCCGCGCGGCGGATCGCCACCTGCACGCGCGTTCCGTCCGGGAAGTTGAGGTGGCCCTTGAGGCGCATGGCCCCGTTCGGCATGCGATAGGCCTCGAAGCCCTGCACGATCGGCGCGCCCTGCGCGAGTCCGGTCGTATCCGGGAGGCGTTCCAGCGTGATCGAGTCGTGCGATGGGCTCGAATGCGAGCCGCAGCCGCTGCACCCGAGTGACGCGCCGATCACCAGCGCCGCGACGAGCAGATCGCGCGGCCCGATGCTGGCGGCACGTTCCATGTCGCGCACGGTAGCGGAGAGCGGCGGAGCCGGAAAGAGCGAAGGGCGGGCCGCCGCCGGCGTTCCCGGCTGCGGGCCCCGCGCCGCTTCCCTTTCGTGACGCTCCACGTTAGTTTTCCCGGTCCCGCCAGCGCCGCACGCGTTCTCCGCTCGAGCGCCGTCGCGTCGCGGCCGGCTCCGACTTCGGGGCCACCGACCGGGCTTCGCTGCACGGCGAGTCGAAAGGAGCAAACGGGTGTCGAAGCGACGTTCAATCGTGCCGCGCGCGGCGGTCGTGCTCGCGACGCTGCTCGCGGCGGGTCCCCTCGGGGCCTCGCGTGCCCAGGCGGTGGATGCGGCGGCTGCGCTCGCGCCGATCGTCGCCGCGGATTCGAGCGCGGCCTCCAGGCCCGCGGCGCGATCCGGCGAGGGCGACAAGGTCACCCACGAGCGGAAGGCGCAGCCCGCGGCGACGCAGGCGGGCAAGTCGGCCGCCAA
>DATJXF010000020.1:0-13263 GCA_035500415.1 Candidatus Acidiferrales bacterium | reverse complement strand
GGCATGATCCTCCCCCCCGTCCGGGCCGCCCAGCACCTCGGCCTCGGACTTCTGCTTGCGGCGCGCGACGAACCACGACATTCCGACGCTCAGGAAGTAGAGCGCGACCATCGGGATCCCCATCACGACCTGCGCACTGACGACGTCGCCGGGCGTGATCGCCGCGGTGACGACGAAGATGATGACGATCGCGTAGCGCCACTGCTTGAGCAGGAACATCGGCGTCACGAGGCCCATGCCGGTCAGCAGCATCGTGACGAGCGGCAGCTGCGCGAGCAGGCCGCAGGCGATCACCATGTTGTAGAAGAAATCGAGCAGCAGGCTCAGGCGGATCTGCATGACCATGCCGGCCGTCATGAACTGCTGCAGCACCTGGATGACGAGCGGCACGACGTACGCGTAGGCCGACCAAGCGCCGAGCAGGAACAGCACGAACGACATCAGCGCGAGCGGCACGACCCAGCGGCGCTCGCGTTTGAGCAGCCCGGGCACGACGAACGCCCACAACCGCCACAACACGAACGGCAGCACGACGACGGCGCCGAGGAGCGCGGCCAGCTTGAGCCGCTCGTTGAACGCCTCGAACGGCGACATCACGACGGCGTGGCCGACGGTGCGGTGGATGAGGTCGGCCATCACGCGCGGCGCGAGCCACCACCCGGCGACGAGCCCGACGACGATCGCCGCGAGGCTGTGCTGGAGCACGACGCGCAGCTCCTCGAGGTGCTGGAGGAACGGCATCTCGCCGCCCTGGCGCGGATCGACCCACTCGTCGTGCTCGCGGAACTCGCGCCCGCGACGCGCGTCCTCGGGCGGCAGGTGCGGGCTGCTCATCGCACCTCCGCACGCGCGTGGGGCGCGCCGAGCACGTCACCCGCGAGCACGCGCACGCGTGCCCCGTCGTCGCGCCGCAGCACGAGCGCGCCGTCGGCGTCGAGGTCCTCGGCCACGCCCTCGAGCGCGCCCGCGGCGCCGCGCACGACGACGCGCGCACCGAGGTGCGCGGCGCGCGCACGCCAGGCCTCGAGCAGCGCGGACCCCTCGCCGCACGCGAGCCGGTCGAGCCAGGCCTCGAGCGCGCCCAGGTACGCGGCCGCCACGTCCTCGATCGCGGCCTCGACGCCCGCGAGGCGCAACGAGACGGCGCTCGCCGCGAGCTCGGGCGGGAAGTCGCCCTCGCGCTGCGCGACGTTGACCCCGGCGCCGACGACGAGCGCGTCGCCCCGGCCCGGCAGCCGGCGCGCCTCGCACAGCACGCCCGCGAGCTTGCGTCCGCCGAGCAGCACGTCGTTCGGCCACTTGAGCCGCGGCGAGACGCCGAGCGGCTCGAGGCTCGCCGCCAGCGCGACGCCCGCCGCGAGCGGCGCCAGGGCCGCGTGTGCACCGAGAGGTGCCGCGTCGAGCGCGACCGAGAGCGCGAGCGAGCGCCCGGGCGCGTGCGTCCAGGTGCGGCCGTCTCGCCCGCGGCCACGCGTCTGCTCGTCGGCCACGACGGCGAGTCCGGAGGGCCCGCCCGCGCGCAGCCCCTCCCACGCATCGTCGTTCGTCGAGCCGGCGCGGGCACGCACCACGAGCGCGCGTCCGAGCACGCGCGTGGCGAGCTCCGCCTCGAAGCGCCCCCGGTCGAAGACCGATTCAGCCAACTTCCTCGATCTCCAGGCTCAGGTTCATCGCGGGCGCCGAGTGCGTGATCGCGCCGACGCTCAGCCAGTCGGCGCCGGTTTCGGCGAAGGCGCGCACGGTCTCGAGCGTGATCCCGCCCGAGGCCTCGACTTCGGGCCAGCGCCGCGCGCCCGGCCGCACGCGCGGATGGTCGGGACGGTTCGCGTGGTACCACCGATCGACCTCGACGACGGCGCGGCGCACGACCTCGACCGGCTGGTTGTCGACGAGGATGCGGTCGACCTCCGGCCGCAGCGCCTCCTTGAGCTGCTCCATCGATTCGACCTCGACCTCGAGCGGCAGGTCGCGGCGCGTGCGCTGGATGCGGTCGATCGCCGCCGTGAGCCCGCGCGCCGCGCGGATGTGGTTGTCCTTGACGAGGTACATGTCCCAGAGCGCGAGGCGGTGGTTCTCGCCGCCGCCGCACTTCACCGCGTACTTCTCGAGGAAGCGCAGCCCCGGCGTCGTCTTGCGCGTGTCGAGGATCTTCGCGCCCGTGCCCTCGATCGCGAGCACGAAGCGGCGCGTCATCGTGGCGACGCCCGACATGCGCATGAGGAAGTTGAGCGCGGTGCGCTCCGCGGTCATGAGGCTTGCCGCCGAGCCGCTGATCTGCGCCACCGCCTGGCCTGCGCTCACGTCGTCGCCGTCGTGCACGGCCGCCCGGAACTTGAGCGTCGGGTCGACCTCACGGAACGTCATCTGCGCGATCTCGAGCCCCGAGGTCACGCCGGCCTCCTTCGCGACGATCGACGCGCGCGCGCCAACGTTGGCCGGCACGGCGTTGAGCGTGGTCACGTCGCCGGTTCCGACGTCCTCGGACAACGCGAACTTCACGAGCGGCAGGAAGGATTCGAGCATCGGCCGCTCACCGGTCCTTGCCGAAGCGGCGCGCGATGCGGCGCGGCTCGCGTGCCGGCCGCCCGGGCCGGCGGCCCGGCGCGTCCTCGCCCGCGGCCAGCGCCAGCGCCGTGCGCACTTCGTCAATGCGGTCGCGCAGCGACGCCGCGCGCTCGAACTCGAGCGCCTTCGCGGCCGTCAGCATCTCGCCTTCGAGCCGCGCGATCAGCTCGTCGGGTCCGGCCTCGAGCGCGCCGGCGACGCCGGCGTCCGGCTCGCGCTCGCCGCGCCCGATCGCATCCGCGACCGAAGTCGACTGCAGGATCTCCTCGACGCTCTTCAGAATGGTCCGCGGCGTGATGCCGTGGGCGGCGTTGTACTCCAGCTGGCGGTTGCGCCGCCGCGTCATCTCGTCGATCGCGCGCCGCATCGAGTCGGTGATCCGATCGGCGTAGAAGATCACGCGACCGCCCGCGTTGCGCGCCGCGCGCCCCGCCGTCTGGATGAGTGAACGTTCGCTGCGCAGGAATCCTTCCTTGTCCGCGTCGAGGATCGCGACGAGTGAGACCTCGGGCAGGTCGAGCCCCTCGCGCAGCAGGTTGATGCCGACGAGCACGTCGAAGTCCGCGAGCCGGAGCCCCCGCAGGATCTCGACGCGCTCGAGTGCGTCGATGTCGCTGTGCAGGTAGCGCACGCGGACGCTCATCTCGTTCAGGTAGTCGGTGAGGTCCTCCGACATGCGCTTCGTCAGGGTGGTGACGAGTACGCGCTCGCGGCGGGCGACGCGCTCGCGCACCTCGGCGAGCAGGTCGTCGACCTGGCCCTCGACCGGTCGGATCACGAGTTCCGGATCGACGAGCCCGGTCGGTCGGATGATCTGCTCGACGATCACGCCGTGGCTCCTCTGCAGCTCGTACTCGCCCGGCGTCGCGGAGACGTGGATCGCGGGCCCGACCTGCCGCTCGTATTCGTCGAAGCGCAGCGGACGGTTGTCGAGCGCGCTCGGCAGCCGGAAGCCAAAGTCGACGAGCGTCTGTTTGCGCGAGCGGTCGCCCTCGTACATCGCGCCCACCTGCGGCACCGTGACGTGCGACTCGTCGACGATCAGCAGGAAATCGGGCGAGCCGTCGGGCTTGTGCGGGAAGAAATCCAGCAGGCAGCCGGGACGCTCGCCGGGCGCGCGGCCCGAGAGGTGACGCGAGTAGTTCTCGACACCCGGGCACGTGCCCACGCTCCCGAGCAGCTCGAGGTCGTATTCCGTGCGCTGCTGGAGCCGCTGCGCTTCGAGCAGCTTGCCGGCCGCGCGGAACGACGCGAGCTGGCCGCGCAGCTCCTCGCGGATCGTGCCGAGCGCGCGCCGCAGCCGGTCCTCGGGAGTGACGAAGTGCTTTGCGGGATAGAGCGCGAGCCGCTCCATGGCGCGCGTCGAGCGGCCGGTCACGGGATCGACGGCGCTCAGGCGGCGTACGACGTCGTCCTCGAGCTCGATGCGGATCGCGTGGTCCTCGTACGCGGGGCGCACCTCGACGACGTCACCCCGCACGCGGAACTGGCCGCGCTGCACCTCGACGTCGTTGCGCGTGTACTGGATGGCGACGAGCTGCTCCAGCAGGTCGCGGCGGCGCACGGGCGCGCCCGAGGCGAGATCGATGCGCATGCCACGCCAGTCCTCGGGCGTGCCGAGGCCGTAGATGCACGAGACGCTCGCGACGATCACGACGTCGTCGCGTTCGAGCAGCATCGACGTGGCCTGCAGCCGGAGCCGGTCGATGTCGTCGTTGATGCTGGCGTCCTTCGCGATGTACGTGTTCGTCGAGGGGACGTACGCCTCGGGCTGGTAGTAGTCGTAATAGCTGATGAAGTAGCCGACGGCGTTGTTCGGGAAGTACTGCCGGAACTCGCCGTAGAGCTGGGCCGCGAGCGTCTTGTTGTGCGAGAGGACGAGCGCCGGCCGTCCCCACTGGGCGATGACGTTGGCGACCGTGTAGGTCTTCCCCGAGCCCGTGACCCCGAGCAGCGTCTGGGCCCGCTCGCCGGTGCGCAGGCCGGCCACCAGCTCGGCGATCGCCCGCGGCTGATCGCCCGCGGGCGAATAAGGTGAATGGAGCTCGTAGGGCATGAGGGAGCGACTCTACCCGACGCTCGTCGCGCCGGTCGAGGCCGCCCCCCGCGTGCGCGCCGGGCGCGACGCGGCCTCGTGGCGCGTCGCGCGGGCCGGCGCCGGGGAACGCGGCCCTACTGGCTCTTCTCCGCGCGGTATCGGATCCCGCAGCCCATCGCCTTGCTCTCGGCGGTCGCCACGGGTTTGCCCGCCGCGACCGCACTGACCGCGTCCGCGAGCCAGTGTTCGTGCACCGCGCTCGCGTCGTGCGCGTTGTCGTCGACCGCGCCGTGGTAGACGAGCTTGCCCCTGGCGTCGAACAGGAACGCTTCCGGCGTGTGCGTGGCGCCGAAGGCGCGCGCCACGTCCGAGGTCGCGTCGACGACGTACGCGAACGTGTACCCGACCTCCTTCGCGCGGGCGACCATGCCGTCGTAGTCGTCCTCGGGATACGCGACCGGATCGTTCGAGTTGATCGCGATCACGCCGACGCCCTGCCGGGCGGCGGCGTTGCCGAGCTCGGCGATGCGGGACTGCCACGCCTTGACCCACGGGCAGTGGTTGCAGATGAAGAGCACGAGCGTGCCCTTCGGGCCGGCCGCGCTGGCGATCGAGACGGGCTTGCCGTCGACGCTTTTCATCGCGGCATCACGCATCGGCGCGACCGAGCCCAGCGCGAGCGCCTTCGGACCGGCGTCATCGCCCTGCGCGCGCGCGGCGGGCGCGAGGCCGGCGAGGGGTGCGAGGGCGAGCAGCGCGGCGAGCGTCCAGCGGATGCGACGATTCATGGGCGAACCTCCTTGGAGGAAGCGGAACGGGTGGCCTGCTCGATCGCGGCCTCGAATCGATGGGCATCGGCTTCGCCCTCCCAGAACGCCACGCGCTTGCCCGACGCATCGAACACGAACGTGGCTGGCAGCGAGCCGCTCCACGTCGGGTTCAAGCCGTCGATGAACGCCTGGTCGGGCTCGGCCTTGAGGTACGTCGTCTGCGAGACGCCGTGCTGCGCGAGGAAGCGGCGCACGGCGGGGAGCTGGTCGTCGAAGTCGGCGGAGACGAGGACGAGCCGCACGCCGGGATGGCGCCGGGCGGCCGCGAGCAGTGCGGGGAACTCCGCGCGGCACGGTCCGCACCATGTCGCCCACACGTTGAGCACGGTCGCGCGCGCGCCCGGCGCCTGCACGAGCGAGAGGATGCGCTTCGCGTCGGCGCGCAGCACGGGCGGCGCGGGCGTCGCGGGCGGGGGCGCCGTTGCCGCGGGAGCGGCGAGCGCGAGCACTGCGGCGAGCCACGTCGAGGTCAGGACGGCGAGCATGGCGGTCGAGGATAGCGACGGCCGCCCGACGCCTCGTCCGAAAGCCGTCAAATCGGCGGCGGGCGCGCGGCCGGGCGCCGGGGCCGGCGAGCGGCCGCGCTCGTCCCGTGGAATCGCACGTTCAGATCCGCTGGTGCGCGGTGTAGGTCAGGACGGTCTCCTGACCGGCCGGGACCGTTACGTCCCAGTCGAGTGTCGTCGCGTCCTTGCGCGTCGACGGCTGCGATTCCTTCGTCACCTGCGCGTCGCCACTCACCGTCTCCTCGACGCGAATCGTCACCGCGCCGGGCTTGCGGTTGCGCAGTCGGATCTCGACGGTGTACTCGCGCTCGCGGTTCGACGATCGCTGATCGGCGACCACCCGGCGCTCGGCGGCGAGATCGAACGCGTACCCGACGTCGACCGCGAGCTTTTCGCCCACGGGGACGTGTGCGATGTGATCCTCGCCCGCGAACTGCAGCGAACCCGAGTCGTCCTTCTCGAAGACGCGCACGCGCCCGGCCGGAAGCGGCACGCCGGGCCCCGCCTTCTCGGAGTTGACGATCTCGAGGTTCGAGCTGACGCCGCGCGCATCGCCGCCGCGGTAGAGGTAGCGCGGCGTCACGGCCACCGGTCGCGGATCGATGAGCACGAGGCTCTGCGTCTCGCGGTCGCGGAGCGTCGCCGGGTGCTGGAGCGTGTAGAGGTGGTACTCGGAGAAAGCCGACTCGGTCATGTCGGAGGGGCCTGCCGTGGTCTCGATCGACTGGACCGCCTTCGCATACATGAGCGCGCGAGGCATCGGCTCGGCCGTCCGCGACGGATCGCCCGAGACGAGCTTGAGGTCCGCGTCGACGAAGTCACGCCCGGTCGAATTCGTGACCTGAACCGTCGCGGACCAGATCGCGCTGGTCTCGCCGGTGCGCACGAGCACGTGTTCGGCGTTCCACGACAACCCGCCCGTCAGGTAGCTGAGCTCCGCGGACGCGTCGCTGCGGCTGCCGTCGATCACGGCCTCGATCGCCGGCCGCAGCGCGAACGAGCCTTCCGGGTGCGGGATCTGGATCGCGTCGGCGGCACTGCGCTGGAGCGTCGTGACGCTGCCGTCGTCCTCGCGCAGCACCACCCAGCCGCCGTCCGCCGAGAGCAGCGTGCCCTCGGTGACGTGGCCCTCGTGCCCCACGACGCGGACGCGGTGCCCGATGGCGTGATCGATCAGCCCGTCGGCGCTCGCCACGTCCGAGCGGAAGGCGAGCCGCTGCACGCGGCCGATCGCGGGCACGAGCCGCACCGACGAGAAGTCGAGCTGTCTCGAAACGTTCTCGATGCGCACGGTGTCGACCCCGCCGCGAGTCGGCAGCGTGCGCTGCTCGCGCACGAATCCGAGATTGCGGGTGTAGACGGTGACGGCGGGGCCGGCGCTCGCGGGCGCCGCGGGCGTGAATGCGAGCGCGAGTCCGAGCAGCGGGCCGAGGGTGACGGGATTTCGCATGACCTGCCTCCTGGCGGGCGTGAACGTCGGAGTTCGCGGTGGCCGGTGGCGGCCGCGGCGGCCCGGCGGGCGCGGGGAACATACGCCAGCGCGGCGACGTTATTCCGGCTCGGGCGGCGGCGCCGGGAGGCGGCCGGGCCCCGCGCGGCCTGCGACGCTGCGGCTCTCAGCCCAGCAGCTCGGCGTACGTCATGGGATCGAAGCGCTCCGCGACGGCCCGGAGCGAACGCTCGAGCAGCGCGAGCTTGGGTCCGAGTGCGCGATCCATGCCCGGATGCTTGTGCAGCCGAGGATCGATGCCGTCCTCGACCAGGCCCAGGGCGTCGACCGCGTGGAGCACGTACGACAGCAGCTCCCCGCGCCTGGCGAACGCATCCAGCTGCGGGCCGAAGCGGCGCTCGTCCGAATAGTAGCGCAGCGTGTGGTAGACGGGAACGCGCAGGCCCGGCGTCACCGCGAGCGGGAACTCGCGCAGCGAGCCGCCGCTCAAGCGCCACGTGAACGGCGTGCGGCGCCACGTGAACGGCCACGGACGCATGGCGAGCACGCCGAGCGGATTGCGGCCCTTGAGCGCGAGCAGCGCGCGAGCCGGCACGAGCATCGGCGACGGGTACGCGGAGGCGTCGTAGCGGTAGCCGGCCGCCGCGAGCCGCGCGGCGGCGGCGGCGTTCATGTCGAAGTTGGGTGCGCGAAAGCCGACGACCTCGCGCCCACCCGCGCGCTCGAGGGCGCGCTTCGAATCCGCCAGCTCGTGGAGCTGGCGCTCGACCGGCAGGCTCGCGAACCCGATCGGGTGCGACCACGTATGGCTCGCGATCTCGTGCCCTGCCGCGACGGCGCCCCCCACGATGGCGGCCTGCGCTTCGGCGTCGCGCCCGACCATGAACAGCGTGGCGCGGATGCCGCAACGGGCGAGCACGTCGAGCAGCCGCGGCATCGCGTGCACGTAGATGCTCGGATCGGGCGGCAGCCCGCGGAACCCGTAGCCCACGAGGTGGAGGTCGACGGGATCGACGTCGACGCTGACGACGGCCGCCGGACGCATCAGTCGCTCTCGTGTCGCGCGCCTCGCGTGGGGCGGGCGGCGTTCATCGGGGGGCGTCTCCGAGCCGGTAGAGGTGCAGCGTGCCGAGCACGAGCGGCGGCTGACCGCGACCCGCGTGGGACGCGTCGAGCAGCGCCTCGCCCCCGACCTCGCGGCCCGCGAGGAACGCGGGCGGCGCGAGCCGCGCCACACCCGGCTCGCTCACCCAGGCGAGCCAGCGCGCTCCCAGCGCGTGCAGGCGCTCCACCATCGCCGGCGTCACCTCCTCCGCCTTGAGCGCCCAGCCGTGGCGCAGCGCACGACCGAGCAGGCGCGGATCGGAATAGCCCGAGTCGTGGTCGACGACGAGCAGCAGGTCGGCCTCGGGCACGCGGGCGTCGATCGCGCGTGCCGCGCTCTCGCGCAGCGCATCGATGCGGTAGTAGCCCTGGTGGCGCGGCGCGACGAGCGAGAGCGCGAGCGCGCCCGCGAAGGCGAGCCAGGCGAGCGCGCGGACCGCGGGCAGGCGGCCCTCACGCGTGAGCGCACGCAGCCCGAGCGCCGAGAGCAGCGCAACCGGCGCGACGAGCGGGATCTGGTAGTAGTCGTGGATCACGTTGAGCGGGAAGAAGACGAGCACGTAGAGCAGCGTGCCCGCGACCCAGGCCAGCGCGATCGCGCGGGCTCCGGGCGCACGGTCACCCGCCGGGCGCGCGAGCAGGGCGCCGGCCGCACCGAGCAGCAGCCCCGCCGGGCTCGAGATCTCGAGCGCCAGCCGGCGGAAGAGCCGGATCCAGTTCGCCGCCGAGAGCCGCTGGCGCCACTCGCCCACGTACCACCACCACGGGTTCACCTCCTTGTAGTAGCCCGAGAGGAAGAACCAGTCCGGCGCGGCGCCGTTGACCGCGTTCACGTGCGCGCGCCAGACGACGAACGCGACGGCACTGGTCGCGACGGCGCCCGCGACCGCGACGAGATCGGCGAAGGACGCCGCGCCGAGCGCACCGAGCGCGAGCGGCGGGAAGACGGGAATCAGGTACGGGCCCTTGATGAGCGCGGCGAGCGAGCCGCACGCCGCCGCCGCCATGGCCTGCCCGCGGCCGCCGCCGCGCAGCGCACGCAGGCCGTGGTGGAGCATACCGATCGCGAACGCCTGCGCCGCGAAGTCGACCTGCGGTGCGCGTGAGAAGAACTGCGCGAGCGGCGCGATGAGCGCGAGCGCCACGGCGGCGCGCGCGGTGAACGCATCGGCGATCTGGCGCGTGAGGCGGTGCAGCCAGAGCGCCCACAGCGCCGTGAACGCAAGCGCGACGAGGCGGTCCCACAGGACGCTGTAGCCGAACGCACGATCGAGCAGCGCGGCGATGGCCTCGGGCAGTGCGAACTCGAAGATCAGCGTGCCGTGGCCGCCGAGCCAGCAGACCCGCGGGTGGAGCACGTCGAGCCCGTGGCGCCAGAAATCCCACGTGTAGTAGACGGTGTCGGCCTGACGCCACGAGTGCGGGTCGTCGAGCGGCCCGGCGAGGTGGGGCAGGCGCAGCGCGAAGAGCGCGACGAGCGCGAGCGCCCACGCGAGGGGGACACGTCGGACGGACGGGGATCGGGGCGTCAAGTCGGCTCCGGCGGGATCGGTACGGCGCGGGCGGGCCGCGGCGAAACCTCGCTGGCGATGCGTCTCCGATATCGGCCGGAACGCCCGGCGACATCATAGGCATTGCACGGCCCGCCGCCCAGCCGCCGCAGGAACCGCCAGGCGGTTCGCAGTCGGAGCGCGGCGGTTCCCGGCGCCGCGCCCGGTGCCGCGCCTTGCGCGCGGCGCATGCGCAGCCTAGGCTGCTTCGCTCGTCTCGGTGGGGTGCACTCCCCGTCGGCGGCGCGTCAAGGGGGCCCGCGGCGCGGTCGATACCATCGTGTCCCCGAGCGGGTTGCACCCCGACGTCCGCCGAGGCGGGCCCCGTCCGCACCATCCCCACAGGGAAGGTCCCCATGTCCCAGCACGCCATCGTGGTCGGCGGAGGCATCTCCGGGCTCGCCACCGCGCTCGCGCTCTCGGACCGCGGCCACCGCGTGACGCTGCTCGAGGGCGACGACCGGCTGGGCGGGCTCGGCACGACGTTCGAGTGGCGGGACGTCCACCTCGAGCGCTTCTACCACTGCCTGCTGCCCGAGGACACCGCGCTGCTCGCGCGCGTGCGCGAGCTGGGGCTCGAGGGCGAGCTGCGCTGGCGCGAGACCCGGATGGGCTTCATGTACCGCAAGCGCGTCTGGCCGCTCAATACGCCGCGCGACCTGCTGTCCTTCGGGCCGCTCACGCTGTCCGAGCGCCTGCGCATGGGGTTGATGGGGGTGCGCGCGCGCTTCGGCGGCCTCGCACCCCGGCTCGACGCGATCACGGCCGAGAAGTGGGTGCGCTCGCAGGTGGGGGATCGCTGCTTCGAGATCCTGTGGAAGCCGCTGCTCTCGGCCAAGATCGGCGACCACTATCCCGCGCTCCCCGCGCTCTGGCTCTCGAGCCGCATGAACCGGGAGAAGAGTACGGGCCCCGAGCGCAAGGGCCACCTCACGGGCGGCTACCGCTCGCTCATCGACGCGTTCGCCGCCGGGCTGGCGCGCCGCGGCGTGAGCGTGCGGCTGAACGCGCGCGTCGCGGAGATCGGCTCCGAGCCGCGCGGCATGAGCGTCGCGCTCGAGGCGGGCGGGCGCGAGAGCTGCGACTTCGTCGTCTGCACGCTGCCGCTCGTCCAGTTCCAGCGCCTGACGCGCGGGCTTTCGCTGCCTGCGGCGGTCGCCGAGCTCGCCCTCGACTATCAGGGCGTCATCAGCGCGCTCTTCTTCACGTCGCGCCCGCTTTCGCACTACTACTGGATGCCGTGGGTCGACAGCGGCGCGACCGCGCAGGGTGCGGTGGAGATGTCGAATCTCGTGCCGCTCGAACGCTCGCACGGGCTGCACGTCAACTACCTCGTCAACTACACGCACCGTGAGGGCGAGCTCTTCCGCACGCCCGACGACGCGCTGCTGGCGCGCTATCGCGCCGACCTCGCAGCGCTCTTCCCCGACGCCGCGGCGGCGGTGCAGGAGACGCGCCTCTTCCGCGCCCCGTTCGTCGAGCCGATCTGGACGACCGGCTATGCCCGGCGCGTCCCGCCGACGAGCGTGCTGCCGGGCCGGCTCTACCTGGCGTGCACGGCGCAGGTGTACCCGCGCGTCAACTCCTGGAATTCGTGCTGCGACGTCGTCGATGCGATGATGCCGCGTCTGCTCGAGGAGGTCGCCGGATCGGCGGCCGCGGAGGCGCGATCGTGATCTGGGTCATCTTCCCGGCGTGGAACGAGGAAAAGGTCATCCGGCCGACCCTCCGGGCACTCTGGGAGGCGTTCCGCGGCAGCGGCGAGCGCTATACGGCGATCCTCGTCGACGACGGCTCGACCGATCGTACCGTCGCGGAAGCGCGCGGCGCGGTCGCCGACAGCGGCGGCGAGCTCGCGCTCGAGGTGCTGAGCCACGACGTCAACCGCGGCCTTGGCGCCGGGCTTCGCACCGGCATCTACTGGGTGCTCGACCACGCGGCGGACGACGACGTCCTCGTCACGCTCGACGCCGACAACACGCACCCGCCCGCGCTCATCCCCGAGCTCGTGCGCCGCGTGCGCGCGGGCGCCGATCTCGCCATCGCCTCGCGTTACCGCAGCGGCGCCGAGGTGCACGGCGTTCCCGGCTACCGCCGCGCGCTCTCCGACGTCGCGAGCGTCCTGTTCCAGAGCCTCTACCCCATTCCCGGCGTGCGGGACTACACCTGCTGTTTCCGGGCCTATCGCGTGCCGCTGCTGCGGCGCGCGCGCGCCGTCTACGGCGATCGGCTCTGCACCGCGCGCGGCTTCGAAGCGGTCATGGACCTGCTGCTCCGGCTCGGGCCGCTCGGGATGAAGGTCGACGAGCTGGGCTTCGTGCTCGACTACGGTGGCCGCGTGGGCCAGAGCAAGATGAAGGTGGTGCGCACCATCCGCTCCACGCTGGCGCTGCTACTGCGCCGGCGCTGGGAGCGCATGACGCGTTACACACCCGGCCGCATCGCGGCGCTCGAGGCCTCGGCCCGGAGCGCCCGCGCGTGACGCGCGTCGCGATCGTCGTCGGAACGCGGCCCGAGATCATCAAGATGGCGCCGCTCGTGCGCGCCTGCGCGGAACGGAGCCTGCCGTACCTGCTGCTCCACACCGGCCAGCACTATTCGTACGAAATGGACGGCGTGTTCTTCGAGGAGCTCGGCCTGCCCCTGCCGCACGCGAACCTCGCCGTCGGCTCGGGCACGCAGGCGTACCAGATCGGCGCGATCGTGACGGGCATCGCGCCGATCCTCGAGCGCGAGCGCCCGGACTGGGTGATGGTCGAGGGCGACACGAACTCGGTGCTCGCGGCGGCGCTCGCCGCGCACAAGCTCGGCATCCGGGTCGGACACGTCGAGGCCGGCCTGCGCTCCTACGATCGCAGCATGCCGGAGGAGATGAACCGGATCCTCACCGATCACCTCGCCGACCAGCTCTACGCGCCCACGGAGCACTCGCGCGCGACGCTGCTCGGGGAGCGGATCGAAGCGACCCGCGTCTTCGTCACGGGGAACACGGTCGTCGACGAGCTGACCCTGCAGCGCCCCCGCGCGCTCGCGCGGGACGCGGCCGGGCGCTTCGGCGTCCGCGCGCGCGGCTACGCGGTCGCGACGGTGCATCGCGCCGAGAACACCGACCGCGAGGAGCGCCTGCGCGGCATCGTCGCGGGTTTGTCGGACGTCGCGCGCGCGACCGGCTTCGAGGTGCTGTGCGCGGTGCACCCGCGCACGACGCAGCGGATGGGCG
>DATJXF010000019.1:0-17263 GCA_035500415.1 Candidatus Acidiferrales bacterium | reverse complement strand
CACCGGGACGAGCGCGAGCCCGAACGCGATCATGCCGACGTTGAGCAGCGCGGGCGCGAGCGCCGGGATGCCGAAGACGCCGCGCGCGTTGAGCATTCCCATCGCCGCGGCGGCCAGCGCGACGAAGGGCAGGAATGGCAGCATGATCCGGAACAGCTGCCCCGTGAGCTCGAGCTTGCCCGGGTAGCGCGCGAAGCCGGCCGCGAGCAGGTGCACGAATTGTGGCGTGAAGAGCCAGCCGAGCACGCAGAGCCCGAGCAGGACCGCGAGCAGCGTCATCATGAGCTGGCGTCCGAGCGCCCACGCGGCCTCGGCGCCGATGCGCTCGTCGTACTCGGTGAACGTGGGGATGAACGACGCCGACATGGCGCCCTCCGCGAACAGGTCGCGCAGCAGGTTGGGCACGCGGAACGCGGTATTGAACGCGTCGCTCGCGAACCCGGCGCCGAACAGGGCCGCCATCACCTGGTCGCGCACCAGGCCGAGCACGCGAGAGGCCAGCGTCGCGGCGCCGACCGTGCCCGCCTGGCGCGCGACGTGGCGCGCGGCACCGTCCACCGGCGGCGCTCCGGCCGCGCCCGGAAGCTGCGGAACGCTGGTCACCGCGTGGAGCCCGTGCTAGCGTGCCGCGCGATGCTCGTTCCCCCCGTGGCCGCGGCCGACACGTCGATGACGGCGATGCACGCACTCGTGCTCGGAGTCGTGCAGGGCGTCACCGAGCTGCTCCCCGTCTCGAGCAGCGCCCACCTGTTCATCGTGCCCAAGCTGCTCGGCTGGACGTACCAGGGCGGCGCCTTCGACGTCGCGCTGCACGGCGGCACGCTCGTCGCACTCATCCTCGCGTTCGCCAGGGATTGGCTGGTCCTGCTCCGCGACGCGTTCTCGCCGCGCGGCGACGTGGCGCGCGAGGCGCGCCAGACGTGGGCCAAGCTCGTCGTCGCGACCATCCCCGGTGCGATCGCCGGCAAGCTCCTGGACGAGCGCATGGACGCGCTGCGCATCCTCTGGTTGCAGGCGTGCACGCTCGCGATCTTCGGCCTGCTGCTGTGGCTCGTCGACCGCCGGGCGGGCCGCGGCCGCGACGAGGACTCGCCCGGCTGGGGCGCATCCATTGGAATGGGGCTCGCCCAGTGCCTCGCGCTCGTGCCGGGCGTCTCGCGCTCAGGCATCACCATGACCGCCGCGCGTGCCGCAGGGCTCTCGCGCGTCTCCGCCGCGCGGTTCTCCTTCATGCTCGCGACACCGATCACGGCCGGCGCGCTCGTGCTCAAGCTCAAGGACCTGCACGGCGTGACGCACACGAACCTCGCGATCGGGGTCGCCAGCGCGGCGATCGTCGGCACGGTCGTGATCCAGCTGCTGCTCGAACTGCTGCGGCGAACGGGGTTCGGTGTCTTCTTCGTGTACCGCGTCGCGGTCGCTGCGTTCGCCCTCGTGTTCTGGTTCGGCCACCGGGGCTGAAGCGTCACGGTTTCGGCTTCCGGCTGAGCTTCTCGCGGAAGTAGCGGTTGACGCGGTCGCGCAGGTGGACGCGAGCACGGTGCAGGCGTGACTTGACCGCCGCCACCGTGAGCCCGAGCTCCTTCGCCACCTCGTCGTTCGACTGCTCCATGATGTCGCGGAGCACGAACACCTCGCGCTCGTTCGCGGGCAGGCGCTCGACTTCGTGGCCGAGGATTTCGCGCGTCTCGGCATCGAGCAGCTCGTCGAGCGGCTGCGTCGACCAGTCCGGGATTGCCAGCGGCTCGGCGTCCTCGTTCGAGCTCTGGGACTGCTCGTACGAGATGTGGCCGTCGCGCCGCCGGCGGTACTTCATGAGCGCGGCGTTGGTGGCGATGCGGTAGAGCCAGGTCGAGAACGTCGACTCCGCCTTGAAGTTCTTGAGCCCGCGGTAGGCGGAGAGGAATGCGTCCTGAAGCGCCTCGGCCGCATCCTCCTCGTGACGGAGGATCTTGAAGCAGAGGCGGAAGACCTTGTCCTGGTAGCGGCGCACGAGCTCGTCGAACGCCCGCGTCTCCCCGCCCTGGGCGAGGGTCACCAGCTCAGCGTCCGGCCGCTCGTGGATCGTATCGCTCATCACGCCCGACTCCGCGTCCCGGCCGGCAACGCTGCGGCGACCGCCGCCGATCCGGCCTCACCGGATAGATACACGATTTCCCCGCCGAGCACCGTGGCCGCGGGCCGCACATCCGGCAACTCGGATGCGGGCGCGGCGTGCAGGTCGCGATCCCAGACCACGAGATCCGCCTCGGCGCCGGGCTCGAGCGTGCCGAGCCGGCCCGCGAGGCCGGCGAGCGCCGCGGCGCCCGCCGTGTACGCCTGGAGCGCGGCATCGAGCGGAATGCGCTGCGCCGGGACGAAACCGCCCGCGGGCGTGCCGTCCGGACGTTCGCGCGTCACCGCCGCGTGCAGGCCCAGCGCGGGAAGCGGGGGCTCGACCGGCGCATCGGAGCCGAACGCGAGGAGTGCGCCCGAGTCGAGGAGCGCGCGCCAGGGGTAGCTGCGCTCGCAGCGTGCGCCCCACGCCGCGCGAGCCGCCTCGATGTCCGAGACCACGTGCTGCGGCTGCAGGCTCGCCGCGACGCCGAGCGAGGCGAAGCGCGGCAGGTCATCGGGATGCAGCAGCTGGACGTGCTCGATGCGAGGCGGCAGCGGTGCGCGGGTGCGCGCCTCGCCCGCGGCTTCGAACGCATCGAGCGCGTTCCTCACGGCGCGGTCGCCGATCGCGTGGATCGCGCACGCGACGCCCTGGCGTGCGGCCTCGGCCACGATCGCGCCGAGTTCGTCGCGTGCGATCAGCGTCATGCCGAAGCCGTGGCCATCCTCGTAGGGCTCGAGCAGCGCGGCGGTGCGCGAGCCGAGCGCGCCGTCGGCGAACAGCTTGAGCGCGCCCACGCGGAACCACGCATCGCCGACGCCGCTCGCGAGCCCCGCCGCGAGCAGTCGATCGCGCTGCTCGGGACCGAAGTGCTGGAGGACGCGCAGCCGGCGGCGCCCCGCGAGAGCGCGCGTGCGCGCCATGTCGGTCGCGTTGCGCTCGAAGTCGTGCACCGCGGTGATTCCGACGGCGTGGAGGGCGGCGGCGCCCTCGTCGAGCAGCGTCTCGTCGATGGCGGGGCCCGCGCGTTCGATCAAAGCCGCGAACGCCGCGGCGGCGTGCTCGCGAACGAGCCCGGTCGGCTCCCCCGCGCCGTCGCGCTCGAACCGCCCGCCCTCGGGATCCGGCGTCGCGCGGGTGACGTTCGAGGCGCGCAGCGCCGCCGAGTTGACCCAGAGCGAGTGGAAATCGTGGCTGTGGAGCAGCACCGGTCGCTCGGGCGCGAGCGCATCGAGCGCGGCGCGTTCGGGCGGCGCCTCCCAGCCCATCGCGTCCCAGCCGCGGCCCTGCAGCGGCGCATCGCCCGGCGATGCCGCGAGCGCCGCACGCACGCGCCCCAGGACGCCGGAGCGCGTCCGCTCGCCCGAGAGCTCGAGCTCACGCCGGCTCCTCGCCCACGGCACGAAGTGAAGGTGCGCATCGCACAGGCCGGGAGTCACGGTCGCCCCGCGGGCGTCGAGGCGCGACGCGCCCGGCACCGCGGCCACGAGGTCGCGCGAACGTCCGATCGCGGAGATGCGGCCGTTGCGCACGAACACCGCGTCCGCGCCCGACCAGCGCGCGGCGGGCCACAACTTCGCCCCGGTGACGAGCAGCGGCCCGGGCACGCTCACGCCTCCCTCGCGCCCACGGTGTTGACGAGCACGCCAACACCCTCGATCTCGACCTCGACGACGTCGCCCGGCTCGATCGGCGCGATCCCGGCCGGCGTGCCGGTCGCGATCACGTCACCCGGCTCGAGCGTCATGATCTTCGAGATGTGATGAACGAGGTGCGCGGGCTTGAAGTGCATGCCCGAGGTGCGCGCGCGCTGGCGCACGCTGCCGTTCACGCGCAGCTCCAGCGCGAGGTCGAGCGAGGCGGGCGCGAGCGCGATCACGGGACCGAACGGCGCGAAGGTGTCGAAGCCCTTGGCGCGCGCCCACTGACCGTCGCTCTTCTGGTAGTTGCGAGCGGAAACGTCGTTGAAACACGTAATGCCGGCGACGTGCGCGAGCGCGTCGGACTCCGTGACGTGCGAGGCGCGCCGGCCGATCACGAGCGCGAGCTCGCCCTCGGGGTCGAGGCGCGTGACGCCGGCCGGATAGCGGATCACGCCGCGATGCGCGAGCGCGGCGCTCGGAGGCTTCAGGAAGAGCAGCGGCTCCCGGGGCAGCTCGCGGTGCTCCGGCGCGACGGTCAGGCTCTCGGCCACGTGCTCGACGTAGTTGAGCCCGACGCAGACGAACTTGCTGGGCTCACAGGGCGCAAGCCACGTGACGTCGTCGGCCGCGTCCCAGGCGCCGGTGGGCGCCCCGCCGGCCCACGGCGGGCCGCTCAGGCGCTCGAGGCGTGCGCCCGTTCGCAGGCCGTAGTGGGCCTCGTTCTGGACGCGATAGCGCGTAAGGAGTGTGGAAACGGGAGCGGAGGGCAAGGGCGGTCAGGATAGCCGGAAAGTCCGCCCCAAAAAAAGGAGGCACCCATCGGACGCGTGGCGCGAGCCTCGGGGGCACCTCGGGAGCGACGGCACGTCCACTTCGCTCCCCGGGATGTCGATGAACGCGGATGCACGGCGAAGACAGGACGCCTCTCGGCCGACAACTATACCCGTCGAGCCGCGCGGGCGGTCAAGGCGGAAATCGCCGATCGCGCCGGTTCCCGCGGCTGCGATCGACCAAAGCCATCGCCGCCCCCGTCCACCCCGATGCGAGGATTGACGCTGCCACCAACCGGTTGCTAGCGTGCCGCCCACCATGACCAAGACCGCCCGTCCCCGTAAGGCTTCCCGCTCCCGAGCCCGTACGCGCCCGGCGGCCGAAACCCTGATGGCGCGCCTCGATGCGCGCTCCGCCCGGCTCGGCGTCATCGGCCTCGGCTACGTCGGCCTGCCCCTCGCCGTCGAGCTCGCACAGGCCGGCTTCGAGGTCTTCGGCGTCGATATCGACGAATCGCGCGTCCGGCTCCTCCAGCAGGGCAAGTCCTACATCCAGGACGTCCCCGCGGCCGACGTTCGCGCCCTCGTGCGCAAGGGAATGCTCCACGCCACGACGGATTTCGCCGTGCTCAGGAAGTGCGACACCGTGAACATCTGCGTGCCGACGCCGCTCTCCAAGCAGCGCGATCCCGACGTCTCGTACATCGTCGCCGCCGCGCAGCAGGTGCGCCGCCACCTCCACCGCGGCATGCTCGTGATCCTCGAGAGCACGACCTACCCCGGCACGACCGACGAGCTGCTGCTGCCCATGCTCGCGGAATCGGGACTCCAGGTCGGGCGCGACTTCTTCCTCGCGTTCTCGCCCGAGCGCGTCGATCCGGGCAACCCGCAATTCAACACCCGCAACATCCCGAAGGTCGTCGGTGGTGTGACGCCCGCGTGCTCGCAGGTCGCGGTCAAGCTCTACCAGCAGCGGCTCGACAAGGTGGTCGCGGTCTCGTCGACGCAGGTCGCCGAGATGGTGAAGCTGCTCGAAAACACCTTCCGCAGCGTCAACATCGGGCTCGTCAACGAGCTCGCGCTCATGTGCGCGCGGCTCGACATCGACGTCTGGGAGGTCATCTCCGCCGCGGCGACCAAGCCGTTCGGCTTCATGCCGTTCTATCCCGGCCCCGGCCTGGGCGGTCACTGCATCCCGATCGACCCGTTCTACCTGTCGTGGAAGGCGCGCGCGAGCGGCTTCGAGGCGCGTTTCATCGAGCTCGCGGGCTACGTCAACGGCCACATGCCCGACCACGTGATCGAGCTCGTGATCGAGGCGCTGAACCGCCGCGGCCGTCCGATCCGCGGCTCGCGCGTGCTCGTGCTGGGCGTCGCCTACAAGGCGGACATCGACGACGTGCGCGAGAGCCCGTCGCTGGACATCATGGAGAAGCTGCGCGAGCGCGGCGCGCGCATCGACTACTGCGATCCGCACGTGCCCTCGATCCAATTCGCCGGAGAGACGATGCGAAGCGTGCCGTTCACCGCG
The DNA here is from genome assembly GCA_035500415.1 of Candidatus Acidiferrales bacterium. Classification (GTDB taxonomy): domain Bacteria; phylum Eisenbacteria; class RBG-16-71-46; order RBG-16-71-46; family RBG-16-71-46; genus CAIXRL01. Next base: position 11,221 of record DATJXF010000019.1, on the reverse strand, counting down.
ACGAGCGTGCGGCGCTTCGACTGCGTCGTGATCGCGACCGCACACCGCGCGTTCCACTACGCGAACGTGCTCCGCTGGTCGAAGTCCGTGGTCGACACGCGCAACGCGCTCAAGGGCCAGCGCTCGAAGAAGATCGTGCGGCTCTAGCCGCGGGGCGCGCCCCGACGAAACGGGCGGCGAAGGCTCTTCCCCTCGCCGCCCGATCGCTGGTGCGGTGCTCAGTTCACGACTTCGAAGTCGGCGTCGACGGCGCCGTCGCCTCCCGGCTTCTTGCCGCCCTCACCCGGCGTCGGCCCGCCCGACGGCTGGTCCGGCCCGGGCGAACCCTGCGGGGCGGACTGCTGGTAGAGCGCCGCCGCGGCCTCGTGCCAGGCCCGCTGCAGCTCCTCGCTGGCGCTCGTCAGCGCGCCCGCGTCGTCGCCCTTCAGCGCGTCCTTGACGCGCTCGATCTTCGACTCGATCTGCGACTTCAGCGCGCCATCCAGCTTCTCGCCGTGCTCCTTCAGGTTCTTCTCGGTCTCGTAGACGAGCGAGTCCGCGCGGTTGCGCGCCTCGACGGTCTCCTTGTTCTTGCGGTCCTCGTCCGCGTGCGCCTCGGCGTCCGACACCATGCTCTTGATCTCGTCTTCCTTCAGGCCGCTCGACGCCTCGATGCGGATGCTCTGCTCCTTGCTGGTCGCGCGATCCTTCGCCGAGACGTGCAGGATGCCGTTCGCGTCGATGTCGAACGTCACCTCGATCTGGGGCACGCCGCGCGGCGCCGGCGGGATGCCGTCGAGGTGAAAGCGGCCGAGGCTCTTGTTGCCGTTCGCCATGGGACGCTCGCCCTGCAGCACGTGCACCTCGACCGACGGCTGGCTGTCCGAGGCCGTCGAGTAAACGTCGCTCTTCTTGGTGGGAATCGTCGTGTTGCGCGGGATCAGCGTGGTCATCACGCCGCCCAGCGTCTCGATGCCGAGCGAGAGCGGCGTCACGTCGAGCAGCACGACGTCGCGCACGTCGCCGGCGAGCACGGCACCCTGAATGGCCGCGCCGACCGCCACGACCTCGTCGGGATTCACGCCCTTGTGCGGCTCCTTGCCGAAGATGTCCTTCACCAGCTCCTGCACGCGGGGCATGCGCGTCGAGCCGCCGACCAGCACCACCTCGTCGATCTGCGTCGGCGAGAGGCCCGCATCCTTGAGCGCCTGCACCACCGGTCCGCGGCAGCGCTCGATCAGGTCGGCTACGATCTGCTCGAGCTTGGCGCGGGTGAGCGTGATGTTGAGGTGCTTCGGTCCGTTCTGGTCCGCCGTGATGAACGGCAGGTTGACGTCGGTCTGGACCGTGCCCGAGAGCTCGCACTTGGCCTTCTCGGCGGCTTCCTTGAGCCGCTGGAGCGCCATCGGGTCCTTGCGCAGGTCGATGCCCTCCTGCTTCTTGAACTCGTCGGCGAGGAAATCGATCACCTTCTGGTCGAAGTCGTCGCCGCCCAGGTGGGTGTCGCCGTTCGTCGAGCGCACTTCGAAGACGCCGTCGCCGATCTCGAGGATCGAGATGTCGAAGGTGCCGCCGCCCAGGTCGAACACCGCGACCTTTTCGTCCTTCTTCTTGTCGAGTCCGTAGGCGAGCGCCGCCGCCGTCGGCTCGTTCACGATGCGCTTGACGTCCAGTCCGGCGATGCGCCCGGCATCCTTGGTCGCCTGGCGCTGACTGTCGTTGAAGTAGGCCGGCACGGTCACGACCGCCTCGGTCACCTTCTCGCCGAGGTAGTCCTCCGCCGTCTGCTTCATCTTCTGAAGGATCATCGCGGAGATCTCGGGCGGCGAGTACTCCCCGTCGGCGAGCTTCACGCGCGCATCCCCGTTCGTGCCGCGAACCACCTGATAGGGCACGAGCTTCATCTCCCCGCCCACCTCGTCGAAGCGCCGACCCATGAAGCGCTTGATCGAGTAGACCGTGTTCGTCGGGTTGGTCACGGCCTGCCGGCGCGCGACGAGCCCCACGAGGCGCTCTCCCGTCTTGGAGAACGCGACCACCGAGGGCGTGGTCCGGAAGCCCTCGGCGTTCGCGATCACGGTGGGCTCTCCGCCCTCCATGACCGCAACGCACGAGTTCGTCGTGCCCAGGTCGATGCCGATCACCTTACCCATGATTCCTCCTGGTATCTCGAATCCCGCGCCACGCGACGCCGCTGGGGCGCGCGTGGCCGGGACGATTGTTCGCGAAGGCGAGGCAGCTTAGCTGACCTCGACCTCGATTTCACGCGCCTTGGTCGCCTCCGACTTCGGCACGTGGATCTCGAGCACGCCGTTCTTGTACGAGGCCTTCACCTGGTCCGCGCGAACCGGCGCAGTCAGCGTGAAGGAGCGCTCGAACGAGCCGTACACGCGCTCCGTGCGGTGCAGCGAGCCGTCCTTCGACGTCTGCTCGCGCTTGCGCTCGGCGCGCAGCGTGAGCGTGTCACCGTCGAGGCTGACCTTCACGTCCTTCCCCGAGACGCCGGGCAGATCGGCGTGGACGATGTAGGCCTCGGCCGTCTCCTCGATGTCGACCGGCGGCGAGAACGTCGCCTCGCCGCTCGGCGTGCGCGGGGTGAAGAAGCCGTCCAGCCAGCGATCCATCTCGGTGCGCAGTTCAGCGATCTCGCGGTCGCGCGTCGGACTCCAACGAATGAGCGTCATTTTCCATTCCTCCTGATTGAGCGGATTCTGCGGGCGCTCCGACGCCGCAAGTCGGGCGGCGCGGGCGGCACCGCAGTCTGCTCGCCAACAAAGCAGCCGGCATGCCAGCGTAGGCCGTGGCGCCAAGTTCAAGCAGCCGTGCGAACTGGCGTGCGGAGTTCGGTCGGCGCTCGAAGCGCCGTCCCGCGACGAAACGGCGGTCGTCGCGATGAGAAACGAGTCGCCGCGCGATGAAACGGCGCGACTACCGCTTCGGGATGTACCCCGCCTTTTCCATCGGCACCACGAGCTCGTCCTTCGTGTAGATGAACGCGTCGCGCTCGTAGTCCGCGAGCTCGTAGTCCTTCTCGAGCCAGATCGCGTCCTCGGGGCAGGCCTCTTCGCACATGCCGCAGAAGATGCAGCGCAGCATGTTGATCTCGTAGCGCTCGGCGTAGCGCTCGCCGTGCGAGACCGGATTCGCTGGATCGTTCTCCGCGGCCTTGACGAAGATCGCGTCGGCCGGACACGCCACCGCGCACAGCTCGCAGCCCACGCAGCGCTCGAGCCCGTCCTCGTGACGCGCGAGGATGTGCAGGCCGCGGAAGCGTGGGAACATCTCGAGCTTCTCGTCCGGATACTGGACCGTGAACGGCTTGCGGAACAGGTTCTCGAACGTGACGCCGAGGCCGGTCGCGAGTTCCTTGATCATCGTCGGGCTCCGGGTGGAGGCACGCGCCATCGTCGCGCGAGCGCCAGCGTAGCCGCGCCCGGGGGGGACGCGCAAACCGCTCAGGGCGTGCTGTCCCCATCGTCGTCGCCGCCCATCCAGCGCACGAGCGGATCGATCCGCAGCGCGACCTCGTGGCGGTAGACGCGGCGCGGGTAGGACTGCGGCCAGCTCGCGAAGTCGTAGCGCACGTCGCTGCCGCGCTCGAGCGGCAGGCGCAGTCCGGCGCCCCAGGTGGGCTTCGTGATGCCGCCGTTCCGATCGTCGACGTAGCCGAAGCGCGCGACGAGCAGTCGCACGAGCGTCGCCTCCAGTCCGTAGTGATCGACGTCGTCGTGATACGCCGGGAACGCGCCCGACGCCGACTGGGAGACACTCTCGTGGTCCCACGCGAGCGAGAGATTGAGCAGCGGCGAGAGCCCGCCCCGGAACGCGTCGGTGAACGCCGCCCCGGGCTCGCCCGGCGTGTCCGCGCCGAACCACAACAGTCGCAGCGCGCCGCCGTCCCGTTGCACGACGGGCAGCCGCGCGGCGGGCTCGAAGGAGAAGAAGCTCGAACTCATCTCGTCCTGGCTCCGATCGAGCTGGCTGTGTCCATACGCGAGATCGAGGCGCATGCCCCCGCCGGATCCGGTTCGGCCGCGGCGGCTGTCGACCGGAGTCCAGCGCGCGAACCAGCCCTCGTCCCGCGTCGCGGATTCCAGCGAAGGGAAGCCGCCCGACTCGATCCGCTTCCACTGCCGGCCCCACGCCAGATCCGCGTAGTCGGCGACGTGGGCGGGGTTCCCGCTCAGCCGGCCCGCCGCATCGAGCAGCCCGGCGAGCGAGAGACCGAAGCCGTCCGCGCGCAGCGATTCGAGCTCCCCGAGGATCTCCTCGTGGATCGAGGCGCCGCCCAGCGGCCGGCCGGTCGTCGAAACGCCGATCCCGGCCAGCGCCGCGGTCAGCGTCGTCGTCGCGAACCGGACGTCAGCGAGCCCCGGCACCAGCTGCTGCGTCGTCACCTGCGCGCCGAAGCCTGGCGTCACGCTCACGAACGCCGGGTTCAGCCAAAGATCCGACGTGCCACCCCAGCCCATCGCGACCGCCGCGCCACCCATGCCGCCGGATCGCGCGCCCGGATCGAGCAGCGGCAACGCCTGCGCCGCCGCACGCGACGCCAGCAGCGCCCCCGCGAGGAGTGCCGCGAGCGTTGCGCCCTGGCCGATGAGCCGCCCGGGCGTGCTTGAGGTCATGATCGCGATCCGTCCTTTCCCGGCCCGCCCCGAGATCACAACTTCGGGAGCGTGATCCCGGTCTGCTTCTGGTACTTGCCGGCCTTGTCGCGATACGAGGTCTCGCACGGCGAGTCGCTCTCGAAGAACAGCACCTGCGCGATGCCTTCGTTGGCGTAGATCTTCGCCGGCAGCGGCGTCGTGTTGCTGATCTCCAGCGTCACGTAGCCCTCCCACTCCGGCTCGAACGGCGTGACGTTCGTGATGATGCCGCAGCGCGCGTACGTGCTCTTGCCCACGCAGATCGTCAGCACGTTCCGCGGCACACGAAAGTATTCGACCGTGCGCGCGAGGGCGAACGAGTTGGGCGGCACGACGCAGACCGGGCCCTTGAAATCGACCATCGAGGCGGGGTCGATGTGCTTGGGGTCGACGACCGTCGCCAGTACGTTCGTGAAGATCTTGAACTCGTCCGAGACGCGGATGTCGTAGCCGTAGGACGAGACGCCGTACGAGATGACGCCGTCGCGCACCTGCTCCTCCTCGAACGGCTCGATCATGGCGTGTTCGCGGCACATCCGGCGGATCCAGTGATCGGGTCGGATCGACATCCTCACTCCTTGGGCGGATCGAAGCGGCCGAGCAGGCGCACGGCATGGACGAGCTCCGGCAGCAGCAGCTCGCGCAGCGCGAGCTCCACGGCGGCGGGTGAACCGGGCAGCAGCACGACGAGCCGGCCGCGCGCGACCCCGGCCAGCGCGCGCGAGAGCCACGCCGCGGCGCCCACCTGCTCGGCCGAGCGTGCGCGGAAGCGCTCGCCGAAGCCGGGCAGCGTGCGGTCGAGGAGCGGCGCAAACGCCTCCGGCGCGACGTCGCGCGGGGCGGGGCCCGTGCCGCCGCTCACGACGAGGACGTCGACAGCCGGGAGCGCGAGGATCGCGCGTGCGACGCGGCGGATCGCGCCGACCTGGTCGCGAGCCCACGCACGACGCGCGACCTCGACGCCCGCCTGCTCGAGCATCTCCTGCGCGCGGGCGCCGCTCACGTCGGCCTGCCCGCGGCGCGTGTCGCTCAGCGTGAGGACCGCGGCGCAGACGGGCCGAGGCGGCAGGCCGTGCGCGGCGTGCACGTCGCCACGCACGATCTCGAGCTGCGGCTTCGCCGTGCGCTTCGAGGCAAGGGGCCGTGCGGCGCGTCGCGGGCTCCGAGCCTTTGCGGCGGGCCGCGCCGTGCGCGCGCGACGCGTGGGCCGACGGCGCGCGCTCACGCCGCCCGCTCGCGAAGCGTCGCCGAGAGCGGCGCCGGCCCGAGCCCGAAGTGTTCGCACCACGGTCCCGCCTCGGCGAGTCGATGCTCGGCGAGCTCTTCGCGCGGCGGCGTCCACGCGCCGCGGTCCCGCGCCGGGCCGAGCTCCGCCGCGAGCCCGGCCAGCTCGCTCAGGCTCCAGATCTCCGGCCCCGCGACCTCGAACCAGTCGCGCCACGCCGCGCGCCCGTCGAGCGCGCGCGCCAGCGTCTCCACCGCGTCCGCTTCGAGCACGGGATTGAGCAGGCGTGACGCATCGGCGCCGAGCCGGGGCCGCGCGCGCAGCCGGTTCCAGAGCGGCGCACCCGGGCCGACGATCGGCGCGAAGCGCAGCGTGAGCGTGGGCGCGCCACCGCCTCGCACGTGCTCTTCGAGCCGCCAGAGGCGCCTGAGGCCGGGTGCGCGCGCGTCCGGATGGGCGCCGAGCCGCGAGAGCATCAGCACGCGGAAAGGCCGCGCGAGCGACGCGACGGTGCCCGCGAAGTCGAACACGAACGGTCCCGTGGAGATCGCGAGCGTGACGGGCTCGCGCCCCGCGGGGAGCGCGCGCGCCTCGACCACCGGCTCGGCGGCCCGTGAGGCGAGCGCCGCGAGCAGCCGGTCGGCGGGCGGATCGAGCGGGCCCGGAATCACGATCACGCGAAATCCCCCAGCGCCTCGCGCCACTGGCGGCGGTGCGAGAGGTCGTGATCGCACCAGCCGCGCACCGAGTCGGCGAGCGTCTGCGCTCCGCGATGGGGATGGAGGAACGGCCGCTGCCAGTGCTCCGGCGTGAGCGGCGAGAGCCGGCTCACGAGCCCGTCGCGCAGCTCCCGCCAAGCTTCGATCGCGGCGGCGGTGTCCTCGTCGCGGTAGTTCCGTGCGCGCGCGCGTTCCTCCATCGGCACGTCCTCGACCGCCGGGAAGTCGTCCGCGAGCACGCGCTCGAGCCGTTCGACGAACACCTCGCGATCGCAGTCGCGCAGGTGGCAGACGACCTCCAGCGCGCACCAGCGCCCGGGCGAGGGGCGGCGGCGGAATGCCTCCGCGCCGTGCCGCGCCAGCGCCGCGGCGGCCAGCGTGGGACCCTCGGACAGGGCGCGCACGCGCTGCTCCCACTCGAGGAAGTCCATCGGCCGCGAAGCGCGCGGCCGCGCCGCGGCGCCGCGCGACGTGAGCGCCACCGTGGAGACCATGCCGCGTCGGCGGTAGCTCTCCGCCAGCTCGACGTAGTGCTGCGTGCCTGCGGCGATCGCCTCGCGATGGGCGGCGGTCACCCCGCCCGCGACGCGCGCCGGAGCGCCCAGCACGAGCGAGCCGGGCGGGATCTCCTGCCCCTCGCGCACGAGCGCGCCGGCACCGACGAGCGAGCCGGCACCCACGCGGGCGCCCGAGAGCACGATCGCACCCATGCCGATCAGGCAGTCGTCCCCGATCGTGCAGCCGTGGACGATCGCGCGGTGGCCCACCGTCACGCGCCGCCCGACGATCGCCGGCTGGCCGTCGTCGACGTGCACCGTCGAGAGATCCTGGACGTTGCTCGCCTCGCCGATCTCGATGGCGGCCGAGTCGCCGCGCAGCACGCTGTTGAACCACACGCTCGCACGCGCGCCGAGCGTCACCTCGCCCACCACGACGGCGCCCGGCGCGACGTAGGCGCTGGCGTCGATCCGCAGCTTCGCGGGCCAGTCGCGGTGGCGCCCGCTCATCGCGATCCCGCGAGGTCGCGGACGAACGGGTTCGTGCGGCGCTCGTGGCCGACCGTCGTCGGCTCGTCGTGCCCGGTGAGGCACACCACGTCGTCGCCGCGCGGGTAGAGCCGCTCGCGGATCGAGCGTTCGAGCTCGCGCATCGAGCCGCCCGGCAGGTCGGTACGTCCGACCGAGCCGCGAAAGACGAGGTCGCCGACGAACACGGTCTCGCCGTGCGCGAACATGCAATGCCCGGGCGAGTGTCCGGGCGAGAAGATCACCTCGAGCGACTCACCCCCGACCGCGATGCGCTCGCCGTCGACGAGCTCGTGCCCGATCTCCGGCGGCTCGGCCGGTGGAAAGCCGAATTCCGCGCCCTGCTCGGTGAGCGCGGCGAGCAGCGGCCGCTCGAGCGGATGCAGCGCGTACTCGCCGCCGACGGCGCGCTGCACCGCGAGCATGCCGGCGGCGTGGTCGTAGTGGGCGTGCGTGCCGAGCAGCCAGCGCACCTGCAACCGCTCGCTCCGGACGAGTTCGATCACCGCCTCGGGCTCGAAGCCCACGTCGATCACGGCCGTCTCGCGCGCCGCCTGGTCGGTCACGACGTAGGTGTTGTTCCCCAGCGGGCCCAGCCGCAGCGGGCGGATCACGAGCGCCATGGCGGCCTCGCCCGGATCACGGCGTCGTGCGCAAAGCTCACCGCAGCCTCCGGTACGTTCTCTGGAGGAGCAGCGCGTCGTCCTCCATCGCCGGCGACTCGCTCACGACCCAGCCGGAGACGCGGAGATCCTTGAGCGCGCGGAGCAGCTCGCGCCAGCGAAACGCCGTCTCACGCAGCGGCTCGTGGCGGCGCTCGCCCTTGGGGCCATATTGGATTCCTGAGATGTGGACGTGCAGCCGCTCGAGCGCCGGACGGCCCAGCGCGCCCTCGATCGCGGCGAGCGTCGCCGCGAAGTCCTCGTAGCGGTTGTAGCGCCCCAGCTCGCGGGCGTAGCGATGCGAGAAGTCGACGCACGGCAGGATGCCCGGCACGGCCTTCGCCCACGCCAGCACCTCGTCGAGCGAGCCCGCCTGGCTCGGCTTGCCGGTGAGCTCGGTGCGCACGTCGACCGCTGCGCGCTGGCGCCTGACCGCGCGCGTCAGGCGGCGCAGCCCCGCGCAGACGCGCCGGCCCGCCTGCGCGGGCGTGAGCGTGCCGTAGAAGCCGGCGTGGAAGCAGAACGATCCCGCACGGCAGCGCGCCGCGAGCCGGCTGGTCTCGACGAGGCGGGCGACGCTGCGGTCCACGACGTCGGCCGCGCCGCAGAGATTCACGTAGTACGGCGCGTGCGCGGTCAGCGTCACGTCGTGCTCGCTCGCGGCCGCGGCGATCCGGTCCGCGGACTCGTCCGACATGCGCACGCCGTTCACCCACGCCATCTCGAGGTGATCGAGGCCCAGCTCGCGCGCCCGGCGAATGCCGTGCACCGTTCCGGGTTTGGGCGTCGAGCGCGGGATGCCCGAGGTTCCGAATCGCAGGCTCACGTTCGCCCCCGCTCCTCAGCGCTTGTAGCCGATGCGCCGCAGGAACGCGCGGCGCGTCTCGCGCGCCCCGGCGTCCTCGATGCCGCGCGGCGAGGCGCCGTCGATCGCGCCCACGACCCCGCGGCCCTGCTCGCTCTGAACGACCAGCAGCTGCACCGGGTTCGCGCTCGCGCAGAAGACCTGGCAGATCTCCTGGCACTGCTTGATCGCGGGCAGCACGTTGATCGGATAAGCGCCGCGCAGCAGCAGGACGAACGTGTGCCCGGCGCCGACGCGTTGCGCGTTGGCCGCGGCGGCTGTGATCAACGCGTCGTCGTTGCCCTCGGTGCGGATCAGGCACGGCCCGGACGCCTCGCAGAAGGCGAGTCCGAACGCGGCGCCGGGGACCGTCGTCACCACGATCTCGGCGATGTCCTCGGCCGTCTTGATGAAGTGGGACTGGCCCGCGACGACGTTGCAGTCGGCCGGGATCTCGAGCGCGACGGCCGTGATGTCCATGGCGTCCTCCGTGGACGCCCGACGCTACGGGCCGCGCCCGGGAGCGTCAAGACGCGCGCGGCTGCGATGGCCTCGCGCCGCCGCGCGGCCCCGGCCGCTCAGAACGCCTGGCCCGAGCCGAACGAGTAGCCCGGCCCGCGGTGCATCTCGTCCTCGGGCGCGACGGCCCACGCGACGTCGAAGCGCGCCACCATGTCGAGTGAGGAGTGCGGCAGCGAGACGCGCAGGCCGAACCCGACGTCGTGGTGCCACGCGTCGCTCTCCGCGCCCGTTCCCCACGTGCGCCCGGAGTCCCAGAACGTCGCCGCGCCGAGGCTCACGAGCCGCAGCCAGTCGTTGACGAACAGCCAGCGCAGCTCGGCGTTGCCGCGCCAGGCTTCGGTGCCCGTCAGGTCGTGCACCGGAAACGCGCGCAGGCCGGTCACGCCGCCGAGCGTGAGCTGGAAGTCCGCGGGCATGTCGCGGCCGGCGCCTCCCCATGCCGCGAGCACCGCGGTCATCCCGCGGCGCGGCTGCTGCATCCAGCGCGCGTCCACCTCGGCGTAGCCCTCGCGCACCTCCGGCACGAAGCGCGACTCGACCTTGGCGCGCACCAGCCCGAAGCCGAGCGCGCCCGCGTCGGCGCCGAGCCCGAGGATGGCGCGCGCGTAGGACTCGTCGAGCGTGCTGCCGAAGGCGCGCGGCGAGTAGCCACCCTTGAGCTCCAGGCTCCGGCCCACGTCGAAGTCCTCGTCGCGATCGAGCTGCTCGATACCGCGCTTGACGATCCAGTGCGGACGCATGAGCTGGCCGATGAGCGAGAGCCGCCGGATGCGGACGTCCTCGGGCGAGGCCGCGAACGTGGGCGGCGCGCCGGACTCGAGCGCCGGCGCGTCCTCGCGCCGGTTGCGCACCTCCCCGTCGAGCAGCAGCCGGCGGATGACGCCTGCGTCGTCGCGGTGTCCGAGCCCCAGCCACATCTCCCCCGTCTCGCGCTGCTCGCGGACGGTCGCAGCCTGCACGTCGTCCGAGAAGAGCGGAACGTCCTGCTGCTCGCGCTCCCACGACACGCCCGCGCTGCGGGGCGTCGCCTCGGCCCAGAACGGCAGCTCGATCAGCCCGTCCGTCGCGGTCCCCGCGGTGCCGTCGCCGTAGGCCGCGCGGCCGTGCCAGTGCGAGCCCAGGATCTGGCCATCGTCGACGTTCACGAGCCGCGACGTGCCGGTGATGTCCTCGCGATAGCCGAGCCCGACGGACGTGCCGCGGCCCATGAAGTTGCGCTCGTTGAAGAGCACCGAGCCGAAGTTGCGCCCGCCCCCGCTCTCGACGCTGAACTCGGGGCTCGTGGTCCAGTTGTCGTGCGTGACGACGCGCACGTCGACCGAGTCCTCACCCACCGGCGACGCCTCGACGCTGTCCGGCACGATGAACGTCAGGGCGCGCAGGTTGCGCTCGCTTTCTTGGCGCGCGGCCTCGCTCCAGCGTTCGCCCTCGCGCACGACGAGCGCCGCCCGCAGCGTGCCGGGCCGCGTGCGCACGTGGAGGCGGTTCGCGAAGCGGTAGAAGGAGCGCCCGCGATCGGGCAGCGGATCGAAGATCGTGTGCGTCACGAGGTCGACGTGGCGCACGATCCGCCCCGAGAGGCTGTCGGCGTCCGCA
>DATJXF010000018.1:0-7674 GCA_035500415.1 Candidatus Acidiferrales bacterium | reverse complement strand
GCGCTCGCCGCATGGCAGCCGATCGCCGATGAACGCCGTCGCGCCGCCGGGCTCGAAGCGCTCGCGGACGCGATCGCGCGGCAGGGCGAGCCCGGCGCCTGGTGCGCCGTGGGCCGCGATTCGCTCGCGGCCACGCTCGCGCCGGATGCGCCCGACGGGCTCGACGGGCCCGCGCTCGTGCTCGTGCTCTCGTGGCTCGAGGCTGCGCGCGACGCGCAGGCGGCCTGGGACGACGCCGGGTTGCGCTCGCGCCACGCCCCGCTCGCCTCGCTCGTCGATGCGTTGCCCGATCTCGCCGCCCTGCGCGAGAAGCTCGCGCAGGCGCTCGACGGCGATGGCGCCGTGCGCGACGCGGCCTCGCCCGCGCTCGCGCGCGCGCGTCGTGGCCTGCGCGAGGGCGAGCGCCGGCTCCACGCCCAGCTCGAGCGCTGGGCCGCCGGCTTCGGCGAGGGCAGCTACGTCACGCGCTTCGGCGACCGCTTCGTCGCGTGCGTGCCGGCGGCGGGCTTCCCGCGCCGGCGCGGCATCGTCCACGACACCTCGAACAGCGGGCAGTCGCTGTTCGTCGAGCCGCTCGAGGCCTGCGCGGGCAACAACGACCTGCTCGAGCAGCGGGCTGCCGCGCTCGACGAGGAGCGGCGGATCCTGCGCGAGCTGGCCACCGCGGTGAGCGGGACGCGCGAGGCGCTGCTCGCGACCGAGGCGACGCTGGCCGATCTCGACGCGCTGCGCGCGCGCGCACGTTGGGCCGGAGAGCTCGGCGCCCGCGCGCTCGCGCCCTCCGACGGCCCGATGCGGCTCGCGCACGCGCGCCATCCGCTGCTCGCGACCGGCCCCCGCGCGGCCCAGGTCGTGCCGCTCGATCTCGAGCTCGAAGAGGACGGACGCGTGCTGCTCGTTTCGGGACCCAACATGGGCGGCAAGACCGTGCTCCTCAAGACCGTGGGCCTCGCGGTCGTGATGGCGCACGCCGCGCTGCCCGTGCTCGCGGCCGAGGGCAGCCGCGTGCCGCGCGTGCGCTCGGTCGTCGTCGACCTGGGCGACGAGCAGTCCGTCGACAACGGCCTCTCGACGTTCGCCGCGCACCTCGCGCGGCTGCGCGCGATGGCCGAGGCCGCGGGGCCCGACGCGCTGCTGCTCGCCGACGAGCTGGGCGCGGGCACCGATCCGGAAGAGGGTGGAGCGCTGGGACGCGCCCTGCTCGAGCACTTCGCGGCGACCCGCTCGTGGGCCGTGCTCACCACGCACCTGGGAAGCCTGAAGCGCGCGGGGGGCGAGGTCGAGGGCGTCGTCAACGGCTCGCTCGAGTTCGACCGCGAGACGCTGGAGTCGCGCTACCGCTTCATCGCCGGCGTGCCCGGCGCGAGCCACGCGCTCGCGGTCGCGGCCCGCATGGGGCTGCCGCCCGCGGTGCTCGAGCGCGCACGCGCGCTTGAGCCCGAGGAATCGCGCGCGCTCGAGCGGCTGCTCGCGGACGTGAGCGATGCGCTTCGTGCGACGCTCGCGGAACGGGCCGCGCTGGCCGAGGCGCGTGCGCGCGCCGACGAGGCGGCGGCGTCCGCACGCGCTGCGGCCGAGGACTCGCGCCGGACGCTCGCCGATCTGCGCCGCGGACTCACGGCCGAGAGCGAGGTGCTGCTCGGTCGCGCGCGCGAGCTCTGGCAGAGCGTCCAGCGCGAGGCACGCCGCGCCGAGAAGTCGAAGCCGGCGGCCGAGACGCTGCGGCACGAGCTCGAGACGGTGCGGCGCGACGCGGCCGCGCTGCGCGATCGGGCGGCCGAGGCCGCCGGGCTCGAGCCCGGGGATGCGCCGCTGCCGCCGGCGGCGATCACGGTCGGGCGGCGCGTGCGCGTGCTCGATCTCGGGATCGAGGCCGAGGTGGCGAGCACTCCGGATGCCGAGGGCCGCGTCCAGCTCAAGCGCGGAGCGTGGAGCATCCAGTCGCACGTGAATCGGCTCGCGGCCGTGGGCACGCCGAGCATTCCCGGCCCGGCGCTCGCGCGCCCGGCGGCCACGGTCACCCCGGCCGAGGAGACCCCGCGGCTCGAGCTCGACCTGCGCGGCATGGAGCCCGACGAGGCGATCCGCGAGGTCGACCAGGGTCTCGATCGCGCCGTGCTCGCCGGCTTCAGCGAGCTCCGCATCATCCACGGCATCGGCCGCGGCGTGCTGAGGGCCGCGGTCGAGCGCCACCTGCGGTCGCATCCGCAGGTCGCCTCGCAGCGGCTCGGCCAGGGGCACGAGGGGGGCCGCGGCGTGACCGTGGCGGCGCTGCGATGACGGCGGGCGGACGCGTGGGCGACGACTGGGTCGAGCGCGTGCGCGCGGCGAGCGACATCGTCGAGATCGTCGGCCAGAGCGTGCCGCTCAAGCGCACGGGCCGGAACTGGATGGGCCTTTGCCCGTTCCACCAGGAGAAGACGCCGTCGTTCTCGGTCAACGCCGAGCGGCAGTTCTACCATTGCTTCAGCTGCAAGGCGGGCGGCGACGTCTTCCGGTTCGTGATGGAGAGCGAAAAGGTCGGCTTTCTCGAGGCCGTCGAATTGCTGAGCCGCCGCGCCGGGATTGCGGTGCCCGAGCGCCGCGGTGGCGAGTCGGGCAGGCGCGGCCCTCTGCTCGAGGCGCTCGACGCGGCCGCGAGCGCGTACGAAGCGTGGCTCGGCGATCCGGGCATGGGCGGCGCCGCGCGTGCCTACCTGGAGCGGCGCGGGATCACGCGCGAGACGTCCCGGCTCTTCCGCCTGGGCTTCGCGCCCGCGGGCTGGGAGAACCTCACCGCGCGGCTGCGGGGACGCTTCGCCGACGACGTGCTGCTCGAAGCGCGGCTCGCGGGAAGACGCGAGGGGGCACGCTCGATCTACGACTTCTTCCGCAACCGCCTCGTGGTGCCGCTGGTCGCGCCGGGGGGCGCGGTGCTCGGCTTCGGCGCGCGCACGATGGGCGACGAGACGCCGAAGTACCTGAACTCGCCCGAGTCGCCGGTCTACCACAAGAGCCAGTTCCTCTTCGCGCTCGAGCAGGCGCGCCGCCACGTGAAGCCCGACGGCGAGCTGATCGTGGTCGAGGGCTACTTCGACGCGATCGCGCTGCACCAGGCGGGCCTGCGCAACACCGTCGCGACCTCGGGCACGGCGCTCACGGCCGATCACGCGCGCCAGCTCAGGCGGCTCGCGAGCGGCGTCGCGCTCACGTTCGACGGGGATGCCGCGGGGCAGGACGCCATGCTGCGCTCGCTCGGCGTGCTCCTCGCCGAGGGGCTCGCCGTCGTCGTCGTCGAGCTGCCCGCGGGCGACGACCCCGACACGCTGGTGCGTCGCGAGGGCGAGGCGGGCTGGGCGCGGGTGCGCGCGTCGGCGTACGACGCGGTGGCGTTTGTGCACCGGCACGTCCTCAATCGCGGCGGGCTGGGAAACGCCAGCGAACGCGCCTTGCAGACGCTCGTTCGCCTGCTCGCCGGCGTCGACGATCCGATCCGTCAGCAGGCCCTTGCGTTTCGAGCGGCCGAGGAGATGGGCGGGCTCCTGAGCAACCAGAACGGAGCCGCGGACCAGGTGATCCTGCACGCGGTGCGCGCGGCGCGGACGGGCAGGCCCGACGCCGGCCCGGCGCCCGCCGCGCTCGGCGCCCAGCGCCTGCGCGAGCGCACGCTCGAGCGCCTCGTGCTCGCCGCGCTGCTGCGGGTGCCCGACGCGCTCGACTGGGCCCGCGCCGAGCTCGCGCCCGAGGACTTCAGCGTCGGCGCCGAGCGCGACCTCGCGGGCGCGCTCTGGCGCGGCGACGACCCCGTCGCGGCCGACGCCCCCGCGGCGGGACTCGCGCGCGAGCTCGCGATCGAGGAGATCGAGGGCTTCGACTGGGCCTCCGAGGCGCAGGGCGCGGTCCGCAAGCTCAAGGTGCGCTGCCTCGAGCGCGACCGGCGCGAGCGCCGCACGCGCCTCGCGAGCGCGCAGGGCGACGAGGCGCAACGGCTGACGAGCGAAATCAACGAACTTTCCAAGCAGATCCACGAGCTCACGCGATAGGAGCGTTCCACTCATGTCCACGTCGACGGCGACGAAGAAGCAGATCCGGGAAAAGGAAAAGTTGGAGCAGAGGAAGCGGCTCGACGAGATCCGTTCGCTCGCGCTGCGGCAGGGCTACGTCACCGAGGACCAGATCGTCTGGCTGCTCAACGACGACCAGGACCCCGAGAAGCAGGTCGAGCAGATGGAAGAGATCCACTCGATGCTCAACAACATGCACATCGAGGTCTTCGCGAGCGAGGAGGAGGCGCACGAGCGGGCCAAGAAGCTGCGCAAGCTCGAGGACAAGAAGCCCACGCCTTCGACCAAGGCCGTGCCCCAGCAGCCCGTGCGCTACGACGACCCGGTGCGCATGTACCTGCGCGAGATGGGCCGCGTGCCCCTGCTGACGCGCGAGGGCGAGGTCGAGATCGCGCGCCGCATCGAAGCCGGCGAGCGCCAGGTCGTCTCCGCGCTCTTCCGCGCCGAGCCGAGCGTGCGCGAGATCCGCGCGCTCATGAAGCGCCTCAAGGAGGGCCAGCTCAAGATCGAGGACTTCATCAAGGTCGACGAGGCCGCGGCCACGGAGCCGGCGCTCAAGAAGGAGCGCGCGCGCGCGGTCAAGATCCTCGAGCGCGTGTTCGTGCTGCAGAAGCGCCACAACGAGCTCCTCGAGCAGCAGGACGATCGGATGACCGAGCGCGAGCGCGCGAATTACCACGGCAAGTTCGCGAAGGCCGAGGCCGAGCTGCAGCAGGAACTCCACAAGCTGTCCATGAACTCGCGGATGGTCGAGGGTCTGTCGGCGCCCGTGAAGGCGCTGGCCGAGCGCGCGCTCGCGTTCGACGACGCGACCATGGAGCTCGAGCAGCGCTACGGCCACACGACCGACGACATGAACGCGTTCTCCCGGCGCCTCAAGAAGGGGCCCAAGGAGCTGCGCGCCGTGCGCCGCGACTCGGGACTCCAGCCCGCGCAGATCGCGGACTTCCAGAACGAGCTCAAGCTCGTCCGCAGGAACGTCAAGGTGATCGAGGACGAGGCCCGGATGTCGCGCGAGCACCTGCTCGAGATCCACCGCCAGATCCGCGACGGCGAGCGCGCGACCGGTCAGGCGAAGAAGGAGATGATCGAGGCCAACGTGCGCCTCGTGATCTCGATCGCGAAGCGCTACACGAACCGCGGGCTCGAGTTCCTGGACCTCATCCAGGAGGGCAACTCGGGCCTGATGCGCGCGGTCGACAAGTTCGACTACACGAAGGGCTACAAGTTCTCGACCTACGCGACGTGGTGGATCCGCCAGGCGATCACGCGCGCGATCGCCGACCAGGCGCGCACGATCCGCGTGCCCGTGCACATGATCGAGCACATCAACCGCGTCGTGCGCGTCTCGCGCCGGCTCGTGCAGGAGCTGGGGCGCGAGCCCACGCCGGAAGAGATCGCCGAGCGGCTCGAGCTGCCGGTCGACAAGGTGAAGGCGATCATCAAGGCGGCGCAGGAGCCGATCTCGCTCGATCGCCCGATCGGCGAGGACGACGACTCGAACCTCGGGGACTTCATCGAGGACACGAGCGTCGTGAGCCCGGCGCACTCGGCGGCGAGCGCGATGCTGCGCGACGAGGTGAGCGAGGTGCTGAAGACCCTGACGCCGCGCGAGGCGAAGGTGATCCGGCTGCGCTTCGGCCTCACGGACGACGGGGCGCAACGCACGCTCGAGGAGGTGGGCGCGTTCTTCAACGTGACGCGCGAGCGCATCCGCCAGATCGAGGCCAAGGCGCTGCGCAAGCTGCGGCATCCGACGCGTTCGCGGCGTCTCAAGGCCTATACCGAGCTGCTGTAGCGGCCGTTCGCGGCGGAACGCCCCCCGCGAGCGGAACGAACGACAGCGTTTCGTCCCAGGAGTCCAGCCTTACCGGGAGCCGCTCGAGCGCGAGCGGAGCCGGGGCGAAACGCCCGGGTGGAGCGTGACCGGCATCGCGACCACGCTCGATCCCGGGTGCGTCACGATCACGGTGTCGAAGGCGGGTGCGTAGCCGAAGGCACCGAAGCGGATGACCCACGTGCCGGGCGGCAGGTCGCCGAGCTGCCATGCGCCGGTCGAGTCGGTTTCCGTGAACGGCGTGAGGCTCGAGGGGTTCACGGCGATACCGCCCGACTGGATGGCGCCCGCCAGCGAGGCGACGCCGCGCACCGTCGAAGCGGTCGAGAGCCGCAGGTGGACGAGCACGGTGTCGGACGTCGCACGGCCGCCGATCGGGACGATGAAGGTGCCTGCCGCGACGAGGCGCGGCGCGGGCGGCGGCGCAAGGGCAATCGGCTGCGCACTCGCCGTCCACGCTCCGGGCGCGAGCACGAGCGCCACGTCGCCACGCGCATCGGTCGTCCGCGGGTAGGCGGAGACGAGCCCGGCCGAATCCGCACCGCCGGCGACCGTGAGCCCCTCGTCCGCGACCGGCGCGCCGAGGCTGTCGGCCAGCGACACCGTGACGGTCCCCGGGGCTTCGCCCCCGGCCATCGGCGCAGTGGTCCGACGTGCGCACGCCAGAGGCCCTGCCGCGAGCGCCAGCGCAAGGAACAGAGACCCGGCCGGTCGACGGCATCGCACGTTCGACCCTCCATTCGATCCAGAGCCGGAGAGTATTCGTGACGCGGGCCGGGAGCAATGGCCGCTGCTGCGGAGCGGTCAGCCCTGCCCGCCCCAAGGCGGACCGATCGTCTTGCTCTCCATGAGGAGGCGGGCCCCGCCTTGACGCCCCATGGGCCGCTTGCTACAAACGCACGGCCTTCGTCGCGGGTGGTGCAGGTCGAACGCTGGGCCCATAGCTCAGCGGTCCAGAGCCGCCGGCTCATAACCGGCAAGACCCTGGTTCGAATCCAGGTGGGCCCATGCCGCTCGAGCCGCGCGAATCCCTTTGGGTGGGCGAATAGCTCAGCTGGCAGAGCACCTGGATCACAACCAGGGGGTCACAGGTTCAAGTCCTGTTTCGCCCACCACCCCGAAGACCCCGCGTGCCGTGACCGAAGAACTGCTCCAGCACTGGCGGCTCCACGAGATCGACGAGGAGGCCGTGCGCCACGAGGCCGAGCGCGCGCGCTTCCCGGAGCGGCGGCGCACGCTGGCGGCGCACGTCGCGGCCGAGCGATCGAGGCTCGACGCGCACGACGCGCACGCGGCGCAGCGCGAACGCCGGCGCCGCGAGCTCGAGCGCGACATCGCCTCGCTCGAAGAGCAGGAGAAGCGCTTCCGCCGGCAGCTCGACGCGGTCACGAACCAGCAGCAGTTCGAGGCCGTGCAGCACGAGATCGCCGGCGTCGCGGGCAAGCGCTCCGACCTCGAGACCGAGGTGCTGACGCTCATGGAGGACGACGAGCGCGCGGGCGTGCAGCGGCCCTCGCTGGTCGCGGCGCTCGATCGCGCCGAGCGTGACGCGGCCGCGACGGTCGCGACGCTTGACGAGAGCGAGGCGACGCTCGTCGCGCGGCTCGCCGAGCTCGACGCGGCGCGGACGGCCGCCGCGACTCCGCTCGAGCCGGCGGCGCGTTCGCGCTACGAGCGCATTCGCGCCTCGCGCGGCGGGCGGGCGGTCGCCGCGATCGAAAAGGGCGCGTGCGGCGGCTGCTTCCGGGCCCAGCCTCCGCACGCGCTCCAGGAGGCGAGGCGGGCCGACCGGCT
>DATJXF010000017.1:0-7985 GCA_035500415.1 Candidatus Acidiferrales bacterium | reverse complement strand
GCGGCGGCCTGCACTGCCGCCGGGCTGCTCGCGGCGCTCGGCTACGCGCGCGTCGCCTGGCTCGCCCGCCCGCTCGGCGAGCTCGCGGACGGGCACGCGAGCCGCGAGCCGTCGGCGCGACTCTGGAAGCCCTCACCGTTCCTCGAGCGCATCGCGCCGCGGCTCGCGCCCGGGCGCGCGCTCGACGTCGCGGCCGGCGCGGGCCGCGATGCGGTCTTCCTCGCCGGGCTCGGCTGGCGGATCGACGCCTGGGACCACGATGCCGAGGCGCTCGCGCGCGCCCGGGCGCTGGCGTCGCGCAACGGCGTCTCGATCACGACGCGTGTCGTCGCGCTCGAGCACCCCGGCTTGCCGGATCCCGGCGCGGGCTGGGATCTCGTCGCCGTGTGCCGGTTCCTGAGCCGCCCGCTCATGCCCTGGCTCGAGCGGGCGGTCGCGCCGGGCGGGGCGCTCGTGTACGAGACGTTCCTGCGCGGACAGGAGGCGTTCGGACATCCGCGGCAGCCGCGTTTCCTGCTCGAGCCGGGCGAGCTCGCGCAGGCGTTCCCTTCGCTCGCGACCGAATGCTACGAGGAGAGCGCGCCCGCCGGCGGGCCGATCCTCGCCCGACTGTTCGCGCGGCGCGCCCCGCACTGAGCGGCGCGGCGCGCCGGCGCGAGCGCCGCGCTCACTTCCGCTCGGGCTGCTTCACCACGACGACGGTGCAGGGCGCATGGACGACGAGGTGCGCTGCGACGCTGCCGAGCACGAGCCGGGCGAGGCCGGTGCGGCCGTGCGAGCCCACGACGAGCAGTTCCGCATGCTCGGCGGCGACCGCCTCGAGCAGCACTTCGCGCGCATCGCCGCGTGCGACGCGCGCCTCGGCGTTCAGGCCCGCGCGCTTCAGCGCATCGCGGGCGCGTTGCGCGAGCTCCTCGTGGTAGTGCACCAGCTCGTCCTCGATCTCCTGCAGCACCGGAACCCCCGGCGCGTACACCCCGGAATAGGCGCTGATCGGCGAGCGCACGGCCGAAACCGCGACGACGCGCGTCCCTTCGGGCCAGCGCTGGCGCACGATCCACTCGAGCGCGGACTGCGCGCACGGCGAGTCGTCGAATCCGAGCACGATGTTCACGTTCACCTCCGGCTCGCGGCCGCCTCGCGGACGCCGAGCGCTTTCTCGGTGCTGGGGTCGAACAGGTGGAGCCGGTTGGGATCGAGATGGAGCGCCGTCCGCCCGCCCGTCGCTGGAGCACGGGGCCCCGGCACGCGCGAGACGAGCGGCCCGACCGCGCTCGCCCAGTGGACGATGCTCTCGTTGCCGAGCGGCTCGCAGACCTCGGGCGTGGCCGCGAGCGACGCGCCACCCGCGACCGGCTCGAGGTGCAGATCCTCGGGCCGGATGCCCGCCGTCACCTCGCGGCCCGCGCGCCCGCCCAGGGCGGCGCGCTGCCCGCCCGACAGCCGCAGCTCGACGCCCTCGGCGTCCTTGCCCGCGAGGAGCGATGCGCCGTCCGGCGCCACGCGCGCCGGGAAGAAGTTGATCGACGGGCTGCCGATGAAGCCCGCCACG
This sequence comes from Candidatus Acidiferrales bacterium, assembly GCA_035500415.1. Lineage (GTDB taxonomy): Bacteria > Eisenbacteria > RBG-16-71-46 > RBG-16-71-46 > RBG-16-71-46 > CAIXRL01. The sequence goes on along the minus strand of DATJXF010000017.1, from coordinate 6,433 downwards.
AACTGGTTCGCGGGCGACTCGTACAGCGTGAACGGATCGGCGCACTGCTGCAGCACGCCCTTTTTCAGCACCGCGATCCGGTCGCCGAGCGTCATGGCCTCGACCTGGTCGTGGGTCACGTAGATCATCGTCGCACCCACGCGCTGGTGCAGCCGCTTGATCTCGGCGCGCATCTGCACGCGCAGCTTGGCGTCGAGGTTCGAGAGCGGCTCGTCCATCAGGAACGCCTCCGGCTCGCGCACGAGTGCACGACCCATGGCGACGCGCTGGCGCTCGCCGCCCGAGAGTTCGCGCGGTCGGCGCGCGAGGTAGACCGTGAGCCCGAGCAGTTCCGCGATCTGCTCGACCTTGCGCCTGACCTCGGACTCGGGGACGCGCCGGCGCCGCAGTCCGAACGCCATGTTCTCGAACACGCTCATGTGCGGGTAGAGCGCGTAGTTCTGGAACACCATCGCGACGTCGCGGTCCTTCGCCGGCACGTCGTTCACCACGCGTCCGCCGATCCGCACCTCGCCCTCGGTGACGTCCTCGAGGCCCGCGACCATGCGCAGCACCGTCGACTTGCCGCAGCCCGAGGGCCCGACGAGCACGAGGAACTCGCCGTCCTCGACGTGCAGGTCCACCCCGTCCACGGCCTTGGTGCCGCGGCCGTACGATTTGCCGAGCCGGACCAGATCGAGCGTGGGCATGCGCGGGCGCGGGCGGCTCAGCCGACCGGGCGCTCCGAGTCGGCGTCCGACGCCGCGACGACCGCGGTGGCGGCGCGCGCGCGGCGGCCGAGCAGGTCGACGAGCACGTAGAGCGCGACCGTGACGAGCACGCCGAGCACCAGCAGCACGAGCTTCGCCTTGATCGCGTGCGCCAGCCCCTCGGGGTTCGTGAGCAGGTCGCGGTGCGCGCCCAGCACCTGGACGCCGAACCACGCGAGCACGGTGTTCTCGATGAGTGCGCCGGCGAGAAAGGCGAACGAGAACGTCGAGAAGCGCATCCGCGCCGCGCCCGCCGGCAGGGCGATCAGGTGGCGCACGACCGGAAGCAGTTCGGCGAAGAACACGCCCATCGCGGAGTAGTGAAGGATCCACGCCTCGGCGAGCAGCCACTTCTTCTCCGGCACGAACACGAACCGGCCGTAGCGCAGGATGAGCGGCCGGCCGATCCGCCGCAGGATCACGTACGCGATCGAGGCTCCGGCCCAGCAGCCGAGCGTCGCGACCGCGACCACACCCCAGAAGCGCGTCTCGCCCTGCGCCGCCCAGTAGGCGGCGGAAGGAACGATGATCTCGAGCGGGATCGGGAACACGGTGAACGCAACGAGCGTGATGAAGAAGACACCCGCGTAGCCGCCGGTGTGGGTGAGCTGCATCCACGTCTGGAACAGATGCTGGAGCATCGCGGTCTCCGTGCTCGGTGCAGCCGTCAGGCGCCGGACTGGAGCGAGCGGCCGCCGGTCGCGGCGGGCACGCGCTCCGCCCAGGCGAAGTCGGCGCCCTCGCGCTTCGGCCGCGCGAGCGCCACGCCGGGATCGTGCTCGAGCACGATCCAGGCGTCCTCGTCGCAGGCGCGGCCCAGCAGCTCCTGCTTCTCGGTCATGGTTTCGATCGCCGCCATGTCGTAGCCCATCACGTACGGCACCCGCACGTGGCTCGCCGTCGGCACGAGGTCCGCGACGAAGTATGCGACCTCGCCTCCGCCCTCGATCCGGACGACCTGGTGCCCGCGCGTGTGGCCCTCGGTCGTGACCATGCTCACGCCCGGCCACGGCCGCACGGCGCCGTTCCACGTCTCGAGCACGCCCGCCTCGCGCAGCGGATCGAAGTTCTCGGCGAGGTACGAGGAGCGCTCGCGCGGGTTGGGCGCGTGGGCGTTGTCCCAATTGCGCTGCTGGACGTACCAGCGTGCGCGCGGCAGGCGCGGAACCAGGCGATCGCCCGAGCGGGCGGTGGCGCCGCCGGCATGGTCGAAATGCAGGTGCGTGAGCACGACGTCGGTCACGTCCCCGGGATCGACGCCGAGCGCGGCGAGCGAGTCCTCGAGCCGCGGCTCGCTCCCGACGCGGAAGATGTCGCGGAACTTCGCATCCGACTTTCCGCCGAGCCCGACGTCGACCAGCACGCGTCGCCCGTGGCCGACGAGGAGCAGGCAGCGCATCGCGAGCTCGATCCGGTTGCGCTCGTCCGGAGGGTTCGTGCGGCTCCAGAGCGGACGCGGCACGGCGCCGAACATCGCGCCGCCATCCAGCCACAGCGTGCCGGCCTCGACGGTGTGGAGCGTCCAGTCGCCGAGGGTGAGGGTGGGCATGCGGGCAAGATGCGGAATGGGGTTTCGCCCGTCAAACGACGTGGCGCCCGGCCGCGAGGGCCGGACGCCAGCCGTGGGGGACCTGCCGTCGTGGGGGATCGATCAGCGGTAGCGGCTCTTGAGCGCGCCAAACGAGAGCGTCCGGGTCGGCGTCGCGCCCAGCGCCTGCACCTCGAAGACCATGTCGTTGTAGTCGTCGTCCGTGCCGCTGCAACAGGGGGTGACCGGCCCGCCCGCATCGAGGTCCTCGAAGCACACGAGCCACGTGTTCGGGCCCTTCCAGCGCGACACGTCGTACACGAGCGCCTGCACGTCGCCGTCGTAGGGCACGTGCGTCGCCCCGGCGCCGTGGAGGCCCTTGTCGTTGTCGAAGCGGTTGGTGAAGAAGATCTGGCGGTGCGCCTGGCCGTCGGGGCCGGTGAAATACTGCTGCGTGTCGAGGTAGAACCCGAACTTGGTCGTGCCGCTCGGGAAGCTGACGACCGTGCCCGAGCCCCCGCCCTGCGGACCGGTGAACACGACGCCGTCGTCGACACCGTCGATGACCGGCGGCAGGCCGTTCTCCTTGTACCAGCCGAGCACGTTGATGTCCGCGTTGCCCGCCACCTCGGTGACCATCAGCGCGGGGAAACCGGGCCCGACCCAGAACCACGGGTCGATGTCTCCGGGCCTGGCACCCTCGTAGTCGGTGCGGGTATTGATCGCACCGGGCACGCCGATGTAGTTGTCGACGATCACCTGCAGATCGTGCGCCGGTCCATCCCAGCTGTTCCCGAAGATCACCGGCACGGGCGCGACGGCGGCAGCCGGCGGAGGCGTAGCGATCGCAGCGAAGAGGACGGCGACGAGGGCAAGGGCAAGCGAAACGGGCCACCTCATGAGCGGTCTCCTAGGGGCATGCGAGATGTCGAACAGCGTGTGGGGGAGTCACCGGGGCGGCCATGCCACCAGCGGCCTGCGCGAAGGGGGGGTGTGCTGGGGCGCGCAAGCGGGCACTCACTTGGGACCCATCGAGTCTAGCATGCTGCGGCCGCGCGTACACAAGGCGAAACGACCCTTGACAGAACGTGCAACTTGCCCGATCGGGGACGGGCGGACGCCACATGGACGCTCGCCCGGTCGGCCCCGGGCGCCCCTCGGCGCCCTCAAACGTGGATCGCGCGCTTCGCCACCGCCAGAGCCGCTTCCTTGATGGCCTCCGGCAGCGTGGGATGCGCGTGGACCGAGCGCGCGATGTCCTCCGCGCTCGCGTCCATCTCGAGCGCGAACGCCAGCTCGGCGATGAGGTCGCTCGCTCGGGGACCGACGATGTGCGCGCCGAGCAGCCGGTCGGTCGCGGCGTCGGCGAGGAGCTTCACCTGGCCATCGCGCTCCCCCATCGCCTTCGCACGTCCGTTGGCGAGGAACGGGAACCGGCCGACCGCGATCGCGCGCCCGGACGCCTTCGCTTCGTCCTCGGTGAGCCCCACCGAGGCGAGCTCGGGCCACGTGTAGACGACGTTGGGCACGCAGTCGTAGCGCACGTGCGCCGCGATGCCGGACATGCGCTCGACGCACGCGATGCCTTCCTCCTCGGCCTTGTGCGCGAGCATCGGGCCCGCGATCACGTCGCCGATCGCGAAGATGCCGGGCACGCTCGTCTCGTAGCGCTCGTCGACCTCGATCCGCCCGCGCGCGTCGAGCCGCACGCCGGCCTCCGCGGCGCCGAGTCCAGCCGTGAAGGGGCGACGCCCGACCGCGACGAGCAGTACGTCGCACGTCTCCGCGGACGCATCGCCCCCCGAAGCCGGCGCGATCGTCACGCGGACGCTTTCGCCGTCGGTGGCGGCGGCGCGAGCCGAGACGCCGAACTGGAACGTCATCCCCTGCCGCTCGAGCAGGCGCTGGAGCAATCGCGCGCTCTCGGAGTCCATTCCGGGCAGGATGCGGTCCTGGAACTCGATCACGCGCACCTCGGCGCCGAGGCGGCGCCACACTGAGCCCAGCTCGAGGCCGATCGCCCCCGCGCCGACCACGAGCAGGCGCCGGGGCACTTCGGGCAACGCGAGCGCGTCGGTCGAATGGACGATGCGCCGTCCGTCGAATGCGATTCCGGGCAGCGGCGCGGGACGGCTGCCGGTTGCGATCAGGATGCGAGCCGTCTCCAGCGTGCGGCCGCCCCCGGGGCCCGTCACCTCGACCCGGCCCGGGCCCGCGATGCGACCCGTGCCCTGAACGCGCTCGATGCCGTGCCTGCGGAACAGCCCCTCGATGCCGCGCGTCAGGTCGCGGACGACGCCGTCCTTGCGCTTCATCATCGTCGCGAGGTCGAGCTCGGGCGTCGCCTTCACGCCGTGCGCGGCGAGACCGTGGCGCGCGAACTCGAAATGCTCGCTCGAGTCGAGCAGCGCCTTGCTCGGGATGCAGCCCACGTTGAGGCAGGTGCCGCCCAGCGAGGGGTAGCGCTCGATGCACGCCGTGCGCATGCCGAGCTGGGCGGCGCGGATCGCGGCGACGTAGCCGCCGGGGCCCGAACCGATGACGACGACGTCGAACGCGGCTTCCCCCACTTCAGACCTCGAGCAGCATGCGCTCGGGGTCCTCGAGGCATTCCTTCACGCGTACGAGGAACGTGACGGCCTGCGCGCCGTCGATCAGCCGGTGATCGTACGAGAGCGCGACGTACATCATCGGCCGCACGACGACCTGGTCGTCGACCACCACGGCGCGCTTCTCGATCTTGTGCATGCCGAGGATGCCGCTCTGGGGCGGGTTGAGGATCGGCGTCGAGAGCAGTGAGCCGAACACGCCGCCGTTGGTGATCGTGAACGTCCCGCCGGAGAGCTCCTGCGGCGTGAGCGCGTTCTGGCGCGCACGCTCCGCGAGCCGCGCGATCTCGCGCTCGAGCGCGGCGAAGTCGAGGCGGTCGGCGTGGCGCACGACCGGCACGACGAGCCCGCGCTCGGTGCTCGCGGCGATGCCGAGGTGGACGGCGTCGTGGTACACGATGTCGCTGCCCCGGAGCTCGGCGTTGACGATCGGCAGCTCGCGCAGCGCGACGACGCAGGCGCGGCCGAAGAAGCTCATGAACCCGAGCTTGACGCCGTGCTTCTTCTCGAAGGGCTCGCGGTAACGCGCGCGCACTTCGAGCACGCGCGACATGTCGATCTCGTTGAACGTCGTGAGGATCGCGGCGGTGTGCTGCGCCTGCACGAGGCGCTCCGCGATGCGCGCGCGCACGCGGCTCATGGGCTCGACGCGCTCACCGCCGGCCCCCGACGCCGCATCCGGCGCAGGCGAAGCAACCGGAGCCACCGGATTGCGGGGCGCCGGTTCGGGCGTGGGCGCCGGCGTCCCGGCAACGGAGCTCGCCGCGCCGCGCGCGTCGGCCGCGCGCACGACGTCCTCCTTGAGGATGCGTCCGCCCCTCCCGCTGCCCGGCACGCTCGCGGGATCGAGCCCGCGCTCCTCGGCCAGCCGGCGCACCGACGGCGAGAGCGGCGGCGTTTCGGTACGACCCGCGGGCTTCGCGGCGGGAGCCGCGCCTGCCGAGCCCGCGGCCGCCGCTCCGGCCGACTTCGCGACCGGCGCCGGCGCGGTCGCCGTGGCCGGCACGGCCGGAGCCGCCGCGTCGATCACCGCTGCGGCGTCGATGCGGCCGAGCACGTCACCGACCACCACGGTCTCGCCCGCGCGCCGGCCGTGGTGCAGCACGCCGCCGGCGTCGGCCACGATCTCGACCGCGGCCTTGTCGGTCTCGAGCGTCGCGACCGGCTCGTCGGTGCGCACGGCGGCGCCGTCCGCCTTGAGCCACTCGACGAGCGTCGCCTCGTTGATCGATTCGGCGAGGCGCGGAACGCGGATCTCGACGCTCATCGCCCGCCGTCCATCGCGCCGCGCTCGCGCGTCCGCACGGGTGCGTCCGCCGCGGCCGCACCGAGCGCGCGCTCGATCAGCTCGCGCTCCTGCTGCTGGTGGATCGCGTAGAAGCCCGTCGCGGGCGAGGACGCTTCGGGCCGCGCGACGACCTCGAGCGCGCCGATCGCGCGCGTCGCCGGCACCAGGCGGTCGCGCAGGTGCCGCCAAGGGCCCATGTTCTCCGGCTCTTCCTGCACCCACGCCACCTCGCGCGCGCTCGGATAGCGCGCCAGGGCCG
>DATJXF010000016.1:0-14600 GCA_035500415.1 Candidatus Acidiferrales bacterium | reverse complement strand
ACCAGGTTGACCGGAACGAGCACGATCCCCGCCTCCCCGAGCGCAGCACGCCCCGCCGGACCCGAGACGAACGCGACCGCGCCCGCGACGAGGAGCGCGGGGCGGGCATCGTCGCTGAGCGCGTGCATCGCGGGCTCGAGGGCCGGGCGTCGCGCGTGAAGCGCGAACGCCCGGCCGGCGTCGTCGAACGCCTGCAGCGGCCAGGCGAGCACCAGGGCGAGCGCGAGTGCCCGCGCCGTCACGGCCCCTCACCCGCGACGAGCATCAGGGCCGCCGGATCGACCTCGCCCGAGAGGTCGCGACCGGCCCGAACCGTCGCATGGGTGCTCGCCCACTCCTCGAGCCGCACCACCTGTCCCGGATCGAGCGCGACGTCGGTCCCCCGCAGCAGCACGCTGGTGCGGACGACGGCGAGGGGCGCCGGACGAGCGAGCCGGACGCGCGCGATCGGGAGCGCGACCGCCATCGCCGCGAACGCCAGCAGCAGCCCGGCGCTCCAGCGCCGCGACCACTCGAGCCCGGCCCCGAGCGCGAGCGCCCCCGCGAGCGCGGCGCACTCGATCGCGCGCAGCGGCGCTCCCTCACCCGGGGCGCCCCCCAGCCCGCCTTCTTCCCGCACGCGCGCCTCGACCCACTCGAGGCCGCCGTCGCGCGCGTCGCCGGCCCGGCCGCGCAGCGTCCACACCGTGGCCGCGGGCAGGTCGTGTCGTACGAGCGCCTCCCAGCCGAGCCGGGCCGCGAGTGCCGCATCGCCGGGCGCCTCTCGCCAGAGGGCAACCCACGCGCTCGCCGCCGCCGCGGTCCGCGCCTCTCGCGCGAGCTGGTCCGCGGCGCGCGCGCGTGCCGCGAGCGCCGGCGGGGCCGGGCGGCCGAGTCCGAACGCGCCGGCGGTGAGGCCCGCGAGCACGAGCAGGGCCGCGAGCGCGCGTGAGATCGCGCGGTTCGGGCGCGGCGGCAGCGCATCCCCGATCCGCTGCGCAAGCGGCCGGCGCACGTCGTCCTCGGGCACGACGCGGCCGCCGTAGCGCACGGAGGCGATCGACGCGGCCACGCTGCCCGCCTCGCCGCCGTGCGCGGCGAGCCATTCGAGCCCGTGATTTGCCGCGCGCCAGAACTCCGCGCCGCGCGAGCGCTTGAGCGTCGCGAGCAGCTCGCCCGCGAAGCGGCGTTCGTCCTCGAGCGGATCGGTGGCTCCGGCGTCGCGCCAGCGCCGCAGGCCGAGGCCCGCCAGCAGTCCGGCGAGGCCGATGACCCAGGGCAGAGCCGGTCGCGCTCCGGGCCGTGCCGGATCGTTCGCGAGCGCACCGGGGAACGTGCCCGCCTGGACGTCCGAGCCCGCCGGCCCTCCCGGCCCCAGCACGTCGACCTCGAGCGCCGGCAGGTGCGAGCTGCGGTAGCCGCCGCCCGCCGGGTCGAACCAGGACACGACCGGCGGATCCAGCCGCAGCGTTCCCGTGCGGCGCGGCAGCAGCGTCCAGACGAAGCGCCGGCGTCCCGGCGTGAGCTCGCCGGGCGGCGCGAAGCTGTCGTCGACCGTGCCCGCGAACACCTCGAAGTCGGGAAGCGAGAGCGCCGGGGTCTTCAGAAGCGGCAGGTTGCCCAGGCCGCGCACGTCGAGACCGAGCGTGATCGCCTGATCCTGCGTCGTGTGGCCGCGATCGAGCTGCCAGCTCCACGTCAAGGTGCCCACGCCCCCCGCGAACGTGGACGGCGCACCGGCCGGCAGCGGCACCACGCGAACGCGCACCGAATCGCTCGTCAGCACGATCGTGCGCGCGTCGTCGCCCTCCGGCGAATCCGGACTGCCGCCCGTCGGCGCGATCGAGACCTCCGCGCTGCCCACCGTGATCGCGCCTGGCGCGAGCGGATAGATGCGCTGGCGGCGCTCGGTCACGTCCGCCGGCCGGTCGCCGAGCCGGCCGCGCAGGTGAACCTCGTCGCCGAATCCCTCCGCCCAGAAGCCGGTGACCGAGGGCGGCACGTTGTCGCCTCGGCTCTCGAAACCCTGCGTCTGCAGGAAGCGCAGCTTGAGCTGGACGAGCTGCCCGACGTACGCGCGCTGGGGCTCGACCTCGACCACGAGCTGGGCGCCGGGCGCGCTGGAGCGGTGCGCGAGGAACACCGGGGCGTGCGCCCGGGGCGCCGCGGGCGGCGTCACGACCAGCGCGAGCGCGTTGCACTCGTAGAGCTGCCGTCCCACTCGGACGCGGATCGGGCCGATGTCGTAGCGGCCCGGCTCGTCGGCGCCGATCGAGTAGCGATACTGCAGCTGCGTCGCCACGCGCCCGTCGTCGAGCGCGGCACCCTGGCCGGACGAGCTGCCGAGCGCGGAGAGCCCCGGCGGCAGCGAGTACTGCGGCTCGACGCCGCCCGGGCCGGGATCGCTGACGGTCACGACCAGCGTGACGCTCCCGCCGGCCTCGACGTTGCGCGCGCTGAGGCTCGCCTCGACGCGCGTCACGGCCCCTGCCGGCGCGCTCACACAGGACGCGAGCACGGCGGTCAACGCGCCCGCCGCGATCCTCCCCACGGCGCGCATCACCAGTCCTTCCCCCCGCGCTTCTCGCGCAGCACGGTGCCCGGATGCGCCTGGGTGCGGTCGAGCCGCTCGAGCTCCTCGAGCGAGCCGAGCAGCTGCTCGGCCTGCTGCCGGCTCATCCCGCCCGACGGCCCGGCGCGCTCCGAGCCCGGGGGCGGCGTCCCGCCATTGCCCGGACCGTGGCCTGGTTGCGGCCGGGCCGCGGAAGGCTGCGGCGTCCCGCCCGTGCCGCCCGCGCCGCCCTGCGACGGGGAGGGCTCGGGACTCGAGTCCGCCTTCGACCTGCCCGGGGGCGGCTTCGGCTTCGTGCCCGATTCCGTTTCGCGCGCGAGCAGCTCGTAGTTCCAGCGCGCGTCCACGTCGTTCGGATCGCGCTCGATCGCCCGCCGCAAGGCCGCCAGGGCGTCGGTCACGTCGTGGCGCTCGCCGAGCAGCGTGCCGAGGTTGTAGCCCGCGGCTTCGCCGGAGGGATCCGTGCGCGAGGTCTGCGCGCTCAGCTCGCGCTCGGCCTCCTGCCCGCGTCCCAGCAGCGCACGCGCGGTGGCGAGGTTCACCCACACGGCGCCTGGCGCGCCGCGCTTCGCGCGTTGCGCGTAGAGCGTCTCGGCGCGCGCGAAGCGCCGGGCGCGGAACGCGTCGTCGCCGCGCGCCCACGCCGACTGCGCGCGCGCCGCCGGCGGCAGCGCGCAGGCGAGCAGCGCCGCAGCGGCCGCGGCGCGCGCGGCGGCCCGGGCGAGGCCGCGCCGGCGGGGCCGCACGAGCTCGGCGACGAGCAGGGCGGCGGCGAGCAGGGCGAAGAGCGGAAAGCGGGCGACCGGCCGCTCCACGAGTCGCGAGCCGCGGTCGGACCGTGCGAGCGAGCCGATCGCGGTGACGAGCCGGCCGAGCTCGCCGCCGGCGCGCGAGGCGGCGAAGTAGCCGCCGTGCGTCTCGCGACCGAGCTCGCGCAGCAGCTTCTCGTCGAGCCGGCTGTGGACGATCCGCCCCTGCTCGTCGTGCTTCACGTCGACGATGCGGCCCTGCTCGTCGGTCTCGGGGATCACGTCGCCCTGCGGCGTTCCGACGCCCACCGCGAGCACGCGCACGCCGAGGTGGCGGAGCCGGTCGACCATCCCCTCGGCGTGGCCTTCGAGGTCCTCGCCGTCCGTCCACATCACGATGGCCTGGTCGCTGCGATCGCCCTGCGGCAGCATTCTCGCGCAGGTTTCGAGCGCGCGCCCCAGGTCGGTTCCGGGCGTGCTCACGCTGGTGGTCGAGAGGTTCTGCAGCGTCATGCTCGTCGCGACGCGATCGAGCGTCAGCGGCGAGAGCCGCGCCGCGTCGCCCGCGAACGCGACCACGCCGACGCGGCAGCCGGAGAGCCTCTCGGACAGCGCCAGCGCCTCGCGGCGCGCCTCCTCGAGGCGCGTGGGCGGCACGTCGCGCGAGTTCATGCTCTCCGAGACGTCGATGCCGAAAACGATGTCCGAGCCGTGGGCGTGCTGACGAACCGTCTCCCGGCCCCACTGCGGGCCCGCGGCGCCGAGCGCGAGCAGTCCGAGCGCGCCGAGCCGAAGCGCCGAGCCGATCCGTCGCTCGCGCGGTTGCACCTGCGCCAGCAGGGCCGAGCCGGCGCGCGGCCCGACCATGCGCCGCAATGCCAGCGCGGCGCGCGTGCCGCCGCGCCACTCGACGAGCGCGACGAGCGGCAGCAGGAGCAACGCCCAGAGCGCGAGCGGGTTCGAGAAGCTCAAGCGAGCCTCCGCGCGCGACTCACGGCGTCCGCAGTCCCAGCGTCGAGCCCAGTGCCATGCCGAGCGCGAGCAGCGCGCCCGCCGCCCCCAGCACCAGCGGGCCGAGGTCGCGGTACTGCCGGTAGACGACGGCGTGGATCGGCGCGCGCTCGAGCCGGTCGATCTCGGAATAGATGCCGCTCAGCGTGACGGCGTCCTCGGCGCGGAAGAACCGCCCGCCCGTCCGCTGCGCGATCTCCTGCAGCTGCTCGGGGTTCGTATCGATCTCCTTCATGATGTTGACGCGTCCGAGCGCCGGGTCGTCCGACGGCACGGCGACGACCGTGGGCCGGCCCACGAGCACGGTGTACACCCTGACGCCGAGCGCTCGCGCGAGGTCGGCGGCGGTCAGGGGATCGATGACGCCGCGGTTGTTGTCGCCGTCGGTCAGGAGCACGACGACCTTGCTCGGCGTCGCGGCGTCGTGGAGGCGCTGGACCGCGGTCGCGAGGCCCATGCCGATCGCCGTGCCGTCCTCGACGAGCCCGAAGTCCAGCCCGCTCACGAGCTCGTTCAGCGTCTCGTGGTCGAGCGTGAGCGGGCAGAGCGAGAACGCCGTGCCGGCGAACGCGACCACGCCGATGCGGTCGTGCGGGCGCCCCTTCACGAACTCGCGGGCCGTCTCGCGCGCCAGATCGAGCCGCCGACCCCCGCCCATGTCGGTCGCCGACATGCTGCGCGAGATGTCGATCGCGAGCATGATGTCGACTCCGCGCGAATCGACCTCGCTCTGCTGCAGGCCCTGTTGCGGACGCGCGAGCGCGACGAGCGCGAGCAGCAGCGCGATCCAGGGCAGGCCACGTGCGAGCCCGAGCAGGAACGCGCCGGCGCCGGGAGGCCTGAGGCCCTCGAGCGCGCCCCAGAGCACCGCCGCCGGCCGCGTGTCGGGCCGGCGGCCGCGCACGAGCAGCACGATCGGCAGCGCGACGACGAGCAGCAGGAGCCAGGGCGTCTCGAACCGGATCACGCCGCGGCTCCGCCCGGCTCGCGCCCGCGCACGAGCTCTTCGAGCGCCCGCTCGGTCGATTCGGCCTCGCCGACGCCGACGCTCGCCCGCGCGAACTTGATGCGGTCCCAGAGTCCCAGCATGCGCGTCAGCTCCGCGAGCTCGCGCTCGCCGAGCGGGCCGACGCGCATCCGCTCGACGAGCTCGCCGCTCGTGTCGCCGGGCCGGAGCGTCCCCGCGCTGCGCTCGAGGTAGCGCCGCAGGATGCTCGTGAGCGCGAGCGCGTGGTCACCGAAGCGCCCCTGTGCAAGCAGGCGCTGCTCGCGCAGCCGCGCGAGCGCGGCGAGCGCCTCGGCGCCCGGTCCGATTCCGCGCTGCGGCGTCGCCGGGAGCGGCGCGAGGGGTGCGGATCGACGGCGGCGTGCGGAGATGGCGTTCGCGATGGCGAACGCGATCGCGATGCCGAGCAGGGCCGCCGAAACGAGCAGCCACGGCACGCGCTCCCACCACGGTGCGCCGAGCGGGCCGCGCAGCGGGCGCAGCGTCGCGGCGCTGTCCTGGGCCGTCACCGTGGGGAGAATGTACAGGTAGACATTGGGCAGGTTCGTCACGCGCCCGGCCGTCCCGGGCCCGGCCAGGGTGACGGCGGGGCCCGGGATCGCCACCTGGCCGGTCGTGAACACCTGCAGCGGCACCTCGATCCACACGCTGTCCGACGCCTCGCCGAGGAGCCCCAGCGAGGGATGCAAGCCGCTCGTGGTGCCCGTGCGGGCGCGGCCCCAGCTGAGATCGCCCGCGGTCTGCGGCGGCCGGATGCCCGCCGTGCGGCCGCCCGAGACGATAACGCTGCCGCGATAGAGCAGCCGCTCGCCGAGCCGGGCCGGCGTCGGCGCCACCGTCGCGCGCATCGGGACGGTGGTCGCCGGCGGCATCCCGCTGGCGCGCGAGCCGTGCGCGAGCTCGCGCGGCATCCCGAGCTGGGCCGGCCGGGGCGCGGGCGGGCGGAGCCAGCGGGGCTGCAGGACCGCGGCGGCCGCGAGCGCGAGCACGACCGCCACCAGCAGCACGCCGAGTGTCGCTTTCACGCCACGCCCCGGCGACGGCGTGCAGTGCGGCTGAAGTGGCGCATGAGCGCCGGGACGTAGGGCCGGTCCGTGCGCAGCTCGAGCAGCGGGCACTGCGCGCGCGCGAGCACCTGCTCGAGCTGGCGTCGTCGTGCCCGCGAGCGCTCCTGGTAGCCACGCCGCACGCCCGCGTTCCCGGTGTCGACCAGTCGTTGCGCGCCCGACTCCAGATCCTCGAGCAGCACCCAGCCCGCATCCGGCAGCGCTTCGTCGCGCGGGTCGCGCAACGCGAGCGCGGTCACCTCGTGGCGGCGTGCGAGCACGCGCCAGTCGCGCACGTCGAGCCGGTCCTCGAAATCCGAGATCCAGAACATCACCGACCGCCGGCGCAGCGTGCGGGTGAGAAACCGCGTCGCGGCGCCCAGGCGCGTGCCACGCCCCTGCGTCTCGTGCTCCAGCACGTCGCGCAGCAGCCGCAGCAGGTGGGTGCGACCGCGCGCGGGCCGCACGAAGTGCTCGACGCCCTCGGCGGCGAGCAGCAGCCCGAGCCGGTCGTTGTTGCGGACCGCAGCGAAGCCGAGCAGGGCGCAGAGCTCCGCGGCGAGCTCGCGCTTCTCGAGCGCGGCGGTGCCGAACCGCATCGAGTGCGAGACGTCGACCACGAGGACGACCGTGATCTCGCGCTCCTCGACGAAACGCTTGACGAAGGGCGCACCCAGGCGCGCGGTCACGTTCCAGTCGAGGTCGCGCACCTCGTCGCCCGGGACGTAGGGACGGACCTCCTCGAACTCCACGCCGCGGCCCTTGAACACGCTCTGCGAGCCGCCCGCGAACAGGTCCTGCACGAGATGACGGCTGCGGATCTCGAGCCGCCGCACCTTGCGCAGGAGTTCCGCGGTCTCCATCAGGGGACGCGCACCTGCTCCAGGATGCGGCGCGCGACCTCTTCGCCGTCCACGCCCTCGGCCTCGGCCTCGTAGGACACCTGGATCCGGTGCCGGAGCACGTCGGGCGCGATCGCCTTGACGTCGTCCGGGAGCACGTAGGGCCGCCCGCGCACCAGCGCGTGTGCCTGCGCGCCGCGGACCAGGAAGAGCGTCGCGCGCGGCGAGGCTCCGTACGAGACGAGCTGGTCGAGCCCGGCGAGCCCGAACTCGCGCGGCTCGCGCGTCGCCGCGACGAGATCCAAAACGTAGTCCTGGATCTTGTCGTCCACGTACACGCCGCCCAGCGCGGCCCGCGCCTCGAGCACCTGCTCGCGCGTCGCCTGCGGCCGAAGGCCCGGCAGCGCCGCAAGCCCCGCGCGCCGCAGGATCTCCTTCTCTTCCGCGCGCTCGGGGTAGCCGATCTTCACCTTGAGCATGAAACGGTCGCTCTGCGCCTCGGGCAGCGGATATGTGCCCTCCTGCTCGATCGGATTCTGCGTCGCGAGCACGAGGAAGGGCTCCTCGAGCGGGTGCGTCTCGTCGCCCAGCGTGACCTGGCGCTCCTGCATCGCCTCGAGCAGCGCCGATTGCACCTTGGCCGGCGCGCGGTTGATCTCGTCGGCGAGCACGATGTGCGAGAACACCGGCCCGCGCTTCGCCGTGAAGGAGCCATCCCGCGGGTTGTAGATGAGCGTGCCGGTCAGATCGGCGGGCAGCAGGTCGGGCGTGAACTGGATCCGCCGGAAGCGCAGCGAGAGCGCCTGCGCGAGGCTGGTCGCGGCGAGGGTCTTGGCGAGTCCCGGGACGCCCTCGAGCAGGACGTGTCCGCCCGTCAGCAGTCCGATGAGCAGGCGGTCGATCATGGCGCTCTGGCCGACGACCGCACGCCCGACTTCCTCGCGAACGCGCGACAGGGTCTCTCCCGCGCGCTCGATCCGGCGGGCGGTCTGGGTGTCGACGGTCATGCATTCCTTCCTGGAAGCAGGGAGTCGCGGCACCGATGCGCGCAGGGGATTGCCGGGCCGCAGTATATCGAACGGCACCCGGGCGTAAACCCGGGGGCAACACCGGTGCGGCCGGCGTGTGACGCGCGTGGCCCGAGACGCGCGGTGGCCCCTAGGCGGCGAGCGGCTCGCGCGCCTCCACGGTCATCGCGCCGCGAGCTGCGTCCCCGGGGCGCTCGGCGAGCCAGCGCGCCAGCACCTCACGCGCGTCGCACAGCTCGAACGGCCCGCTCGTCGACTCGAGCCGGTCGAGCCGATTCAGCGCGCGCACGATCTCGAGCATGGCCTCGGCCTCCCGCGCGGGATCGGCGAGCGCGCGCGCCCGCGCCATCATCTGGTGGACGCGCAGGCGCGCGAGCGCCTCGACGCGCAGCTCGCGCCGGTAGCGCTCCGCCGCACGCTCGAACAGTCCCTCGGCCTCGGCGAGCCGGCCCGCCGCCATCGCGGCCAGGGCGCGGTGGTGCACGTTCTCCCCGGGCGCAAAACGCGCGGGCCAGCCCAGCAGAACCCGATGGACGAGGCGGTCGAGCATGGTGCGGTCCCGGGTGGGAGTCGAGCGAGGGTGTCCACGTACGAGCAGCAGCTTCGGTGCCAGCGCATGGGGCGCGTCGTTTCCCGGAAACACCGCGGGGGCGCCGCCGGCGCCCCCGCCAACCATGCAATCTGCGCGGGCGTGGCCGCTAGCCTGCACGCACCGGGGCCGCAGGGACGACCGGGGACCACGAGAAAAGCGGAAAGCCGTCGGCGAGGGCCCGCACCTCACGCCCCACCTCGCGCGAGACGGCGGTGTCCCCGGGGCGCTCGAGCACGCGCCCGATCCACTCCCCGATGCGCCGCATCTCGGCCTCGCCCATGCCGCGCGTCGTCAGGGCCGGGGTGCCGATCCGGATGCCGCTCGTCACCCACGGCTTCTGCGGGTCGTTCGGCACCGCGTTCTTGTTGACCGTCATGTGCGCGCCGTGAAGCGCCTCCTCGGCGGCCTTGCCGGTGAGCCCGCGGCGGCGCAGGTCGACCAGCAGCAGGTGGTTGTCCGTGCCCCCCGAGACGAGGTCGAAGCCGAGCGCGAGCAGCGTCTCACCCAGCACGCGGGCATTGGTCAGGACGCGCTGCTGGTAGGCGCGGAAAGGCTCGGTGAGCGCCTCGCCGAAGCACGCCGCCTTCGCCGCGATGACGTGCATGAGCGGCCCGCCCTGCAGGCCCGGGAACACGGTCTTGTCGAGCTTCTCGGCGAGCTCGGCGCGCGCGAGCACGAAGCCGCCCCGCGGTCCACGCATCGTCTTGTGCGTCGTGCTCGTCACGAGCGCGGCGTGTGGCACGGGGTTCGGGTGCAATCCCGCCGCGACCAGCCCCGCGACGTGCGCCATGTCGACCACGAGCGTCGCACCCACCTCGTCCGCAATGGCCGCGAAGCGGGCGAAGTCGAGCCGTCGCGGATAGGCGCTCGCGCCGGCGACGAGGATCTTCGGCCGGTGCTCGCGCGCCAGCGCCGCGACCTGTTCGTCGTCGATGCGGCCGTCGTCGGGCCGCACGCCGTACTGCACGCTCTTCCAGAGCCGGCCCGAGAGCGAGACGGGATGGCCGTGCGTCAGGTGGCCGCCGTGCGCAAGGCTCATGCCGAGCAGGACGTCGCCCGGTTCGGAGATCGTCAGGTAGGCGGCGAGGTTCGCCGACGCGCCCGAGTGCGGCTGCACGTTCGCGTGCGCCGCGCCGAACAGCCGGGCGAGGCGATCGCGCGCCAGCGTCTCGGCGATGTCGACGTACTCGCAGCCACCGTAGTAGCGCTTGCCCGGCAGCCCCTCGGCGTACTTGTTCGTCATCACCGAGCCCGCCGCCTCCAGCACGGCGTCGCTCACGAAGTTCTCGGAGGCGATGAGTTCGAGCGTCTCGCGCTGGCGGCGCTCCTCGCCCGCGATCGCGGCGGCCAGTTCGGGATCCTGCGCGGCGAGCGCCGAGGGCGCGCGGCCCTCAGGCGCGATCATGCACGTCCTCGTAGGTCCGGATCTTGTCGACGCGACGCTGGTGACGGCCGGCGGCGAACGGCGTCGCGAGCCAGGTGCGCAGCCAGCCGAGCTCGGCCTCGGCGCCGGGCCCGGTGCGGCCGGCGAGCGCGAGCACGTTGGAGTCGTTGTCCTGCCGCGTGAGCCGCGCGGTCTCGTCGCTCGTCACGACCGAGGCGCGCACGCCGGCCACCTTGTTCGCGGCGATGCTCGCGCCGATGCCGGTCGCGCACACGACCACGCCGCGCTCCGCCCGGCCGTCGGCGACGCGCTCGGCGACGGGGATCGCGAAGTCGGGATAGTCGACCGACACCGTGCCCGAGTCCGTGCCCACGTCCTCGACCTCGTGCCCGAGGCGCTTCAGCTCCTCGCGCACGGCCTCCTTCACCGTGAAACCCGCGTGGTCACTGCCGATGGCGATCCGCATGCGCCCCGCCGCTCACTTCCGTTTCGCCGCGCCCTGCGGCACCGGCGTCAGCCAACCGTAGCGGTCGGGCAGGTCGCCCGTGACGATGCCGAAGAACGCGTCCTGGATCGCCTTGGTGACCGGACCGCGCTCGCCACTCGCGACCACGACGCGGTCGACGGACGTGATCGGCGTCACCTCGACGGCCGTCCCCGAGAAGAACAGCTCGTCCGCGATATAGAGCAGCTCGCGAGGGATGGGCGCCTCGCGGACGTTGTAGCCCAGATCCCTCGCCAGCCGCAGCACGCTCGCGCGGGTGATGCCGGCCAGGATGCTCGAGCTGACGGGCGGCGTGACGAGCTCGCCCTTCACGACCGCGAACAGGTTTTCGCCGCTGCCCTCGCTCACCAGCCCGTGAGTGTCGAGCGCGATCGCCTCGGCGTAGCCGTCCTCGATCGCTTCGAGCTTCAGGAGCTGCGAGTTCAGGTAATTACCGCCGGCCTTCGCGAGCGCGGGCAGCGTGTTGGGCGCCATGCGCGCCCAGGTGCCGATCTTGACCGCGACGCCCTTCGTGAGCGCGTCGTCGCCGAGGTACTTCCCCCACGGATAGGCCGCGATCATGGTGTCGATCGGCGTTCCCACCGGGTTCACGCCGACGTGCGCGTAGCCGCGGTAGACGAGCGGGCGGATGTAGCACTCCTTGAGTCCGTTCACCGCCACGGTCTCGAGGCAGGCGCGCTCGATCTGCTCGGCGCTGAACTGCGACTTCATGCGGTAGATCTTGGCCGAGTTCATGAGCCGCTCGATGTGCTCGCCGAGTCGGAAGATCGCGGTGCCGTTGCGTGTCGAATAGGCGCGGATGCCCTCGAAAACGCTCGAGCCGTAGTGCAGCACGTGCGAGAGCACGTGGACCTTCGCGTCGTCCCACGCGACGAACTCGCCGTTCATCCAGATCTTTTCGCTCTTGATCATGTTCGCCATGGTCGGCTTCCTCGCGGGTGTTTCGCTGCTACGACGCGTTGCGGGCCTGCAGCGCCTGCCGCACGGCCGGCACGATGCGCCGCACGTGATGCAGGATCCGCCGACCGCACTCTTCGTATCCTTCGCGCGACCCGCCGAACGGATCGGAGACGCGCAGTCCCGGCTCGCCCGGCTCGGGCCACTCGCTGATCAGGTGCACGCGCTCGAGCGGCGCGCCCATCGCCGCAAGCGCGTCGCGATGGCGCGGCTCCATCACGAACACGAAATCCGCCTCGCGCAGCTCGCGCGCGGTGACCGCGCGCGCCCGATGGGGCGAGAGATCGAGTCCCGCGCGCCCGGCGACCCGCTGCATCTCGGATGTCGCGGGCTGACCCTCCAGCGCGGACGTTCCCGCAGACTCCACGACGATCCGCGACGCGTCGGCGGCGAGCTCGCCACGCATCGCCGCGGCCGCGAACGGACTGCGGCAGGTGTTGCCGGTGCACACGAACAGCACGCGAATCGCGGTCTCGGGCCTCGCCATACGAGTCGAGGATAGGCGTGCGCTTTCGGGCCCGTCAACCGCTCGAGCCACTGCCGGCCGCGAGATCGTCGAACTCACCCAACCATTCCGTGACCTCGAGCGCGCCGCGACGAAGGAGCTTCGCGCGAGGGCCCGAAACGTCCACCAGCGTCGAAGGAACGCCGCCGCGGCGCGGTCCTCCGTCGAGCACGAGATCGAGCTGGTTGCCGAAGTAGGCGACGACCTCCTCCGCGGTCTCGGCCGGCTTCCTGCCCGACAGGTTGGCGCTGCTCGAAACGACCGGCCCGCCGATGCGGTTGAGCAGTGCGAGCGAGAGCGGATCCGCGGGGCAACGCAACGCGACCGTGCCGCGTGCGCCGCACACGCGCGTCGGCACGAGCCCGGATGCGACGAAGATGAGCGACAGCGGGCCCGGCCAGAAGCGCGCGATGAGCCGCGACGCGAGCGGCCCGACGTCCATCGCGAGACCGATCGCCTGCGCCGGCTCGGGAATGAGCGAGATCACCGCGTGGCTCGGATCGCGACGCTTGAGCCGCGCGATCATCTCGACCGCCGAGACGTCGAAGAGCGAGCAGCCGAGCCCGTAGAGCGTATCGGTCGGGAAGGCGATCACGCCGCCGCGCAGCACCGCCTCCGCGGCGGCATCGAGCGCGCGGCGGTCGGGCTGGCGTGAGTCGACCGGGACGATCTCCATCAGCGCCGCGCCTTCCGACGCACCGGGCGCGCGAGCGCAGCCGCATGCGCTTCGAGCCGGCGCGCGAGCGCGGCATCGCCGAGCGCGAGGATGCGCAACGCGAGGTGCGCCGCGTTTCGCGCGCCCCAGGCGCCGACGCCGAGCGTGCCGACGGGCACGCCCGGCGGCATCTGCACGGTCGAGAGCAGCGCGTCGAAGCCGCCGAGGGGCGAGGAGGCGAGCGGCACGCCCAGCACCGGCAGCCGGCTGTGCGCCGCCATCGCGCCCGCGAGGTGCGCGGCGCCACCTGCCCCCGCGATGATCACTTCGAGGCCGCGCACTCGCGCCGTGCGCGCCCAGCGCGCGGCGGCGTCGGGCGTGCGATGCGCCGATCGCACCGCGATCTCGCTGCTGACGCCGAACTCGGCGAGCACCCGGGCGGCCTCGTCCATGACCGCACGATCGGACTCGCTTCCCATCACGATACCGACGCGCGCGCGCGCCGCGGCCTTGCTCGCCATCTCCGCTATCCCCCCACGCTCACCGCCGCTCGAGCGACGTCGCCGCGGCACCGCCACCCGCGGCCTCGCAAGCGGCCGATCGCATCGTACGCGCGACGGCGCGCATCTTCCACGTCCGCGCCCCGGGCCGTGACGTACGCCGCGCGCCCGCCCGCGAGGCGCCAGCTCGCACCGTCGCGGCGCGTGCCGGCGTGGAAGACGAGCACGCCCGCCTCCGCAAGGGCTTCGAGCCCCTCGATCGCGCCACCAACGTTCGCCTCCGGGTAGCCCTCGTCCACGAGCGCGACGCTCACGCACGCGCCCGAATGGAGCGCGAGCACTTCGGGGGCGAGCCTGCCCGCTGCGGCCGAGGCGAGCAGCGTGGAGAACGAGCCCGCGACGAGAGGCAGCACGGCCTGCGTCTCGGGATCGCCGAAGCGCACGTTGAACTCGACGACGCGCGCTCCGTCACCGTCGAGCATCAGGCCGCAGTAGAGCGCGCCGCGAAAGGGCGTGCCACGCGCGGCGAGTTCGCGCAGCACCGGCGTGACGATGCGCTCGCTCACGGCCGCGAGCCCGGCGGCATCGAGCGCCGCATGCGGGGCGTAGGCTCCCATGCCGCCGGTGTTGGGCCCCGCGTCGCCGTCGAACGCACGCTTGTGGTCTCGCGCCGCCGGAAGCAGCACGTGCTGCTCGCCGTCGCAGATCGCCACGACCGACGCCTCTTCGCCCGGCAGGAAGCGCTCGAGGAGCACGCGCCGACCGCTTTCCCCGAAGCGTCCACGCTCCAGGCACGCGTCGAGGAACGCGAGCGCGGCGTCACGCTCGTGCGTCACCAGCACGCCCTTTCCCGCCGCGAGCCCGTCGGCCTTGAGCACCCACGGCGGCCCGAAGCGCGCCAGCGCTGCGCGCGCCTCGTCCAGGCCCGGAAAGACCTCCGCGGGCGCCGTCGGCACGTTCGCGCGTTGCATGAGCTCTTTCGCGTACCACTTGCTCGCTTCGAGCCTCGCGGCCTCGCGCCCCGGGCCGAACACGTGGATGCCCCCGGCGCGCAGCACGTCGGCAACGCCGGCGGCCAGCGCCGTCTCGGGGCCGATCACGACGAGGTCGACGGCGCGCGCGCGACACGCTTCGAGCAGCGCGGCGCCGTCGTCCACGGCCGCGGCGACCGGCGCGAAGCGCAGCGCGGTGCCGTCGTTGCCGGGCGCGACGTCGACTCGCGGTGCGTGCGCATCGGCCGCCATGCGCCAGGCGAGGGCGTGCTCGCGG
>DATJXF010000015.1:0-7851 GCA_035500415.1 Candidatus Acidiferrales bacterium | reverse complement strand
AGCGCCGCGGCGCTCACGCACCCGAACATCGCGACCGTGTACGACGTCGGCGAGGACGCTGGCCGCATCTTCATCGCGCTCCCGCTGCTGCGCCTTTCCGCGGCCACGTGCATGGGCAACGCGATGGGAATGCAGGCGGAGCACCTGCGCAAGAAGCTGCTGCTCGGGCGCGTGCTCGAGCAGAAGGGCGACACGGCGGGCGCGTGCGAGCAGTACGGGGCGATCCTCGAGCGCTGGGGCAACGCGAAGCCGAAGAGCACGACGGCCGACGCGGCACGCGCGAGGAGCAAGGCCCTCGGGTGCAAGTGACGCGCGCGGCGTGGCCGGCGTAGCCTGGGTATCGTGCAGCCCCAGACCTACCCGCAGACGTATCGCGATCCGGCCGGCGATCGGCTCTACGTGTGCCCGACGTGCCACACGGCGCAGCGTGGGCCGGCGGCCGGCGGGCCCGTCGCGTGCCCTCAGTGCCGCTCGCAGTCCACGCTGCCGGACCGCAGCGCGATGCTCGGGGCGCCGCTCGCCGTCGGCATGCCGAACGACGACCCGGGGCGCATCGCGCAGCTGCGCATGCAGGACGGGCGGCCACGCGTGGTGGCGCCGACGCTCGCGGCGGTGCTGGGCGGCACCGGGATCATGCCGGGACGCGAGCAGGAGGCGCTCGTGATCTGGCAGAGCCTGCGCGCGCGGGCGGCGCAGGGGGACGTCGCGGCGAGCGAGGACATGGCGACGCTCACGCTGCTGCTCGCCCAGCTGCCGGCGATGCAGCAGCAGCCGGACATGGTGCGCGCCTTGCGCGAGAGCACCTTCGACGCGGCGGTGCTGCCGCGGCACAAGCAGGAGCAACTCGGGGCGCTCGCGCGCGGCGCCGTCGTCGCGGGCGACCGGGCGCGGGCGCAGCGCTACCTGTCGTGGATGGTGCCGGCCGCGCCGGAGCTGGAGGCGGACAGCGAGTTTCGCGTGTCGTCCGCGGTCGTCGCGACGATGGACCGCGATCCGCAGCGGGTGCTCGCGCTGCTCGGGCCGCGCAAGGACGCGGTGCCCATCATGGACGCGATGGACGAGCTGGCGTCCGTCTTCCGGGCGAACGCGTTCGAGACGATGGGCGACGTCGCATCGGCACAGGCGGTGCTGCGCGAGCTGTCGTCGCCGGAGGTCCTGGGGAAGGTGCGGCAGGCATTCTCGGGACTCGGCCTGTGCCCGCACTCCTCCACGGGGTACGTCGCCGCGAGCAACGACGCGGCGGCGAAGCGCGCGGCGTCGAGCGCCGGACGCGTCGGGATCATCGTGGGCATCATCCTCGCCGTCGTTGGCGTCTTCGAGGCGGGCCTCGCAGGCACCATCGGCGCCGCCGTGGGCGACGTGACGAACCCCGCGGTGTTCATCAACGGCGGCATCGGCGTCGCCATGTTCGTCGTGGGCATCGTCGTCGCGGTGCGCGGGCGAGCCAAGGGCAAGCACGCGGCGTGGTTGCGCGTGAACGGCGTGCAGCTCACGGCCCGCATCATGGAGGCGCGCATGACGGGCACCCGCATCAACAACGTGCCCCTGATGCGGTTCATCCTGCAGGTCGCCGGACCGCAGGGGCCCTACGCCGCGAGCTTCACGAAGCTCGTCCCCGCCTTCCAGGTCGCCCAGCTCGTGGGCCAGCAGGTCCGCGTGCGCGTCAACCCGGCCAAACCCGACGACCTGGTCCTCGAGGAGTGAGCCGCCGAGACACCGCTCGCTGACCTTCGCGGCCCGGTCTACAACTTCCTCGTGGCCCGAAGGTCAGCCGTCGTCGCGTTGCCGCTGTTCACGCTGGCGCTCGCGCTCGGGCTGCTCGTGCTTGCGCCGCGGCCGGCACGCGCCTTCGGCGACCAGGGCGCGTTCGACCCGCGCGTGCTCCTGACGGGCAACCAGACGGGGCCGGCGCGCGGCACGGCGCCGGCGCGCTGGTCGTGGGAGCTGGTGCAGCGCACGAGCGCCCCGGCGCGCCTCCGGCCGACGCTCGTGCGCGCCGACGACCCGGCCATCGTGGACGCCCCCTTCCTCTACTGGAGCGGCGACGCCGAGGTCGCCCCCCTCACGAGCGCCGAGGTCGGCGGGCTGCGCCGGTTCTTCGCGCTCGGCGGCGTCCTGCTCGTCGACGACGCGGCCGCCGGCCCGCACGGCGAGCAGAGCGCCTTCAGCCGCAGCGCCCGTCGCGAGATCGCCCGCGTGCTGCCGGACTCGACGCCCATCGCGATCGGCACCGACAACGTCGTGTTCCGCACGTTCTATCTGCTGCGCCGCCCCGAGGGCCGCGTCGAGGGCCCGGCGACGCTCGACGCCATCGTGCGCGGAGGCCAGGCCCAGGTGCTCTTCAGCGAGCACGACATCGGCGGCGCCCTGGCGCGCGGGGCGTCGGGGATGTGGGAGCAGACCGTGGTGCCCGGCGGCGACGTGCGGCGCGAGCAGGCCATCCGGCTCGCGGTGAACATCGCGATGTACGTGCTCTGCTCGAACTACAAGGACGACCAGGTGCACGCGCCCTACCTGATGCGCCGGCGCGCGCTCGCGGTGCCCTGAGGAGCGCGGACGGTGCTCTCGACCCACCTCGGACCGAGCGGCGACATGCCGGCGTGGGCCATCTGGCTCGCGATCGCCCTCGCCGTCTCGAGCCTCGTGATGCTCCTCTTCGAGCTGCGCCGTCGCGAGCGCGGCGCCCTCGTCATCGCGGCGACCGGCACCGTCGCGCTCCTCGGCCTGCTCGCGGCGATCCTCCGCCCGGCGCGCGTGACGGCGCGCGAGAGCATCGTCGGCGCGCGCGTCGTGGTGCTCGCCGACGCGTCGCGCTCCATGGCGCTCGAGCAGGGCGGCCCGGCACGGTGGGAGGCGCGCGACCGGGCCATCGAGGCGCTCGCGAAGGCGTCGCCCAACGCGCGCCTCAGCGTGCTGCAGTTCGGCGAGGGTCCGGCCACGCCGATGCCCCTCGCGGCGAGCGATCGCGCCGCGGTGCAGCTCACGACTGCGGCGGCCCACAGCGACCTCGGCTCCGCCGTGCGCAGCCTCGCGGCATCGGCGGAGGAGCGGCCGTCGGCGATCGTCGTGGTCAGCGACGGGCGACTGGACGACCCGCCCGAGGACGCGTCGGACGCGAGCCTCGCCGCGCTCGGGAGCACCCTGCGCGTGCCCGTCGACACGGTGGCGACGACGCGCGACGCCCCGGCCGACGCGAGCGTTCGCCGCGTGAGCGCCGCGGGCGCCGCCGTCGCGCACGTGCCGCTGCCCCTGCGCGTCGAGGTGGGGTGCGCGGGCGGCCTCGCGTGCGAGGACCTGACGGTCACGGCGCGCGAGCTGCGCGACGACGGGCCGCCGGCGGTGCTGGCGTCGGGGGTGGCGCACGTGAAGGAGGGGAAGGCGGCGCTGGACCTCACGATCACCCTCGAGCGCGCCGGCGCGCGCATCGTCGAGGTGGCGATCGCCGCGCCGTCCGGCGACACCGTGCCGGAGAACGACCGGCGCCTGGTCACGTTCCAGGTGTCGCGCGAGCGGGTGCGCGTGCTGCACGTCGCGGGGCGGCCGACGAACGACGTGCGCACCCTGCGGCAGTGGCTCAAGGGCGACGCGTCGATCGACCTGGTCGCCTTCTTCATCTTGCGCACGCCTACCGACGACGTGCACGCGTCGCAGAACGAGCTGTCGCTCATCCCCTTCCCCGTCGACGAGCTGTTCACCGAGCACCTCCCGAGCTTCGACGCCATCGTGCTGCAGGACTTCGACGCGCAGCCGTACGGGCTGGAGAAGTACCTGCCGAACATCGAGCGCTACGTGCGCGCGGGAGGCGGGCTCGTGATGGTCGGCGGGCAGAACTCGTTCGTCGCGGGTGGCTATGCCGGGACGCCGCTCGCGAACGTGCTGCCCGTGGATCTCGACGGCAGCCCGGGCGCGACGAGCGCCGACACCTCGCCCTTCGTGCCCGAGTGGACGGCCGAGGGACGCGCGGCGCCGCTGCTCGAGCCGCTGCGCGACGTGGTGGGCGACGAGCTGCCCGAGATGCCGGGAGCCAACGTGCTCGGCGACGTGCGGCCCGGTGGCGTGGTGCTCTGGTCGCATCCTTCGCGGACGACCAGGAGCGGCGCGCACATGCCGGTGCTCGCGGTGGGAGAAGAGGGCGACGGGCGGTCGATCGCGATGGGCATCGACGGCGCGTGGGAGCTCGCGTTCTCGCGCCTGGGCGCGCGCACGGCGGGTCGGGGCGAGGGCGCGCTCTGGGACGGGCTGCTCGGGTGGCTCATGCGCGATCCGCGGTTCGAGCCGGCGCAGGTGGAGCTGCCCGGCGGGTGCACCGCAGGCCTGCCCTGGACGCTGCGCGCCCGTCTGCCGGCGGCGAAGGCGGGCAAGCTGGCGGTCGACGTCACGCGCATCGACGCGAAGCAGCCGCCCGTGCACGTCGAGAAGGCGCGGACGGCGGACGCGACGAGCCTGGACCTGACGATGGATCCGCTGCCCGCGGGCGGGTACACGGCGCGCCTGGTGCTCGGGGAGGGAGCGACGACGCGCTACGACTTCGCGTGCGAGGCGGGCGGCGACGAGTGGGCCGATTCCCGGCCGGACCCGAAGCGGCTCGAGCGCCTGGCGGAAGCGACGGGGGGCCACTTCGTGGATGCGTCCGACGCGACGAAGCTGCCGCTGCCGAAGCCCACCGTGGTGAGCGCGGAGCGCCACGTCACACCCGTCGCGCCGCCGTGGGTCTGGACGCTCGCGGCGACGGTCCTGCTCGGAGTCCACTGGATCGCGCGCAGGCGCGGTGGGCTATCGTGAAGGAGGAGAATGAACAGGAAGATCAGAAGATCAGAAGGGGGGATGGTGAGAGCCCACTCCCACCACCTTCCTGATCTTCTGATCTTCCTGTTCACTCTCCTTTTCTCGAGCCCCGCAAGTGCCCTCGTGTGGCCGGACGTGGCGGAGCGGGTCGAGCACGACCTGCAGGCGGCGGACGCGCCGACGCGGAGGAATGCAGCGCGCGAGCTCGCCGAGCTCGGGCCGAAGCGCGGAGGCGCGCTGGCGCTCGAAGCGCTGGGAGATCCGGACGACGAGGTGAGGCTCGCGGCCGCGGACGCGGCGATCCGGCTCCGCACCGCGGGGGCGACCGACGCGGTCGCGCCCTGGCTCGAGGCGCAGGACACGAAGCTGCGGCGCAAGGCGTGCGAGGTGGCCCGCGCTCTCCCGGCGCCGCGCGTGGTCGCACCGCTCGCGCGCACCCTGGGCGATCCCGACCCCGACGTACGCGCAGCGGCCGCCGAGGCCATGGGACACCAGTCCTCGCCCGACGCGGTACCGCCCCTGCTCGGGCGGCTCGACGACCCGACGCCCGCGGTGCGCGTGCAGATCGTCGCGGCGCTCGCGCGTCTCGGAGACCCGCGGTCGGTCGTGCCGCTCGTCGGCAAGGTGCAGGACTCGGCGCCCGACGTGCGCGAGGCGGTCGTGCGCGCTCTCGGCGACCTGGGCGATCCGCGCGCGTCGCCGGCGCTCGTGCTCGCGCTGCGCGACCAGAACAACGACGTGCGCCGCGACGCCCTGACCGCTCTCGGGCGACTGCGCGCGAGCGACGCGGTCGACGCCATCGCGCCCTTCGCGGCGGACCGAGCGCCGGCGTTGCGGCTGGCGGCGCTCGCGGCGCTCGGGCGCATCGCGACGCCGGATGCGCTGCGCGTGCTCGTGCAGGCGCTCGGGACGAACGAGGACGCTGCCGGCTCGCTCGAGCGCACGCCGGTGCGCGAGGCGCTCGTGGCGGCGGGACCCGCGGCGGTGCCGCTGCTGCACGCGGTGCTGGCGGGTTCCCCGTCGCCGTCGGCGGCGGCGGGCGCCGCGTGGGTCCTGGGCGAGGTCCACGCGATGGGCGAGGCGGGGGCAATCGTCGCGGCCATGCGCCGCGGGGCGCTGCCGACGGCGGCGGCGCTGCACGCGCTCGCGGGAGCCGGTACGGCCGCCGAGGTGCCCGTCGTGCTCGAGTTCGTCGCCGACCCGAGCCCCGCCGTGCGCGACGAGGCCATCGGCGCGGCGACGGCGCTGCTCGATCCGCTGCACCCGGACGGCCGCGCGGTGGAGCCCCTCGCCGCGGCGCTGCGCGACTCCCGCCCGTCGCCGGCGCAGCGGGCGCGCATGGCGACGCTGCTCGGCCGCACGGGGGCGCCGCGCGCCGCGCCGCTGCTCGTGGAGCTCACTCACGCGAACGAGCCCACGCTGCGCCTCGCTGCCATCGACGCACTCGGGATGCTCGGCGCGACCGAGCAGGCGGCGACCGACGACGCGCTCCTCGACGCGATGGCGTCACCGGACGCCGTGGTACGCCTGCACGCGGCGACGGCGCTCTCCGAGGCGGGCGGACCGCGCGCGCGCGACGCGCTCATCGCGAAGCTCGACGGCGGCGACGAGGTGGATCGCTCCGCGGTCCTGACGGCGCTCGCGGGCGTCATGGCGCGCGCGCCGAGCGACGCCGCGATCGCGCGGCTCTCGGCGGCGCTGGAGCTCGCCGCAGGCCCCGAGCGCGACGCCATCGTCGAGGCCATCGGCCGCGCGCCCTCCGCGGCCGGCGTCGCGGCGCTCGCGGCCGTCGCGCGCAGCGCCGAGCCACTCGACCGCACGGAAGCAGCCGTGCTGCTTGCGGCGCATCCGGGCGACGCGCAGGCCCTGGCGACCGCGCGCTCGCTGCTCGGGGATCCCGACGCCGGCGTTCGCGCGCAGGCGGCGTGGGCGCTCGGAACGCTGGGAGGATCCCCCGACGTCGCGCCGCTCGCCTCGCTCGCGCGCGGCTCCGACGCCGACGCCGCCACCGACGCGACCGCGTCCATCGGCCGGATCGCCAGGCGTGCGCTCGCGGCAAGCCACCCCGACGGCACCATCGCACCCGTCCTCTGCACCCTCGCTTCGGACCCGCGCCCGCCCGTGCGGGCCAATGCCCTCGCGGCCCTCGCGCTCGCCGGGGCGCGCTGCGGAGACGGCGCCCCGGAGCGCAAGGCGCTCGCCGACGATGCCAGCGAAGACGTGCGCGCCGCCGCCGCCCTGGCCGTCCAGAGCGCGCCGACCCCCGACGACACGCGCGCGCTCGAGCGCTGCACGCGCTCGGATCCGTCCGGGTCCGTCGCCGCCCACTGCCGCTCGCACGCGCCTGCCCGGGCGCGCACGCACGCCGCCCTCGTCTACGTCGTCCCCGAGGGCTCCTCGACTCCCCGCCCCGGCGCCGGGTACGCGATGCTCCTCGCCGACGGCCTGCTGCGCGCGGGCAGCACCGACCGTCGCGGCGCGGTGTTCGATCCGGCGGCGCCCGAGGGCGACGTCACGCTTCGCCGGCCGGCGCTCCGCTGAACCGCGTCAGCGGAGATAGCTCGCGCAGCAGCCGCCCTCGGACACGTCGACGCGCACGAGGCGCGCGCGCCCGTCGTCCACCTTCGCGGCGAGCCTGTCGGCGATGACGTGCGCGAGGTTCTCGCGCGTCGGGTTCACGTCGTCCCACGGCGCGACGTCGTTCAGGAACGTGCCCCGGTACGGCGCGATGATCTCCTCGAGTGCCCGCTCGACGGCGTGGAAGTCGAGCACCCACCCGGTCGCGTCGAGCCGCTCTGCTCGCACGACGGCACGGACGAGCCAGCGATGGTCGTGCACCCGTCCCCCCTCGCCGGGCACGCCGCGAATCTGATGCCGCGCGGCGAGCGTCACCTCGGCAGAGATCTCCCACATCGCGCATGCGCCTTTAGCACGCCGACCGGCGACAATCGACGCCCGGCGGAGTAGCGTTCGCAGCGCGTGCCGAAGAAACGCCACTCCCTCGCCCGCCCGGAGAGCCTCGAAGCGATCATCGACCGCTCCGGGGAGAACCGGTTCGCCCGCACG
>DATJXF010000014.1:0-3744 GCA_035500415.1 Candidatus Acidiferrales bacterium | reverse complement strand
GATCCTCGTTCGCCGGCTCTCGGCCCTCGAGCGCGTGACCGCGCGCGTGACCGGGGGCGATCTCGATGCCCGCGTCGAGACGAGCGGCACGGACGAAATCGGCCGGCTCGAGCGCAGCTTCAACCTGATGACCGAGCGCCTCGCGGCGGCGCGCGCCCGGCTCGAGCGCGACGACGCGCAGCGCCGCCAGCTCCTGGCCGACATCACGCACGAGCTCGCGACGCCGCTCACGTCGATCCGCGGCTACTTGGAGACGCTGACGAATCCGGCCGTTCCCAAGACGGCCGAGGAGCACGCCACGTTCCTCGGCGATGCACTCGCCGAGACCGCGCGACTCGACCGCATGATCGGCGAGCTGTTCGACCTGGCACGGCTCGAGGCCCGCGCCCAGCCGCTCCAGCCCGTGCGTCTCGACTGGAGCGCGCTCAATCGCAACGCGACGCGGCGCTACGAAGCGCGCTTCCGGGAGGCGGGGCTCACGCTCCGCTGGGAGGGCGAGCCACGCGAAGCCTGGATCGTCGCGGACGGCCGGCGCATGGAGCAGGTGATCGACAACCTGCTCGGCAACGCGCTGCGCTATGTGCCGCGCGGCGGCACGGTGACGTGCGCGCTCGAGGTGGCGGGCCCCGGCCCCGAGGCGCTCCACCGGCTCACGGTCGCGGACGACGGCCCCGGGGTCGATCCGGCCGGACTGCCGCATCTTTTCGAGCGCTTCTTCCGAGCGGATTCGAGCCGCGCGAACGGCGGCACCGGGCTCGGGCTCGCGATCGTGCGCGAGATCGTCGCGCAGCACGGCGGTCACGCGTACGCCGCGGCGCGCGCGCCGCACGGCGTCGCGTTCGTGATCGAGCTGCCCGCGGGCGCGTGAAGCCGCCGCCCGAGGCCGGTCAGCGCGCGGACAGCGCCCGAAACGCCTGCTCGATCAGCGCCTGGAGCTCGAGCCCGCGCCGCACGTCGAGCCCGCCCGGGCGTCCCGCGCGCACCGCATCCGCGAACGCGCGCCGGGCGGGCCCGAACGGATCGTCCGCGAGCGAGGCGTAGCCGTCGAACATCGCGTCGCCGTCCTCGCCGAGGACGTCGATGCGGAAGATCGAATGCGGCAGCCGCATCACGCCCGAGAGCGCGACGTCGCTCACCGCGCCGCCCTCGTGCCGGCAGGCGAGCGCGACCCAGCCGCGCGGATCGCCGAGACCGCGCATCGCGACGATGGGTCCGAGCGCGCCCTCGAGCAGGTCGAACGCGTGCGGGCCCAGGTCGTGCAGCGCGCCATGCTCGATCCGCCACGGCGTCGCGTAGGGCCCGCGCAGGAACGCGCCCGAGAGGAACGCGAGTCGGGCGCCGATCGGGCGCGTCGCGCGCGCCGCGGCGAAGAACGCCGCGGTGGAGGGACGGAAGCGATGCGTCAGCATGAGCTGCGTGACGACGCCGGCGGCGCGGACCGCTTCGGCCAGGCGCGTCGCGTCGTCCAGCGTGAGCGCGAGCGGCTTTTCGAGCAGCAGGTGCAGGCCCGCGCGCGCCGCGCGCACGCCGAGCTCGGCCTGCACGTCCGGCGGCACGGCGAACGCCACCGCCTCGCAGCGTGCGAGCAGCTCCTCGAACGACGGCGCGGCCACGGTTCCGTATGCCGCGGCGAGCTCCAGCGCGGCGTCCGCGCGACGCGACCAGACGCACTCGAGTCGCGTCTCGGGGCCCGCGGCGAGCATCGGCGCGTACGTGCCGCGCGCCCACGGTCCTGCGCCCACCAGTCCCACCCGCAGCATCGAAGCGCCCTCCGGTTCGCGCAACGCTACCGGCGCGCCGCGCTTTGGTAGAGTAGACGATCGTCCGCGGAGGCATGCCGATGAGCGAAGCGTTGAGCGCCGTACCCGAGATCACGCCCGCCGAGCTCGTCGTCGCGATCGAGCGCGGCGAAGCGCTCCAGATCGTCGACGTGCGCAACCCGCTGCGCGTCGCCGGGGGTCGTATCGACCTGGTGCCGGACGGCCGCTTCCACAACATCGTCGGCTCGCAGCTGCGGGCGCGCTCGAGTCTCGAGGGAACGGGAATCGCGGCGGACCTGCCGATCGTCACGGTGTGCGGCTTCGGCAACGACAGTCGCGCCGTCGGGGCGCACTTCCGCTCGCTCGGGCTGGACGCCCGCTCGCTGCGCGGCGGCATGGCGGCGTACATGGACACGCTGATCGAGCGCCCGCTCGATGCTCCCGCGGGATTCGACCGCGTGATCCAGTTCGACCGCATCGGCAAGGGCGCGCTCGGCTACCTGCTCGTGAGCGACGGCGAGGCGCTGATCGTCGACCCGCCGCGCGATCCGTCGGCGATGCTCGCTGCGGTGCGCGCCGCGGGCGCGCGCCTCGTGGCGGTGGCGGACACGCACGTGCACGCCGACTACGTGAGCGGCGCGGCGGCGCTGGCCCGCGCGCACGGCGTGCCGTACCGCCTCCACCCCGCCGACGCGTTCGATCCCTTCGACGGCACGCCCGGAAAGCTCGCGCTCGCGCCGCTGGCCAACGGGGTCGCGCTCGCGCTCGGCCGCGCCACGCTCACGGCGCTTCACACGCCCGGCCACACGGAGGGCTCGACCACCCTGCTCGCCGGCGACGCGCTCGCGCTGACGGGCGACTTCGTGTTCGTCGAATCGATCGGAAGGCCCGATCTCGCCGGCCGGGCGGACGCGTGGTCGGAGCAGCTCTGGGCCTCGCTCGAGCGCGCGAAGCGCGACTGGCCGGCGAACCTCCTCGTGCTGCCCGGGCACTACTCGTCCGGGCGCGAGCGGCGCGGCGACCGCTCGATCGCCGCGCCGTGGGGCGCGCTGCTGCGCGACAACGCCGCGCTCGCCATGACCGATCGCGCCGCGTTCCTCGCCTGGGCGCGCACGCCATCCGCCGCGCCCGCCGCCTATCGAACGATCAAGCGCGTCAACGTGGGGCTCGTGGCGGTCACGCCGGATGAGGCGATCGAGCTCGAGGTCGGCCGCAACGAGTGCGCGATGCGCACGTGAGGGACGCCCCCGGCGCGGTCGTGCGCGGTTCCGCCGCACCGGTCGCGCCGATCGCGCCGCCTTCCAACTCGAGGGCGGGGCGCACTGTCCGACCGCGCGTGAACGACGCTCTCGCCACCGCCGTCGCGCGAACGCTGTGCCCCCTCGCCATTCTGGCCGCACTCGTTGCGGCACGCGGGGCGCCGGCGAGCGACGGCGACGCACTCGTCTGGCCCGCGGGCGAGCCCGCTCGGCACGCGCAGGCGTTCTTCGCGGCGTTTGGCGGCGACGAGGCGGCGATGCGCGCGTTCTGGACCGTGCACGGCTCGGCCGCCGCGCTCGCCCAGCGCCCGGTCGAGCCACGGCTCGAGGTGTGGCACGACCTCCGCGACCGGTTCGGCACGCTGACGCCCCAGCTCGTGCTCGAGGCGCGCGAGGCGTACGTCCAGGTGCGCGCGCTCGACGCGCACGGCCAGCTGCTCGACATCGGCTTTCCCTGCGACGCGGCCGCACCGCACGGACTGATCGCGCTCGAGGTGCGCGAGGCCGGGTCGGCGGCGCCCGCGACACCGACCGCGCCGGTTGAAGATCAGGGCCCGCCGCCCGACGACCGTGCGCTCGCGGCCGCGCTGCTCGCGCGGGCGGACTCGCTCGCAAAGCGGGGCGAGTTCTCGGGCGCGCTCGTGCTCGACAAGGACGGGGTTACGCTCGCGCGCGGCGCGTGGGGAGCGGCGTCCCGTGAAAGCGGCGAGCCCAACCGCGCCGGG
>DATJXF010000013.1:0-8821 GCA_035500415.1 Candidatus Acidiferrales bacterium | reverse complement strand
GCCCCGAGGTGTTCGGAGCCACGGCGCCGGAACTCGGCCCGGTCAAACCCTCAGCGAATGCCCTCGCGGATCGCGATGGCGAGTTCGGCGAGGCGCCGGTCGAAGAAGTGCCCCGCACCCTCGACGGGCATCAGTCGCTTGGGCTCGGCCCAGCCCGGGAAGACGCGTGCCAGGTTTTCCGGCTTGCACACGTCGTCCGCCGTGCCCTGCACGACCAGCTTGGGAACGGGCGAGGTCCTCATCTCCTCGAACGTCTGGGTATGGACCGGCGGGGCGATCAGGATCATGCGCTCGATGCCGGGCTCGCTCGCGCCCAGTCGGGACGCCACCCACGAGCCGAACGAGAAGCCCGCCACCCAGCAGCGCGCGGCCGGGTGCCGCTCGCGCAGCCACGCGAGCGCGACGCGGGCGTCCTCCAGCTCGCCGACGCCGCGGTCGTGAACCCCTTCGCTCCTGCCCACGCCGCGGAAGTTGAAGCGCAACACGGCCGCGCCCAGCTCGTGGAGCGTCGAAGCGACTCGGTGGACGACCTTGTTATGGAGCGTGCCGCCGAAGAGGGGATGAGGATGACAGACGACCGCGGCGAGCTCAGGCTCGGTGGCGTCGAACTCCTGAAGCAGACCCTCGATCGCTCCCGCCACACCGCGAAGCGTTACCGACTGGAGGCGCGAAACCGGCTCGCCCGGCGCTTCGCTCATGCGCGCGCGGGCTCGAAGCGTGCGCTCAGCCGATCGGAGAGTTCGCGCGAGAGCGTGGCGAAGTTGAGCCCGGCACCGTCGCCGAGCACGAGCTGGCAGCGCGCGTGAACCATCCACTCCTCGAGCCCGAGCGGCGTGCCCTCGCGGAAGTCGACGCTGTCGGCCGAGACGCGCCCGGGGAAGGGCTCGAATTCCTCGTTCCACTCGCTCGCGAGGAATACCTCGTCGCCGCCGCCCAGCAATCCGACGGCCGAAAAGCGCTCGAGCCCGGCGGGATCGAGCAGCAGCGCGCCACGGTGCTCGGTCGGGCGGATGCCCTCGGCGCGCAGCCGCCGCCGCAGGGCCGGCTCTTCGCCGGGTCGCTCCTGACCTTCGAGCACCACGATCGCGGCGAGCTCGTACTCGGGCAGCAGATCGCCCGATTCGATGACCTCGGAGACCGAGGCGTTGAGCCTGCCGAAGAAGATGCGCTCACTCACGTCGAATCGTTTCCCCCCTCGCGCTCGCGGGTGCCGCCGCGCGGGGGGCGATTCTAGGCTCACCGGCAACCGGCACGCCAGCGGACGTCGCGCGAAGGGCTCGCGAGCGGCGGGCGAGGGAGCGAACGCGCGCGGCCGCGGCCGTCGCGACGCCCGGCCCTGCGCCGGCGCTCTGTTAGCATGTGCTCGTGAACTGCGCGTTCGACCACGTCGTGATCGTCGTGAGCGAGCTGGGCGCCGCCGTCGAGCAGTTCCGCGCCGCCGGCTTCGCCGTGACCCCGGGCGGCCGCCACGACGTGCTGCCCACCGAGAACGCGCTGGTCGCGTTCCCGGGCGGCGACTATCTGGAGCTGCTCGCGATGCGCGAACCCGCCGCGCGCGCCGAACTTGGAAGGCTCCGCGCGAGCGACGCGTGGGAGTCCCATCTCCACGGCGCCTCGGCCGTCGCGAGGCGCTTCCTGCCACGCCTCGCGGGCGTGGACGGCGTCGGCGACGCGTGCTTCTGCGTCGGGCGGCTCGATCGCTTCGCGCGCGAATCACGGGCCCGCGGTTTCGCACTCACCGGGCCGGTCGCGATGGAGCGCGCACGGCGCGACACGTCCGCGCTCGCATGGTCGCTGCTGCTTCCGGCCGACGACGGGCTGCCGTTCCTGATCGAAGACCGCACGCCGCGCGCCGCGCGCGTCCCCGGCGGGCCCGACGCGACCACGCACGGAAACGGCGCAACGGGCGTCGCCGGGCTCCTCGTGCGCACGCCGGAGCCGGCACGCCTCTCGCTCGCGTACGCCGATCTCTTCGGGGCGAGCCCGCGCGTGGGGTCGGGCGGCGCGACGAGCCTCGCGCTGGGCGGCGTGACGATCCGCATCACGGCAGGCGCGCCCGCGGGCGCGTGCGGCGTGGAGCTCTCCGGTGTGGGCGCCCTGCCCGCATCGCTCGAAGCGCTCGGCGTCCACGCCCTGCCGGAAGGGTCCGCGTGACCGAGCCCCGCGTGGCCGAGCGGCCCGACACCGAGCGCATCGAGTTCGTGCTCGAGCTCGGGCGGGCGCTCCACGCGCTCGGGCATCCGGCGCACTGGCTCGAGGACGGCATGCAGCGCGCTGCGGAGCGGCTCGGGCTCGAGGCGCAGTTCTTCACGACCCCGACCTCGATCTTCGCGGCCTTCGGCACGCCGCGCGAGCAGCGCACGCACCTGCTGCGCGTCGAGCCGGGCGAGGTCCACCTCGAGCGGCTCTCGGACGCGATCGAGACGGGACGCGACGTGCTCGCCGGCGAGTGCGATCCGGCGACCGGCACGGCACGGCTGCGCGCGACGTTCGCCTCGCCGCCGCGGTGGGGACCGGTCGTCACGGCGCTCGCCTACGCGCTCTCGGGCGCGGCGGCCGGGCGCTTCCTCGGCGGTGGCGCGCCGGAGGTGGCGAGCGCGGGGGCGCTCGGGCTCGCGCTGGCGGGGCTCTCGGCACTCGCCTCGCGCGCGCCATCGTTCGCGCGCACGTTCGAGCCGATCGCCGCGTTCCTCGTCTCCGCGGGCGCAGTCGCGCTGGCGCACGCCTACGCGCTCTCGGTCTATCCCGCGACGCTCGGCGCCATCCTCGTGCTGCTGCCCGGGCTCGCGCTCACCGGCGCGATGGCCGAGCTCTCGAGCCAGCACCTCGTCTCCGGCACGGCGCGGCTGACGGGGGCGGCGGCGCGCTTCCTCGGGCTCGCGTTCGGCGTGGCGATGGGCGCGCGCGTCGTCGAGCTGATCATCGGTCCGGCCGCGCGCGTCACGCCCGCGGCGCTGCCGGGCTGGACGGAGTGGCTCGCGGTCGCGCTCGCGCCGCTCGCGTTCATGGTGCTGCTCCGGGCGCGCCCGCGCGACTTTCCGTGGATGCTCGCCGTCGGAACGCTCGGCTTCGAAGCCGGCCGCGCCGCGGCGGCGGCGTTCGGGCCCGAGCTCGGCGCGTTCACGGGCGCGCTCGTCGCGGCGACCCTCAGCAACGCGGTCGCACGCCGGCGCGGCGGCTCGCCCGCGACCACGCTCGTGCCCTCGATCCTCCTGCTCGTGCCCGGCAGCACGGGCTTTCGCAGCCTCACGCTGCTCATGAACCGCGAAGTGCTGAGCGGTGTCGAGGCCGCGTTCCGAATGATGGTGATGATCGCGGCGCTCGTCGCCGGCCTGCTCATGGCCGGCGTGCTCGTACCGGCGCCGGGACTGGCGGAGCGGATCGACGGCCGGGGGCGATGACCGGGCCCGGTCCCGAACGCCGCGCGACCCGCACGGCAGCCCCGGCGTGGGCTCGCGAGCAGCCTCACGGCGACCACCTTTCCCGGCGTGGGCGAGCGCAGCGCTCTTGGCGCCATGCTCTTAGCTGGACCTAACGATCGTGTTTGACTAACCTACCAATCATGCTGGTGCTGACCCGCTCCCGCCAGGACTACCTCAAGGCACTGTTCGCGCTCTCGCCCACGGGCCAGGTGGTCGCCACGTCCCGCCTCGCGGCACACCTCGGCGTCAAGGCACCGTCCGTCACCAACATGATCGCCCGCCTCGCCAGGGAGCGGCTGGTTTCGCACTCGCCACGCGCGGGCGCACGCCTGACGCCGCGCGGGCGACGCGAGGCGCTGGGGATCGTGCGCCGGCACCGCATCCTCGAGGCGTTCCTCGTCCGGGTCCTCGGACTCGACCTGGCCGAGGTGCATGAAGACGCGGAAGTGCTCGAGCACCACGTCAGCGACCGGCTGCTCGAGGCGATCGACCGGCTGATGCGGCGCCCCACCGAGGATCCCCACGGTCATCCGATTCCGAACGCCCGGGGGCGACTGCTGAGGCGCGCGCTGCTCCCGCTGGCGGCGCTGCGCCGCGGTGTCCGGGCACGGGTTCGGGAGATCGACGACGAGGACGCTCGACGTCTCGCTCGGTGGCGGGAGCTCGGGCTGGTTCCCGGCGCCGCCGTCCGCGTGCGGGAGGTTCGCCCGCTCGACGGCGTCGTCGAACTCGAGGTGACGGGGCGGCGTCACGTGACCAGCATCGCTTCGCTCGAAGGTATCCTGGTGCAGCGCGCGCACCGAGGCTCGGATGGACCCTGAGGCCGGGCACCGCTCCCTCGAGGGCCTGCACGGGACGGTCGAGCTGCCGCACCCCAGGGCGAGCTTCTGGCGGCACCTGCGTGCGTTCGCCGGGCCGGCCACGCTGATCAGCGTCGGGTACATGGACCCCGGGAACTGGGGCACCGACCTGCAGGGTGGGGCCCAGTTCAAGTACGACCTGCTCTGGGTCGTCGCGCTCGCGAGCCTGATGGCAATCGCGATGCAGGTGATCGCGGCCCGGCTCGGCGTCGTGACGGGCAAGGACCTCGCCCAGTGCTGCCGGGACTGGTATCCGCGCTGGACGCGCGTGCCCAACTGGCTGCTTTGCGAGATCGCCATCGGGGCCTGCGACCTCGCGGAGGTGCTCGGCAGCGCCGTCGCGCTGAACCTGCTTTTCCACGTCCCGCTGTTCTGGGCCGTGATCATCACGGGGCTGGACGTGCTGCTGCTGCTCGCGCTGCAGAGGTTCGGCATGCGCACGATCGAGGCAATCGTCCTGCTGCTGGTCGCGACCATCGCCGGGTGCTATTTCATCGAGATCTTCGTCCTGCCGCAGACGCATCCGAGCTTCCCCGAGATGGGGCGGGCGCTGGTGCTTCCCGGCTTTCGGCAGGTCGGCATGCTCTACGTGGCGATCGGGATCATCGGTGCGACCGTCATGCCTCACAACCTCTACCTGCACTCCGCCCTCGTGCAGAGTCGCAAACTCAAGAAGGACGAAGCCTCCGTCCGGCAGGCCATCCGATTCAACACCATCGACACGACGCTGGCCCTGTCGATCGCATTCCTCGTGAACGCCGCCATCCTCGTCCTGGCCGCGATGGTCTTCTTCGGCAAGAACAGCGTGATCCTGCCCGGCGGGCACGTGATCCCGTTCAACGGCAGCACCGATTGGATTCGGATGGCCTACCTGACGCTGGCGCCGCTGCTCGGGGCCGCGGCCGCCAGCCCGTTGTTCGCGATTGCACTTCTCGCCAGCGGTCAGAGTAGTACGATCACGGGGACGCTGGCGGGCCAGGTGGTGATGGAAGGCTTCATGCACTGGCGGATCTCGCCCTGGGTGCGCCGGTTGATCACGCGGACGCTGGCGATCCTGCCCGCGGTTCTCGTGATCGGGCTGCGAGGGGACAGCAGCGTCACCGATCTGCTGACACTCAGCCAGGTCGTGCTCGCCCTGCAGTTGCCGCTCGCGATGTTTCCCTTGCTTCACTTCACGAGCTCGAAGCGGCGGATGGGAGCGTTTCGGAATGGACTGCTCCTGCTGATCTCCGGCTGGGCCAGTGCGCTGCTGATCACGGCCCTCGACCTTTATGGACTACCCGACGCGCTCAAGTCCGCCTGGCAAGTGATCTCGGGCGGCTGAACGCCGTGCAGGGCAGAAGGGATGAACGCGCGTGTACAAGACGATCGTCGTGACGCTCGACGCCACCCCGACCGACCGGGCGATCATCGAACACGTCAAGGAGCTGGCGGCGAAGATGGGCAGCAGCGTGGTTCTGCTGCACGTGGCGACCGGTGTGCCCGCACAGTTCCACGGAGACAACGCCGGCGGCCAGGAGGTCGAGGAGGACAAGGCCTACCTCGACCGGATCCGGCTGGAGTTCGAGTCCGTCGGCGTCACGGCCCGTGCCGAGCTCGCTTTCGGCGATCCGGTGCGGGAGATCGTCCGACGCGCGAACGAGACCGGATGCGACCTGGTGGCGATGAGCACGCACGGTCACAAGGGCGTGGCCGATCTGGTGCTCGGGTCCACCGCCAACCAGGTTCGACACAAGGTGGACGTTCCCGTGCTTCTCGTGCGCGGCAAGCTCTCGCACGCGAGCTGAAGCGCGCGTCGTCCGATTCGGTGCCCGGTCCCGCACGGTTGCGCGACGCCGTGTGGACTCCGGGCGCCGGGCCTCGCTAAGCTCGTGAGGGCGCGCAGGCGAGATCCCGGCCGCGGGCCCGGAGGACGATGACGAGCTTTCGCGTGGAGCGTAAGGCCGAGTCCGCGCCCCGGGGCGGCGTCCGCCTGCAGGGGCCGATCGGACGATGGCCGCGCTGGCGGCTCGTTCTGAGCTGCCTCGTGCTCGTGACGCTCGTGGGCGCTGCCGACTACCTCACCGGGCACGAGATCCTGTTCTCCTCCTTCTACCTGCTGCCGGTCGGGCTCGCCGCCTGGCAGCTCGGCCGCGCGTTCGCGGTCTTCATCGCGCTGCTGAGCGTGGGCGCATGGCTCGTGGGCGATCTCGCGGCGGGCGCCGTCTTTCCGCACGCGTTCGTGCCCCTGTGGAACGCCGGCATCATCTTCGCGTTCTACCTCGTCGTGGTCTCGCTCATCGCGCGCCTGCGGCAGATGAACCGCGACCTCGAGGTGCGCGTCCGGCAGCGCACGATCGCGCTGACCGAGGAGATCGCGGAACGGGAGCGGCTCGAGCGCGAGGTGCTCGACGTCGGCGAGCGCGAGCGCCGTCGCGTCGGCCGCGACCTGCACGACAGCCTCGGGCAGCTCCTCACGGGCACCGCGCTCGCGGGCCAGGTGCTGCGCGAGAAGCTCGCGGCCCGCGCGCCCGAGGAGGCAACGGCCGCCGAGCGCGTCGTTCGCCTCGTCGAGGAGGCGATCGAGATGACGCGCGCGCTCGCGCGCGGCCTCGATCCCGCCGAGATCGACGGCGGCGGCCTCGAGCAGGGACTTCGGCTGCTGGCGGCGCGCACGAGCGAGCTCTCGCCCGCGCGCTGCGAATACCGCGGCGACGCCCCCGTGCCGATCCACGACAACGTCACCGCGACCCACCTCTACCGCATCGCCCAGGAGGCGATCACGAACGCCATCAAGCACGGCCAGGCCGCGCACATCGACGTGCGGCTCGAGTCCGCGAACGACCGCGCGCGGCTGACCGTGCACGACGACGGGCGCGGGTTGCCGCCGGCGTCGCGCCGCGTGCGCGGCATGGGCCTGCGGATCATGGCGCACCGCGCGGCGGTGGTCGGCGGCACGTTCGAGATCCGGGCCGAACCGTCCGGCGGCACCACCGTGCTCTGCGAGGTCCCGAACCCGTGAAGGCCGCCGACGCCGCCCGCATCTTCCTCGTCGACGACCACCCGCTGGTCCGCGAGTCGCTCGCGAACCTGATCGAGCACCAGCCCGATCTGACCGTGTGCGGGGAGGCCGATCATCCGGCCACGGCGCGCTCCGGCATCGCCGCGACGAAGCCCGACGTCGCGATCGTCGACCTGTCGCTCGGCGACGGCTCCGGCCTCTCGCTGATCCGCGACCTGCACGCCACGAATCCCGAAATCGCGGTGCTCGTGCTCTCGATGTACGACGAGGACGTCTACGCGGAGCGCGTGCTGCGCGCGGGGGCGCGCGGTTACATCATGAAGCGTGAGGTGTCGCAGAACGTGATCCTCGCGATCCGGCGCGTGCGCGAGGGCAAGGTCTACCTGAGCCCGCGCATGACCACGACGCTCGCCGAGAAGCTGGTGCGCGGTGCGCCGGCGGCCGACCAGTCGCCCGTGACGCTCCTCAGCGACCGCGAGCTCGAGGTCTTCCGGCTCGTGGGCCAGGGGCGTGCGACGCGCCAGATCGCCGATTCGCTCCACCTGAGCCCGAAGACCGTCCAGGCGTTCTCCGCACGTATCAAGGAGAAGCTGGGACTCGCGAGCTCGACCGAGCTGCTGCGCGAGGCGATCCGCTGGGTCGAGGACCAGCGCGAACGCTGATCGCGGGGTCTTCCGTCGCGCCCCGTCTCGCGCCGCTTTCCCTGCGCCGTAGGCGTGCGCCCGTAGGGTTTCGCCCTACGCGCTTTCGAGGCTCCATCCCACAGACGGCCGGCGACGCGTCGCCTAGCGTCAGGTCATCGCGCCGGTTTCCGGGCGGACCCGTCTCGTGCGGGTCCTGGGGGCCGGGAGCCGGTCGCGACCATCCTGACCCGGGGAGAATCCGTGAACGTCCGTCCGTGCCGCACGCCCTCGCTGCTCGTCGGGATCGCGCTCGCGTGCGCGTTCGCGCCCGCCCCGGCTGCGGCGGCGGATGCGCCATCCGGCGCGGCGTGGGACGGCGCACTCCATCTCGACGACGCACTGCACCTCGCGCACGCGGACAACTGGGACCTGCTCGCCGCGCGCTCACAGGTGACGCTCGCCGAGGCCGGCGAGCGCATCGCGCGCGAGCACCCGGATCCCTCGCTCTTGCTCACCACGAGCCACGTCCATGCGGAGGGCGGCGACGCCACCGGTCTCGGCAACGATCTCTGGTCGCGCGCGTACGACTCGGTCGCGCAGCTCGGCCAGGAGCTCGAGATCGGGGGCCGACGACGCGACCGCGAGCAGTCGGCCCGCTCGGTGGCCACGGCGGCGCGCGCGCGGCTCGCCGACCAGCGCCGCCTGCTCGACGCCGCCGTCGTGCGGGCGTACGTCGGCGCCGCGCTCGCCGACGCGAACGCGCGCATCGCGGGCGAGTCGGCGGGCTACCTGCGCGACGAGGCGCGCATCGCGACCGTGAGGCTCGAGGCGGGCGACATCTCGCGCTCGGATCGCGATCAGATCGAGATCGCCGCGGCCGAGCGCGAGCTCGAGGCGGGGAACGCGCGGGCGGAC
>DATJXF010000012.1:0-9520 GCA_035500415.1 Candidatus Acidiferrales bacterium | reverse complement strand
GAGCCTCATCGACTGGAATTTCGAGAACCCGGCGTTCGTGCTGCCCGACCGCAACACGATCCCGCACGACGTCGCGTTCTTCCAGCGCCTGCGCCATCTGCTCGTCGACGTCTGCCACCGCCGTGGCGCGCTCGCGATCGGGGGCATGACCGCGCTCTACCCGAGCCGCACCGATCCCGAGCTCAACGCCCGCGCCCTCGAAACGCTCGAGCGCGACAAGCAGAACGAGGCGGCGTGCTTCATGGACGGCGCGTGGACGGGCCATCCGGACCAGAACGCGATCGCGGTCGCGCAGTTCCCCGCGCCGAACCAGATCGCGCGCCGCCCGCAGGGGATCGAGCGTCACCCCGATCTGCGGCCCGCACCGACGGGCGTCGGCCGGCGCACGGCCGACGGCTCGCGGGCCGCGGCGCGCACGGTGATCCGCTACCGCAATGGCGTGCTGAACGGCAACGGCGCGAGCCTGCTCGACGGCTACATGGAGGATCTCGCGACGGACCGGATCTACCGGCTGATGCTCGCGCAGCGCATCCGCCATCGCGCGACGGTGCCCATCCCCGACGGCGCCGGCGCCGACGTGCACCACGATGCGCGTTTCGTCGCAGCGTGCCTCGACGAGGCCGAAGCGCGACTGCTCGCCGAGCTGCCGCAGAAGCGCGACCTCGGCGATGCGGCGAGCCTGCACGAGGCCCGCCGGCAGAGCGAGGAAATGATCGAGCACGGCTGGCACAACCCGGTGTGACGGTGCGGGCGCTCCGCCCGCTCCGCGACCCCCCGAGAGGAACCGAGCATGTCGAAGGCACGAAGCGCGTCCGAGATCGAACGGTCCTGGAACTCCGACCCGCGCTGGCAGGGCATCGAACGCGGCTACGGCGCGGACGACGTCGTCCGCCTGCGCGGCACGCTGCACGTCGAGCACACGCTCGCCCGCGCGGGGGCCGAGCGGCTGTGGGATCTGCTCCACCAGCACGCGCCCGTGCGCGCACTCGGCGCACTCACCGGCAACCAGGGCGTGCAGATGGTCGCCGCGGGGTTGCAGGCGATCTACCTCTCCGGCTGGCAGGTCGCCGCGGACGCCAACACGGCCGGCCACATGTACCCGGACCAGAGCCTCTATCCCTCCGATTCGGTGCCGGCGGTGGTGCGTCGAATCAACCACGCGCTGCAACGCGCCGACCAGATCGCCCACCTCGAGGGCAAGGGCGGCGAGGTGCACTGGTTCGCCCCGATCGTCGCCGACGCCGAGGCGGGTTTCGGCGGCGACCTCAACGCCTACGAGCTGATGAAGGCGATGATCGAGGCCGGCGCCGCGGGCGTGCACTTCGAGGACCAGCTCGCCTCGGCCAAGAAGTGCGGCCACATGGGCGGCAAGGTGCTCGTGCCGACGCGTGAGTTCGTGCAGAAGCTCCAGGCCGCGCGCCTCGCGGCCGACGTGCTCGACGTGCCCACGCTGCTCGTCGCCCGTACGGACGCGAACAGCGCCTCGCTCATCACGAGCGACGTCGACG
Organism: Candidatus Acidiferrales bacterium; assembly: GCA_035500415.1. GTDB lineage: Bacteria > Eisenbacteria > RBG-16-71-46 > RBG-16-71-46 > RBG-16-71-46 > CAIXRL01. The sequence continues at coordinate 8,012 of DATJXF010000012.1, read as the reverse complement.
AGCGCGACCACCGCTTCGTCGAGCGCGACCGCACCGTCGAGGGCTTCTGGCGCTTCAAGGGCGGCCTCGACGCCGCCCTGGAGCGCGGGCTCGCCTACGCGCCGTACGCCGACCTCGTGTGGTGCGAGACGAGCACGCCCGACCTCGCCGAGGCGAAGCGCTTCGCCGAGGGCGTGCACGCGCGCTTCCCGGGCAAGCCGCTCGCCTACAACTGCTCGCCATCGTTCAACTGGTCGGGCAAGCTCGACGCCGCGACGATCGCGCGCTTCCAGCGCGAGCTGGGCGCGATGGGCTACGCGTTCCAGTTCGTCACGCTCGCGGGCTTCCACGCCCTGAACCTCGGCATGTTCGAGCTGGCGCGCGGCTATCACGAAGACGCGATGTCGGCGTACGCGCGACTTCAAGACCGGGAGTTCGCGCTGCAGAAGTCGGCGGGCTACGGCGCCGTCACCCACCAGCGCTTCGTCGGAACCGGCTGGTTCGACGCCCTTCAGGAAGTGGTCTCCGGCGGCCGGAGCGCGACGAGGGCGCTCGAGGACTCGACCGAGAAGCACCAGTTCTGACGCCGGCCTCAGCGGCCGGCGAAGTGGTGCTCCCGGGGCGGCGCGTGCTCCGCCGCTGGCGCCGCGTCCCGGACGCGGAGCACGACCAGCGTGCGGTCGTCCTGCGCCTCCTCGCTGCCGAGGTGACGCTCGACCTCGCCCAGCAGCCGCTCGCCGATCGCGCGCGCATCGAGGTCGGCGGGCATCTCGCGCACGAGCTCACCGACGCGATCCTCTCCGAACAGCTCGCCCGCGCGGTTCGCGGCCTCGCTGATGCCGTCGGTGTACATGACGAGCACGTCGCCGCTCTCGAGGCCAATCGTCGACTGCTCGAGCACGATGTCCTCCATGATGCCGAGCAGCAGGCCGCCGCGCTCGAGCCGAAGCGACTCCCCGTTCGCGCGTACGAGCACCGGCCAGTTGTGTCCGGCGTTGCAGTACGTGAGGCGTCGTCCGTCGGCGTGCACGTGCGCGAGGAAAAAGGTCGCGAACTGATGGACCGCGGTACTGCGGTAGACGAGCGCGTTCACGTTGAGCAGGATCGTATTGGGGTGGAGTGGCTCGCGCGCCTGCGTGCGAAGCGCCGCCTGCAGCATGCTCGACATGAGCGCGGCGGGAACGCCCTTGCCCGCCACGTCGGCGATCGCCACGTAGAACGAACCGTCACCGCACGGCACGACGTCGTAGTAGTCGCCGCCCACCTGGCGCGAGGGCAGGTTGACCGCGTGAACCTCGCAGCGCGGCAATGGCGGGAACTCGTTGCGCAGGAAGGTCTGCTGGATCTGCTGAGCGAGGTGGAGCTCCTCCTCGAGCCGCGCCACGGCCAGCCGGTCGCGCAGCAGCAGCGCGTTCTGCAGCGAGACGCCCATCTGGCCGCCGAGCTGGTTGAGCAGCGCGACGTCCTCGCCCGTGTACTCGGTGCCGGTCAGCTTCTCGCCCAGCAGCACGAGGCCGAGCGACTCGCCACGCCAGCGCAGCGGCACCATGAGCGAGACGCCGAGCTGCCGGACGAGCAGCTCGCGGTCGAGCCGTCGCAGCCCGTCGACGGGATCGGAGAGCCGGAAGCTCGGCTCCTGCGTCGAGAGCCGCGGCAGGATGTCGGCGAGACCGGCGAGCGCCTGCGGCGTGAGCGGCGGCCCCGAGCCCTCGCGCGCGACCGGCCCCTGCGGTGTGATCGCGACGATGTACGCCGAGCGCAGCAGCAGCGCATCGCGCAGCGTGTGGATCGAGCGCGAGAGCAGGTCGTCGAGATCGATCGTCGTCTGGAGCTCGCGGCCGAGCTGGCGCAGCACGTTGCGGTAGTCGCCGGGATCGCGCAGGAAGAGCTGGTCGAGTGATTCCTCGAGTCGGCCGATCGCGGGCTGGAAGAGCGTGAGCGCGAGGACGAGGAAGACCGGTTCGATCACGTTCGCGTCGATCCCCAGCGCCTGCGAGACGAAGCGCTGCAGCCGCTCCACCACGAGCAGGTAGAGCCCGATGAGCAGCGCGGTCGCGATCGCGTACAGGATGCCGCGGCGCGCGAGCAGCTTGGCGTCGAGGAACTTGTGGCGCACCATCGCGTACGCGATCGCGCCGGAGCCGACGAGCAGCGCCCCGGTCGTGAGCCCGGCCTGCAGCATGCGATCGAGCCGCACGCCGAACAGAGTGGGCACGAGCGTCGAGGACGCGTAGAGCACCAGCGAGCCCGCGAGCCCGACCGCGATCGCGCTGAGCTGCTGGCGGATGCGCGGCACCGTCGAACTGCGCCATGCGCTCACGAGCAGAGCGATCGCCGCGCTGCCGAAGCACAGGTCGACGAGCGAGAAGAGCGCGCGGTGGAAGTTGAGGAACAGCCGGCCGAAGACGGCGAAGATGCCGACGACCGCGCGCAGGGCGTGTGGCGTCGAGACGATCGGGCCGGCGGGCGCCGCCCACGCTCCCACGAGCGGCAGCAGGATGAAGTGGAAGACGTGCGGCGCGAACACGAGCACGAGGAAGCCCGACCAGCGCAGCGCGTCCGGCAGCCGGAACGCGCGCAGGAACGCGCGTTCCTCGGGGAAGATGCTCGCGAGCACGAACGTCGTCGGGAAGAAGAGTTCCCACAGGTAGGCCGCGTTCTCGTAGAGCGACGCGCCCTTCGCGCTCACCGGCAGCAGCAGCGAGACCGCCGCGAGCACTGTCCCGAAGCCGCCGAAAAAGAGCAGCATCGAGACGATGCGGTTGAGCCGCTGGCGCGGGTTCTCGCGCAGGATGACGAGGCCGAGCAGGAACACGAGCCCGCCGAGCACGAGGTTGACGCTCGCCAGCAGGTGGGTGCTGTTCGCCATCGCTCTCCCGGCCGCGCGTCATGCGCGGCGGCGCCCCCGCGCGCGTGCCGGCCCCGCGGTCCATCGGGCGACCACCCGCGTGCGGATGCCGCCGCGCACGTTGAAGTCGCCGATCACCGTGATACGGCGCGGTTCCATCACTTGGACGAGGTCATCGAGGATCTGGTTGGTGACCTGCTCGAAGTAGTGGCCCTCGTCGCGGAACGACCACAGGTAGAGCTTGAGCGACTTGAGCTCGACGCAGAGCCGGTCGGGCACGTAGAGCATCGTGATCGTGCCGAAGTCGGGCTGGCCGGTCACCGGGCAGACCGCGGTGAACTCGGGACACTCGTGCCGGATCCAGTAGTCGCGCTCCGGCTGGGGGTTGGCGAAGGTCTCGAGCCGGCGGCTCGGGCGGGACGGCATGCGGGCCTCCAAGGGGAAGTCGGGAGAGTCTCCCCAGCCGCGCGTTCGCGGTCAAGCGCACGGACCGGTGCGATGCGCTCAAGCCGGGCCGTTCACGAGCCGATGACACCGGGCAGGAGCTCGCCCCCCTCGCCCACTCGTGCCCCGGGAGATCCGGCCGTGTCCCAGGATCGCGTCGCCGACTTCGACGTTCAGCCGTACGTCCTGATCGTGGACGACGAGCTGGGCGTGCTCGACGTGACCCGCTCCATGGCACTGGCGAAGGGCTGGAGGCCCCTGCTGGCGAACACCGCCGAACACGCGCTGAGGCTCTTCCGCGAGCACGCGAGCACGATCGACACCGCGCTGCTCGACCTGCACATGCCCGGCATGGACGGCGCCGAGCTCGCCCGCTCGATGCGCGAGCTGTGCCCCAATGCCCGACTCGTGTTCATGACCGGCGACGAGAGCGGCGCCGCTGCGCTGCAGCACGAGGGCCACCTCGCCAACGGGGTCCTGCTCAAGCCGTTCTCGGTCGACGAGCTCGAGCGCCTGCTCTTCTCGCCCGCGAGAGCCGCGTGAGCGGGCCCCGGACTCTGCCGGAGACAACGTGACCGACCGACCGACGCCGTCCACCGCCTCGCCGCCCGCCGGCTCGCGCCTGCCCGCCGGGCTGTCCGCCGAGATGCTCGAGCAGAGCCTGCAGGCCGTGCCGACCATTGACCTGCGCGACATCGGCGCGCGGCTCATGGCGCCACTCGTGCACGCGACGGGCGCGACACGCGCCTCGCTCATGCTCGTCAACCCGGACACCGGCAAGCTGCGGATCGTCGCCGGCATGGGTCTCGCCCCCGAGCTGATCGGCAAGGACATCGAGTGGAGGCCGAACAGCATCGCCGAGTGGGTGTTCCGAAAGCGCCAGGGGCTCGTGCTCAACGGCGCGATCAAGCGTGAAGGCCTCGTCGGCACCGCCGAGGGTCAGATCGAATCCGCGATGAGCGTGCCGCTCGAGGGTGACCAGGGCCCGATCGGCGTACTCAACCTCGCGTGCACGGGCGGCGCGACCGCGTTCCGCGACGAGGAGATGATCGAGGTCTGCGCGCTGCTCCCGCCCGTCGCGGCGGCGATCGAACGCGCGCTCTACGCCAACCTCTGCAGTCGCTACAGCGACCAGGTCGAGGTCGTGCGCGGCCTCGCCGGACGTACGCTGCTCGCGCCGGGACGCCACGAGGCGCGCAACTTCGAGATCGGCCTCGCGCGGCGATCGAGCGTGCGCGAGGGCGGCGTGCTGTGCGAGCGCGTCCCGCTCACGAACGGCGGGCACGTGCTCCTGGCCATGGAGCCGCGCAGCGAAGGCGTCGATGCGCTCCTCACCTCCGCGTTCACGCAGGGCGTCTTCAGCGCCTGCGCGGCGGGCGAGCGCTCGGCGGCCGGGCTCATGGCGCGGCTCAACGCCGAGCTGTGCGTGCGGCTCTCGGGTCGCGGCGAGATGGCCGCCTGGATCGGCCAGTTCGAACCCAACGGGCAGCTCACCTCCTGCGCCGCGGGCTGCTCCCCGCCGCTCTGGCTGCCCGGCGACGATGCGCCGGCCACCTCGCTTCCCGGCGGCGGGCCGATGCTCGGCGCGGATCCGGGCGCGCACTGGGACGAGGAGCAGGTCCGGCTGCTGCGGGGCGACCGCGTCACCGTGGTCAGCACCGGGGTGCTCGGCGCGCGTAACGTGATGGGCCAGCCGTTCGGGCCCGCGCGGCTCACCGAGTATCTGAACGAGCTTCGCCACCGCTCGCTGGACACGGCCACGCTCGAAATCGTCGACGCCGTGACCGCGTGGAGCGGACGTCCCGTGCCGATCGACGACCTGAGCGTGCTGATCGTCCGCTTCTCGCCCGGCAGCTGACGGCTCGGCGCGGCGCGCCGAAGTTGCGCCTCCACACCGCCGCCTCGTCCGCCCGACGCGCCCGCTGTGCTAGGCTTCCCGGCCGCATGATGCGCGTCTTCCTCGAAACCTACGGCTGCCAGATGAACGTGGCCGACAGCGAGCTCATGGCGGGCGTGCTCGAGCGCGCCGGCATGACGCTCGTCGAGCGTGCCGAGGAGGCCGACGCGGTCGTGCTCAACACCTGCGCGATCCGCGAGCACGCCGAGCAGCGCGTGCTGGGGCGGCTCGGCGACTTCGCGCGCCTCAAGCAGGCGAACCCCGCCCTCGTGGTGGGCGTCGCGGGCTGCATGGCGCAGCACCTGCGCGGCCGGCTGCTCGAGAAGAAGCGCGTGCTCGATCTCGTCGTCGGCCCCGACGGCTATCGCCGTCTGCCCGAGCTGCTGCGGCGCGCCGCGGGCGAACCCGTGGCCGAGGTCCGACTCGACCGCGACGAGACCTACGGCGATCTCGAGCCCCGACGCGGCGCGGGCGTGCGCGCCTGGGTCACCGTGCAGCGTGGCTGCGACAAGTTCTGCACCTACTGCGTCGTCCCCTACACGCGCGGGCGCGAGCGCTCGCTGCCGCTCGCCGACCTCGTGCGCCAGATCGAGCAGGCCGCGGCGAGCGGCCACCCCGAGATCGTGCTCCTCGGCCAGACGGTGAACTCGTGGCGCCACGGCGCGCACGACTTCGCCGACCTGCTGCGCGCCTCGAACGCGATCGATGGCGTCAAGCGCGTGCGCTTCACCTCGCCGCACCCGAGCGACATGAGCGGACGCGTGATCGAGGCGATGGCCACGTGCGAGAAGGTGATGCCACACGTCCACCTGCCACTCCAGTCCGGCTCGGATCGCGTGCTCGAGGCGATGAACCGCACCTACACGCTCGCGCAGTACCGCGACGTCGTCGCGCGCCTGCGCGCCGCGATCCCGGGCATCGCGCTCAGCACGGACGTGATCGTGGGCTTTCCCGGTGAGACCGCGGACGACTTCCGTCGCACGCTCGAGGTCGTCGAGGACGTACGCTACGACAGCGCGTTCCTCTTCAAGTACTCGGCGCGGCCCGACACGCGCGCGTGGCGCTGGCCGGAGACGGTGAGCGAGGACGACAAGGGCCGGCGCCTGACCGAGCTGATCGACGTGCAGATGGGGATCTCCGGCGAGCTCCACGACCGGCGGCTCGGCCACGAGGTCGAGGTGCTGGTCGAGGGCGTGAGCCGGCGCGACGGGGCCCAGCTCCACGGCAAGAGCCGCGACTTCAAGACGGTGGTCTTCGCCGACGACGGCTCGCCCCCGGGCACGCTGCGGCGCGTGCGCGTCCTGGGCGCGACGCCCGTGACGCTGATCGGCGAGTCCGCCGGGGCAGCGCGCGAGCAGGCGCTCGTCTCGATCGCGGGCTGACGCGTCGGGCGCGCCGCGCCCGGGCCCACACGCGTGGGTACGGCCCGCGCGCCAGCGCCGCTCAGCGCGGCGCCGCCTCGCGCCACGCCATGAGCCCCGCGCCCACCGCGCCCGCGCGATTGCCCAGCGCGGCCGGCACGATGCGCAACGCGCGCCAGTGCGAGGGTTGCGCGTAGCGTTCGATGGCGGCGCGTACGGGCCCGAGCAGCGCCTCGCCGGAAGCCGCAACGCCGCCGCCGATCACCACGACGTCGGGATTCACGGTCTGCACCGCGCACGCGATCTGCCGGCCGAGCGCATCGCACATCTCCGCGAGCAGCCTCGCCGCTTCGCCGTGTCCGGCGGCCGCGGCCGCGAACACGTCGCGGGCGCCCGAGGCGGCAAGTCCCGCGGCGCGGGCGCGGTTCACGAGGCCCTCGCCGCCCGAGACCGGCTCGGCGCAGCCGGCGACCCCGCACGCGCACTCGGGGCCCGCGCTGCCCTGCCCCATGTGCCCGATCTCGCCCGCGCCGCCCCAGGCGCCGCGCAGCACCATGCCGTCGATCACGATGCCACATCCGATTCCGGTGCCGACCGTGATCACGACCGCGACGCGCGCATCGCGCGCCGCACCGGCCGCCTGCTCGGCGAGCGCGGCGCAGTTGGCGTCGTTGTCTGCTGCGACCGGCAGCTCGAGCGCGCTCGCGAGCGCCTCGCGCACGGGGAACCCCGCGGGCAGCGCGAGGTGCGGGGTGCGATCGACGAGCACGCCGCTCGTCGGGTGGACGACGCCCGGCACGCCGACACCGAGCGCGACGGCGTCCGTCCGCCAGCGGCGCGCCGCGGCGACGAGCGTCCCGAGCAGCGCCCCTGCGCTCTCGCCTGCGCGGGAAGGCGCGCACTCGAAGTCGAGCACCTCGCCGTCCTCGGCGATGCGCGCCGCCTTGAGGTCGGTGCCGCCCAGATCGAGCGCGATCGCGTGTCGGGAGGTGTGCACGCCGGCAGGCTAGCACGCGCCCGCGAGAACCCGCGTCCGCTGGACGCCGCGCCGGCCCGCGGGCAGAGTGGCGCGATGCGGACCCTGCCCGCGCGTCGCATCGGCCGCCCGCTGCTGCTCGTCGCGCTGACGCTCTCACCCGGCTGCTCGCGCACGTCGCCGCCGATGACCGCGACGGCGCCGGGCGAGCTCCGACTGCCCGGGCTCTCATCACCCGCCACCGTCGCGACGGATCGCTACGGCATTCCGCACGTCCGCGCCGCGAACCTCCACGATCTCTACCTCGCATGGGGGTTCGTGACCGGCCGCGACCGGCTCTGGCAGCTGATGCTCACGCGAGCTCGGGCGCAGGGGCATTCGCATCTCTGGCTCGGAAATGAGGCGCTCGCGGCGGACGGCGCGGCGCAGCTCTTCCGCCTGCGCGAGCGCGCGGAGGCGATCTGGCAGCGCGATCGCCGCGACTCCACGCTCGCCGGCGCGATCGAG
>DATJXF010000011.1:0-3191 GCA_035500415.1 Candidatus Acidiferrales bacterium | reverse complement strand
CGACGAGGTGCTGACCACCGCGAGCGTCGTGCTCGCCGCCGAGAAGCTGCTCGTCGTGACCGAGGACGGCAGCTCGATCGCGGCGCAGCTCGTCGGGCTCGATCCCGTCGTCAACGTCGCGCTCGTGCGCGCGCCGGGCCTGCGCCTCACCCCGGTCGCGTTCGCGTCGCGCTCGCCGCAGCTCGGCGACTGGGTGATCGCGCTCGGCAGCTCCTATCGCGGCGCGCCGACGCAGTCGGTGGGCAACATCTCGAATCGCTACCGCGAGCCGCGCTCGAGCCTGCTCGAGCTCACGAACGAGGTCTATCCGGGCAACAGCGGCGGGGCCGCGGTCAACTCGCGCGGCGAGCTGATCGGGCTCGTCCAGGGCGAGCTCGGCGCGCCCTCGGGGCCTGGCGCGACCGACGAATCGGGCGAGCGCCGCCCGGGCGGCATCAGCTTCGCGATCCCGGTGGACGACATCCAGCCCGCGCTCGCGAGCCTGCGGCGCGACGGTCGCGTGCACTACGGCTTCCTCGGCGTCTCGACGCGCGCGGGCTACGTCGACAGCGAGTCGGATCCCAGCCAGCGCGTCCCGCTCGGCGCAATCGTCGAGTCGATCCAGACGGGTGGTCCGGCGGAGAAGCTCGGGCTGCGCAAGGGCGACCTGATCGTCGCCTACGAGGGCGAGCGCGTGGAGTACCCCGAGCAGCTCGCGCGCTGGGTCGCGGTGACGCCGCCCGGCACGAACGTCGACGTCGTGTGGGCGCACAACGAGCTGCGCCACGAGGGCCGGGTCGCATTGAGCGAGTCGCCGACGCCGATCCCGTCGTGGATGATGCCGCCGCCGGGCGCGAGCGACGTCGGGCCTGCGTCGGGCGCCGCCGCGCCCAATCCCCGCATCGCCGATCTCGAGGCCCAGATCAAGAAGCTGAGCCGGGAGCTCGACCGGCTCCGCGGCCAGCAGGACTCCTCGCGGTAGGGGGCGGATCGCTGTTGTAACCTGCCGCCGTGACCCCGACCCGGCTGCGCGTCCGCTTCGAGTCGTCCCCGCGAACCACGCAGATCCTGATCGCGCCCGGCGCACTCTCGCGCCTGGGCGCGTTCGTGCGCGGGACGACCGGCGCGAGCCGCGTGGTGTTGATCGCCGACGCGCGCGTCGCGCGGCTCTGGGGCGAGCCGGTCGCGCGCTCGCTGCGCGCGGCGCGTCTCGAGGTGACGGCGCTCCGGGTGCCGCCCGGCGAGCGCTCGAAGCGCCCCGGCGAGCTCGCGCGCCTGTGGCGCGGACTCGCACGGGCCCGGCTCGGCCGCGACGGCGCGGTGATCGCGTTCGGGGGCGGCGTCGCCGGCGATCTCGCCGGCTTTGCGGCGGCGACGTGGCTGCGCGGCGTGCCCTGGATCTGCGTCCCGACCACGTTGCTCGCGCAGGTCGACAGCGGCATCGGAGGCAAGACCGCGGTCGACCTGCCCGAAGGCAAGAACCTGGTCGGGGCGTTCCACCAGCCCCTGGGCGTTCTGGTCGATCCCGCCGTGCTCGCGACGCTGCCGGCCCGCCACGTCCGCGCGGGCCTCGTCGAGGTGGTGAAGATGGGCTTCGCGACCGACGCCGCGCTCTTTCGCTGGTGCGAGCGAAACGCAGCCGCGCTCGCCCGGCGCGAGCCCGCGGCGCTCGCGCAGGCGGTGGCGCGTGGGATCCGTGCCAAGGCGCGCGTCGTCGCAGCCGATGAGCGCGAGCGCGAAGGCGGCGGACGGACGGCACTCAACTTCGGGCACACGCTCGGCCACGCGATCGAGGCCGCGCTCGGCTACCGACGCCTGCTCCACGGCGAGGCGGTGGCGATCGGCGTGCGCGTCGCGGCGGAGCTGAGCGAGCACGGGGCGGGCCTCGCGCCCCGATCGCGCGTGCGCCTCGAGGCGCTGCTCGAGCGGCTCGGGGCGCCCACGCGCATGCCACCGCTCGCGATCCGGGCGCTGCTCGTCGCGATGGCGAACGACAAGAAGCGTCGCGGCGGATCGATCCGCTGGGTGTTGACGCCCCGGATCGGCGCTGCTAGCGTGCCGCGCGCTGTTCCGAACTCGCTCGTGCACGCGGCGTTGCGGCGCGCGGGAGCGCGCGGCGGACGTCCGTGACGGGGAGGCGGAGATGCCGCGCGTCCTGATCCTCCACGGACCCAACCTCCACGCCCTTGGCTCGCGCGAGCCCGAAGTCTACGGGCACGAGACGCTGGCGGACATCGAGCGACGAGTGACGGCGCTCGCCCGCGAGCTCGGCTGGGAGGCCGAGTTCGCCCAGAGCGACCACGAAGGCGTGCTGATCGACGCTCTTTACCAGGCCCGCGGTCGGGTGCAGGGTGTGGTCTTCAACCCGGGCGGTTTCACGCACACCAGCGTCGCGCTCCGCGACGCGGTCAAGGGGGCGGCGATTCCAACGGTCGAGGTCCACCTCTCGAACCCGCAGGCGCGCGAGCGCTTCCGCCACGACTCGATGATCTCGGGCGTCGCCCTCGGCACGGTTCAGGGCTTCGGCGTCGAGGGCTACCTCCTCGCGCTGCGCGGCCTCGCGGCCCATCAACCCCGTGGCGCGAGCTCGTAAGCCGGCGCGCGGCGGTGCGGCTGGCCGCGACGGGCGCAGCCCCGGCGCGAAGGGCCGGGGCGTGCGCGAGACCCAGGCCGGCGGTTTCGAGCTTCGCGAATTGCAACGCCTGATCCGGCTCGTGCAACGCACCGGGATCGGCGAGCTGGAGCTCTCATCGGGTGACCGCTCGGTCCGCATTTCCGCGACGGCTGGAGCGGTGCTCGCCGGCGCCACCTCGCCCGCGGCGCACGCCCCGGCGCGCGCGGCGGCCGAATCCCCGGCGCCCGCGGCGTCTGCCCCGCCCGCCGAGGCGTCGTACAAGGCCATCACCTCGCCCATGGTGGGCACGTTCTACCGCGCGCCCGCGCCCGACGCCGATCCGTTCGTGGAAGTGGGCGACGTCGTCGAGGTCGGGCAGACGGTTTGCATCATCGAGGCCATGAAGCTCATGAACGAGATCGAAGCCGAGATCACGGGCCGCGTGGTCCGACTGCTGGTCGACAACGCGCAACCCGTCGAGTTCGGCCAGAAGCTGTTCCTGATCGAGCCGGTCTGAGTCGGGCAAGGGGCCGCGCGTCGAAGGAACGGCGCGGGCGTGGGGAGCGACGATGAACATCCGCAGCGTGCTCGAGAAGAT
>DATJXF010000010.1:0-5463 GCA_035500415.1 Candidatus Acidiferrales bacterium | reverse complement strand
GCGAGCGGCCGCGCGAGGAATCCGGCGAGGAGCGCGAGCCCAACGAGCGCGATCGCAACGAGTGTGGCCCGACGAAGCGCGGTCGGAATCATTCGCGCGCGAGGGTACTCGCTCGCGGGACGATCGGGCGAGGCGCCGAGGGCACCCGGTAAGAGAGCACTCTTCTGACCGCGTTCGGGCACCGAAGTGACCGCCAGGCGGGCGGGGCTGCGCCTCGAGAGCGCGCCGACGCCGGTCCATCGGCGCGCGCGCTGCACTCGGGGCTGACGTCGGGCCTTACCCTGCGACGCGCACGCGAAGCTGCGGCGTGCTCGCCCCTACGCCACCGTGGCCGCGCGCCCCTCGAGCCACTCGCGCCAGAGCTGCGGCGCCTCCGCGACGAACGAAGCGTGGCGCGGTACCCAGCCCAGCTCGCGGCGCGCCTTCGCCGACGTCACGGTCGCGTCGTTGAGCAGCGCCTTGCCATAGAGGCCCAGCGCCGCGACCAGCTCGTGCGCCGGCCAGCTCCTGGGCGTCGCGCCGCTGGCCGCGGCAGCCGCCTCCGCGAGCTGGCGCACCGTGTGGCGCGACTCGTCGGCGAGCAGGTAGCGCTCACCGTGCCCGCCGTGCTCGAGCGCGAGCAGGTAGGCGTCCGCCACGTCGTCGCGATGGGCCATCGGCCAGCGCTGCGCGCCGTCGCCCGGATAGGTGAGCGTCTTCTTCGCGTGCGCCTCGGCGAACCAGGCGCCCAGGACGCCGCGGTTCTCGCCGTAGACCATGCCCGGCCGAAGGACGACCGCGGTCACGTCGTGCACGCTGAGATCGGTCGCGATCTCCTCGTGCGCGACGCGCCACTGCACGAGCTCGAGCGGCTTGAGCGGCGAGGTCTCGTCGAGCGGCTTCTCATCCCCCGGGCCGTGCACCCAGATGCCGCTCGTGTACAGCACGCGACGCACGCGGCCGTCGAGCGCCGCGACGCGCAGCGCTTCGAGCGCGTTGTGATCCTGCTCCGACGCACCCGTCTCCGCGTCGAAGGCCGCGTGCACCGCGACGTCGCAGTTCTGGAGCAGCCCGATCCACGGCTCGCAGTCGGCGAGGTCGCCGACGACCGGCTGCACGCCGATCGATTCGAGCAACCGCGCGTGCTCGGCGCGACGCGTCAGGCCGTGAACTTCGTGGCCGGCGCGGGCGAGGCGCGCGGCGACCGCGCTTCCCACGTAGCCCGTTGCGCCGGTAACGAAGATGCGATGCGTCATGGCCAACTCCCCGGGGATGTCCTCGTTGAGCATCGGGTCCGCCGACGCGCGACTTGAGGGGGATCGCATCGACGTCGCGCTCCGGGATCGCGTCCGGCGCTCACCGCGCCGCGCGCCACCCGACGTCATCGTGATGCGCCCGCCACCCGTCCGGGCGCGTCAGGTTCGCGACAAGCGCGGCCCTCACTGCCCGCGGTAGGTGCAGCGCGCCGTGCAGGTTTCGTGGACGGTGATCGACGCGAGCTGCGGCACGAGCGGCTGGATTCGCCGCCAGAGCCAGCCGCAGAGCACCTCCGCGGTCGGGTTCTCGAGCCCCGCGACGTCGTTGAGGAGACGATGGTCGAGCTCGCGCCGCAACAAGGGCTCCACCTGCGCGGCGATCTCGCCGAAATCCACCAGCCAGCCGGTTGCCGGGTCGACTTCACCCGCCGCGACCACGTCGATCGCGTACGAGTGCCCGTGCACGCGCCGGCACTTGTGGTCGGGCGGCGCCTGCGGCAGGTGGTGCGCCGCTTCGAAACGGAACGTCTTGGTGAGCTCGACGCGCACGTCGGTCAGGCCTCGGGTGCGTTCAGGTAGCGCGTGGGATCGGGAACGCCGGCCTCGCGAAAGCCCCGTGCGCGCAGCCGGCACGAGTCGCAGCCGCCGCAGGCGCGCCCGTCGGGCGCGGGATCGTAGCACGAGTGCGTGAGCGCGTAGTCGACGCCGAGCGAGACGCCGAGCCGGACGATGCCCGGCTTGTCGAGCGCCATGAGCGGCGTGTGGACGCGAAAGCGCGCGCCCTCGACGCCCGCGCGGGTCGCGAGCGCGGCGAGCGCTTCGAACGCGCGCACGAACTCCGGACGGCAGTCGGGATAGCCCGAGTAGTCGATCGCGTTCATGCCCGCGACGAGATCGGTCGAGTCGAGCGTCTCGGCGAGCCCGAGCGCGACGGCGAGGAACACCGTGTTGCGCGCGGGCACGTACGTGACCGGGATCGCGGCCGCCATCGCGCGCTCGTCGCGGCCCTTCGGGACCTCGAGGTCGGCGGTGAGCGCCGAGCCCCCGATCGCGCCGAGGTCGAGCCGCACGACGCGATGGTCCGCGCTGCCGAGCGCGGAGGCGACGCGCGCGGCCGCGTCGAGCTCGACGCGATGGCGCTGGCCGTAGTCGAACGCCAGCGTGACGCAGCGGAAACCCCCGGCCCTGGCCCACGCGAGGCAGGTCGCGGAATCCAGTCCACCCGAGAGCAGCACGACCGCCGTCTTCGTCATCACACGCCCCGCTTCGCGCCCCAGAGCCAGACGTGGAGCCGCGGCGAGAGCCGCAGACCCTCGCGCCTGCAGGTCGTGGCAAGCGCCGTCGCGCGCGCCCGGACCACCGCGTCGGTCAGGCCCTCGGGCATGAGCATCGTGCGCTCGCGCGGCAGCGCGTGGCCGGCGACGAGGCGCAGCGCGTCGTCCTCGTCGGGCGGATCGCCCACCACGATCTTGAAGGTCGTGTTGGGATCCGCGACGAACTCGGCCGCGTGGGCCCACGTCTCGCGCCAGCGCGGCGTCGCCGCGGGCAGCTTGGGCGAGTGGTTGTAGTGGAGCCGCGCGTGGCGAAGCGGCGGCGGAGCGAGCCCGCTCGTTTCCACCTCGACGCGCGCCCAGCGCTCGAGCGCGGCGGCGAGCAGCCCGCCCATGTCCGCGTGCGCGAGCGGTTCGCCGCCCGTCACGACGAGCAGTTCCGCGCGGCCCGTGGACGCGAGCGCGGCGAAGACGTCGTCCAAGCTCCGCTCTTCACCGCCCGCTGCGTCCCACGTGTACTTCGAGTCGCACCACGCGCAGCCCACGTCGCAGCCCTGCAGTCTCAGGAAGTGCGCCGGCGTGCCCGCCGACGGTCCCTCGCCCTGCAGCGAGTGGAAGAGCTCCGAGATCCGCAGCTTCACGTCGTCGCGCGGCGCGGGCCCGCTCAGTGGCCGGGCTCGGCGCTCAGGTCGAATTCCCTGGAACAGTTGAAGCACTTCCAATGGAACGTCGGCTGGCCCGCCGGCCAGCTCACCCAGTCGTGGCGGCCACAGCCCGGGCACGAGATGCTGACGCGCTCGGAGGGGCTCGAGGGGATCGTCGGCTGCGTCATGGTCGGAGATCTCGCGTCATCGGTTCGAGGGCCGTCGCGCCCCGCGGCCTCGCGGCCCGGGCGCGCAGAGCGCCGCGCAGAATACTCCTTCCCGCCCGCGCGCGTGACGGCCGGCGACGCGTCACGGTGCCGCCGGCGGTTCTCCCGCGGGCGAGCCTGCGCGCTGGAGCAGCGACGCAAGCCGCGCCTCGAACACCGAGCGCGGCAGCGCCTCGTCGATTCCGGCTGCGAGCACGGCGCGGCGCAGTGCGGTGTCGACGTGCGAGTAGAAGCCGACGATCCGCACGGCACGCGAAACCGGATCGGATTTCAGCGCGTGCACGAGCGCGGCGGGGTCGTCCGTCGCGTGGAGATCGAACAGCAGCAGCGCGGGCGGCTGGCTCGCGCACGTGGCGGTGACGCGCGCGGGGGTTTCGAATGTGACCTCGACGCCCGCGGCGCGGGCGACGGCGGAGATCTTGGCGGCGAAGTAAAGATCGGGAGCGACGGCGACGACGGCGGGCAATTCGGCGTCCTTCGGGCGGCAGGCCCCAGCGTGGAACACGTCGCCCGGCTCCGTGGAGGCGGCGCCGGGCGTTCGGGCGGCAAGGGGCTTGCCTTGACAACAGACTAGCCCCGCCGGGCGCGACACGCAAGCATTTGCAGCGCGCCCGCGCGTCCGGCCGGGGGCGCGCCTCGCCCTGCCGCGCTCAGGCGCCGAGCGCTCGTGCGACGAGCGGCAGGCTCACGTCGTAACGGTACGAGACGTTCATGTGGCCGTCGTCGAACTCCTCGTACGTGTGGGCGATGCCGCGTCGCTCGAGCTCGCGCACGAAGATCCGCGCGCCGTGGTGGAGGTGGAACTCGTCCCGCCCGCCGCAGTCGAGGTAGAGCAGCGCGAGCGACTTGAGCGCCGCCTCGCACGCCGGCAGGCGCTGGAGCGGATCGAAGGCGAGCCAGCGGCGCCAGACGTCGTCGCGAAACTCCCCGGTCGCGAGATCGAACGGCAGCGCGACGCCGAGCTCGGCCCCGGGATCGGGAGAGTAGCACGCGGCCATCGCGAGGATGTTGAGCGCGAGCAGGTCGTCGTGGCTCTTCTGCCGGCTCGACTCGAGGCGCTCGAGGAACGCGCGCGCGCCGCCCGCGCCCTGGATCACGGTGCAGGTCCGGGGCACGTCGACGCGGTAGCAGTAATCGAAGTAGAGATCGCCGCTGTGCGAGGCGACCGCCGCGAACAGCTCCGGCCGCGTCATGCCGAGCGTCAGCGCACCGAAGCCGCCCGAGGACTTCCCGACGACGCCGCGGTGCGCGCGTTCGGCGCGCGTGCGGAACGTGGCGTCGGCCCACGGCACGAGCTCGTCGGTCAGGTGGTCGGCGTAGCGGCCGGTCGCGGTGGAGTTCAGGTACTGCGAGCCGCCGAAGCGCGTGAAGCAATCCGGCATGACGACGATCATCTCGCCGCAGCCGCGCGCGACGAGCGCATCGAGGCGGTCGTCGAGCGAGGGCGACCACGGATCGTCGTTGAGCAGCCGACGCCCGCGCCCGGTGAAGCCGGGCAGCACGAAGATCACCGGATAACGCCGTGCGGGCGAGCCGTCGTAGGAGGGCGGGAGCCACACCGGCACGCGCCGCGTCGCGGGATCGCCAGCGGGATTGCCGACGAGCACGCGGCTCTCGAACTCGTGGATCTCGACGCGCCCTCGCGTCATGGGAGACCTCCTCTCGCGACGGCGTCCGGCGCGGGCGCGCCGAAGACGCCGTTCGCGCCGCCCGGCGAGCGATCCTGCAGCACCGTCACGGCCCGCACCATCTCGCTGTCCGCACTCCAGTCGGAATAGCGGGGCCTGAGCGCGGCGAGCGCCGCGGTCGCGGTCTCGTCGAGACGCGCCTCGACGAGCGCGAGGAAGAGACTCCGCTGCAACCACGGGTCGGATGGATCGAGCCGTGCGGCGACCTTCGTCTCGAGCAGCGCGAACTTGGTGCTGCGCGCTCCGAGCAGCGCGCCGAGCCGGGCGTGCGGCTCGGGCTCGCCGATCCCCGTGCGCACCGCGTCAAGCAGCGCGCGCCGCGCGCCGACCGTGTCGTGCGCCGCGAGCGCAGCCTGCGCAGCCGCGAGCGCCGGGCGATAGGCCGTCGAGTCGTCGTG
>DATJXF010000009.1:0-43809 GCA_035500415.1 Candidatus Acidiferrales bacterium | reverse complement strand
CGAGCTCGTGAAGCCGGGCGTGCTCGCGGTATCGATCGACATGCAGACCGACGTCACGCTCCCCGCGGGGCCCGGCCGCTGGTGGGGCCGCCACGACCGCGCGCGCGTCGCGAACGGTTACGCGTTCTACGCGACGGGCCGCGCGTTCCACGGCGCGACGCTCGACGTGGAGACGCCCGAGGTGCGCGCACGCGTGACGGGCACGGAGCTGGGGGTGCTGCGCGACGACGAGCAGGGCACCTGCGTTTGCGTGATGAACGGCCGCGTGCACGTGCAACGCTGGCGCGGCGGCATTCCGGGCGGCGTCGACGTGCCCGCGGGCCAGCGCTGCATCAACCTGCCGAACGGCGCGCAGTACCTCAAGCCGATCCTCGAGTACACGGTGGAACATCTCCACCACCTGAACGCGAGGTCGGCGACGCTGCTGCAGCGGTAAGCCGGCGCCGGCATCGGCGCGCCCTACGCCACCTTCGCGGGCGGCTCCGGGCGAACGAAGGGCACTGCGCGGGCGATCGTGCGCTCGGCGGGCAGGTCGACCACCTCGCCGCGCGTCACGGGCTCTCCGGCCCCCGCCGGACCCGTCAGCCGCTCGATCTGCGGCCGGGCCGGGTCGGCCTCGCCCGGCGCCATGACCCGGGCGACCGTACCGTCGTCGAGCTCGACCAGCTGCCCGGGCGGATAGAGCCCGAGCACGCGGACGAGTGCGGCGAGCGCCGCCGGGTGGAACCGCGACGCGAGCGGACCGAGCACGAGCCCGAGCGCCTCGTGCGGCGTCCAGCGCATGCCATCGCCCAGGCGCAGGCTCGCCAGCGTCACCCACGCCCGCGCCAGCTGCAGCACGCCCGCGAGCGGCTCGGCCCCGCCCGTGCTGCCGAGCAGCGACTGCACGGCCAGCAGCGAGACGCTGTCGAGCGGCGTCCGGCGGAGCAGCCGGGTGACCGATGCGACCGCTTCGAGATCGTCCGCCGACTCGTCTTCGGACAGCGGCCCCTCGCTCCACGCCAGCTCGATCGCGGCGGCGCCCAGCGTCGCCAGCTCGTCGCGTTTCAGTCCGAGCCGCGCGCCCACGGCCAGCGCGAGGAGTGCGACGCGCAGCGCGTGCTCGTCCGCCGAGGGCGGGGCGGCATCGAGGTCGGAAAGCGCCATCACCACGGGCTCGCCGGCGAGGATGCCGTCGACGAGCGACGCCACGAGGCGCTTGCAGTGCCGCGAGCGCAATGCGCTCGCGGGTGCGTTGCCGAGCACGCCGAGCGCTTCGGATTGCGCCAGCGCCCAGGTGCCCAGCGCCTCGACGTGCGCCGGCGCCAGGGTCGCGCCCTCGCCCGTCGTCAGCACGACCCGGGTCGCTTCGAGGATGGGCGTCGCGTGCCGGATGCCCGCGGCGAGGCAGGCGCGCTCGAGTTCGGCGCCCTTGTAGGTTTCGGACGCGAGGAAGAGACGCATGAAGGCTTCGAGTTCGGGCACCTGCAGCCCGCGCTTGAGCCGGATGCCGCCGATGTCGCGCAACGACAGCTCGGTGATGAGCTGGTCGACGAACCGCGTGCTGGTCGAACGCAAGGGCAGGCGCAGGTCGTTGAACCTCACCTCGCCATCGCACTCGACGACGCGCACCTCGCCCAGCTCGGCGAGCGCCGGTTCGATGACGCCGAGGAGCTGGGCGAGCTGGCCGGTGAACACGGGGTTGCCCACGGCGTACGAGCGCCCCATGCGCAGCACCGAGGTGAGCCGGCTCACGACCTGAAGGCCGTGCTCGCGCCAGTCGATGCGCCCGGCGGCGCTGCGTTTGGGCTGCGGCGTGGCCGGCGTGCTCATGCGGCGGCCTCGCTGGCGGTTCGGGACAGGGCTTCCTGGCAGTCGGCGCGCACGGCCTCGGCGCGCGAGCGCTGGCCTTCGCGCAGCACTTCGATCGCCGCCGGCGTGCCGAGCGTGACGAGCGCGCGCGCCGCCGCGCGTCGCTCCGGTGTGCGTTTGGCGAACCAGCCGCCCGCGTTCACGCGCTCGCGAAGCGCGGGGACGGCGCGGTCGTCGTGGAGCTCGCCCAGCGCTCCGATCAATGCGAGGCGCGACTCCTCGGGACGCGCATCGAAGTCGGTCCGTGCGACCCGCTCGAGCAGCGCCGGCAGCACCGTGGGCGCGGGATCGCGCAGCAGCATCGCGAGCACGCTGCCGAGCAGGTTCGAGTCGGCGACGTCGAGCTGCGAGACGAGCAGCGGCGTGCGGCGATGGACGGGCACCTGTCCCAGCGACTCGACCGCCGCCCGGCGCACGCGCGCATCCGAATGGAGCAGCGACGACGCGAGCGCGCGGCCCACCTCCTCGCCGCCGACCTGTCCGAGCGCGAAGACGACGTTGCGGGCCACCTGCCAGCGCGGGTCGCGGACGTAGGGCGCCAGCGCGCGCGGATCCTCGGCACCGAGGTAGCCCAGCGTCGACGTCGCCGCGGCGCGAACGCGCGGGCGCTCGGCGTGCGCCATCACGCGGACGACGAGGTCGATCGCCGGGCGGCCGATGCGCACCGCGAGCGCGAAGAAGCGCTGGATGTCCTCGCGCGCCGATTCATCGAGACGCTCCGCCATCGCGTCGGCGTCCAGCTCGCCCAGCGAGCGCGCGAGCTGCGTACCGCTCCACTCGCGATCCGGATCGGCGCGGCGCAACCCTTCGATCGCCTGCGTCGCACCGATCCAGTCGGCGCGGCGCATCGCGCCAACGAGCCAGCCGGCGAGCGCCGCGACCAGTGCCTCGCCCGTCGCAGGGCCCGGCGCGCGCTGCGCCAGCGACTGCTCCAGCCGCTCGAGCCGCTCGGGCCACTGCCGCGCGGCGTCCTCGATGCGAGCCTGCTCCCACGCCTGGCGCGCCGCGTCCTCGTCCGCGGCCAGGCGGCTCCACGCCGCGGCGGCGTCGGTCGGTTCGTCGGCGCCGGCCAGATCGCGTGGCGGGACCATGTCGGCCGGAACTTGAGAACTCGCGGGCGGGCGCCCATCGGCGCTCGCTTCGCCTCCCGTCGTCAGCAGCTCGTAGAGCGGGGCGACCTCGACGATCAGCCCGTCCAGATCCGCGCTCCAGAGGTCGGTCACCATGTCGTGATCCGGCGCCGGTGCGACGGCGGAGCGGATGAGCGCCGCCAGGAGGGTCTGCACGTCGGCCTGCGAGGTGCGCGAGTCGAGCGTCAGCGAGCGCACCCCTTCGCGCTCGAGCAGCGCAGGGATGCCACTTCCCGCCGCGTCGGCAGGGGCGTCCTCGAACGCTCGCAGCGCGACAAGCTCGTCGCGCAGCAGGAGCCCCTCGGGCGCGCAGCGCAGCACGAGCGGCGCGTGGAACTTGACGAGGCTCGCGGCGGCTTCGACGAGCCGGGCGCGCTGCTGCTCGACCGCCGGAGCGTCCGGTCCAAGGGCGCGCGCCAGGCGCAGCAGCTGATCGACCTCGCGCCACCATGGGGCGAGGTTTCGCGCGGCGGGAGAGAGGTTGTCCGGTTGCGGTCCGGGTACCGGCTGCCTCGTGATCATGGTTCGTAAGTCCTCTTGCCGCGCCGAGAAGCGTTCATCGAGCGGGGCTCCCGGGGCGTTATCGGCGCCGCGAATGCGCCCCATGAGCCAAGAGTGCCCGCGCCGGCCCCGGCGCGCGGGACCGGGCGCCCGTACGACCCGCCGGCGCCGGCCCACGACTTGACGGCCCGGCCGCGACTCGCCTAGATTCCCCTGCTGTTTGTGCCAACTCCTTCCGACGCTGAGGTTTCCTCACGATGAAGCGCACCTTCCAACCCCGCAACCGGCACAAGTTCAAGACGCACGGGTTCCGCGCCCGCATGAAGACCAAGGGAGGCCGAAAGGTTCTGGCCGCCCGGCGCGCACGCGGCCGCAAGCGTCTGACCGTCTCCTCCCATTCCCGGTAGCGCCGGCAGCGCTGCCCCCGCTGCGCGCCCCGTTGCGGCGCCCTCGCGTGCGCAGGTCCGCCCTCGCCATCCCACCGGAGTCCGGCTTCCGGATGACGCTCCGCCCGAAGTCCGAAACCCATGAGTCCGCAGCGCGCCGAGCGCATCGCCCCGCAACACCGCATGCGGACCGCGCGCGACTTCGCGCGGGTGCGCGAGGGCGGCACGGCGTTCCGCGGCCGCTGCTGCCTGCTGCTCGTGCTTCCGAGCCCCGGTGACGTGACGCGCCTCGGCTGGATCGCGAGCAAGCGCGGCGTCGGCAACGCCGTGCAGCGCAATCGCGCGCGCCGCCGCATCCGCGAGATCGTGCGCCGGCGCTGGCCGCGCGTGCCGCACCACGGGTTCCTGCTCGTGTTCATCGCCTCGCGCGGTGCGCTCGCGGCCACGCACGCGCAGCTCGCGAGCGAGCTCGAGAGCCTCCTCGCGCACGCCGGCGCGCTCGCGCCGGCGATCGGCGGCTGACCCGTGCGCACGCTCGCCCTCGCGCTCATCCGCTTCTACCAGGTCGCGATGCCGCCGCTCTATCGCGGCGGCTGCCGCCACCACCCGACCTGCTCCGAGTACGCACGCGAAGCGATCGAGCGCCACGGCGTCCTGCGCGGAGGCCGCCTCGCGCTGGCGCGGTTCGCGCGCTGCCACCCGCTCGGAACGTCGGGGTACGACCCGGTGCCGAGGGCCTGACCGTGGATCGCCGCACCGCCATCGCCCTCGCGCTCATGATGCTCGTGGCCGTGATCTTCATGGCCGGTCGCGAGCGCTTCGCGCCCAAGCCGGTCGTGCGGCCGGACACGACGCACGCCGCGCCCGCGATCGGCGGGCCGGGCGCGTCGCTCACGGCCGCAGCTCCCGGCGCCCCGGCGGCGCTGCCCGCGTCCGGCGCGGCCGTCGCCAGCGGCCGCGCCGCGGCGCCGCCCGTGCCCGAGCGGCTCTCGGTCGTCGAAACGCCACTTTACCGCGCGACGTTCAGCAGCCGCGGCGCGCGCCTCGTCTCCTTCGAGCTCAAGCGCTACGCGGCCGCGTACGGCGACAGCGGCTACGCGATCCACCCCAAGCGCCGCCCGCCGCCCGGTCACGAGGTCGACGCGCCCAATCGCGTCGAGCTCTCGGGCGGCCCCACGTTCGGCGTCGACCTGGGCTCCGGCGTCGCGCTCCGCTCGCTCGCGGACGCCATGTTCACGCCGGCCGAGAGCCTCGATGCCGCGGGTGCGATCCGCGCGCTGACGTTCACGTTCCAGGACACGAGCGGGCTGTTCGTGCGCGAGACCTGGCGCGCGCAGCCGGACACCTACCTCATGGACCTCGAGCTCGAGACGCGCGCGGTGCCGGCGGCATGGCGCATCAGCGACTACTCGCTGGTCGTCCGCTCCTGGCCGCTCATGACGGAGACCGTGCTGCAGAACGACCTGCGCGGGCTGCGGGCGGTGAGCCTCGTCGGCAAGGACCTGCATCGCGACGCGGCGCCCGGGCTCGTCAACAAGGCGCCGCGCGTGCACGAGGGCGTCGCCCACTGGGCGGGCGTCCAGAGCCACTACTTCCTCGGGCTCGTGGCAGCGGCCTCGGGCGACGGCCACGCCGCGCTCGCCGAGGGGTTCACCCGCACGCTGCGCCCCGATCAGCTCGCGCTGCGGCCGGCGGGCACGCCGGCCGTCGAGCCGCTCGCGCAGGGCACGCTGGTCATGCCGCTGCCCGCGAGCGGCGCGGGCACGCAGCGCTTCGTCACGTATTTCGGGCCGTCGGACTACTTCGCGCTCGCCAGGCAGAGCCGCTCGCTCGAGCTGGAGCGTGCGGTCGACCTCGGCTTCGCGTGGCTGGTTCCGATCAGCAAGGTGCTGCTCTGGCTGCTGCGCTCGATCAACGCGGTCGTGCGCAACTTCGGGATCAGCATTCTCGTGATGGCCACGCTCGTCCGGCTGCTGCTCCACCCGCTCAACATGTCGAGCATGAAGAGCATGCGCGCGATGCAGCGGTTGCAGCCGGAGACGGAGCGCATCAAGGAGAAGTTCAAGAACGACGCGGCCGCGCAGAACACCGCGATGATGGCGCTGTACAAGGAGAACGGCGTCAACCCGACCGGCGGCTGCCTGCCCATGGTCCTGCAGATGCCGCTCCTGTTCTCGTTCTACGCCGTCATCTTCAACGCCATCGACCTGCGGCAGGCGCCGTTCGTCGGCTGGATCCACGATCTGTCCGCGCCCGACGTGCTGTTGACGGTCGGGCCGTTGCCCATTCGTCTCCTGCCCGTGCTCATGGCAGGAACGGGCTTCCTGTCGCAGCTCTTCACGCCTACCGACCCGCGCCAGGCTCCGACGATGTACATGATGAATTTCATCATGCTGATCTTCTTCTACAACCTGCCGTCGGGGCTGGTGTTCTACTGGACCGTCATGAACCTGCTGACCAGCCTGCAGCAGTGGCTGGCGATGCGCTCGGACGGTGGCGTGGTGGTGCCTGCGGTGGTGACGCCCGCGAAAGGACGCCGGCGCTGATCGCGGGCCTCGTCCCGCGTTCGATCGTCGTGCGTTTCGAGCCTTCGGCGTGGCGGACGGGGTCCGCGCCGAAGTAAGCTGACCCGTCGTTCGAGAACCGCCCATCCGGTCGCGCACGCGACGCGCGCTGGCCGCTCGAAGTCGAGCGCCGCGCGAATCCGCCGCCCACGGGGGGCAACGATCCGGTCCGCTCGCAGTTGCCGCGCCGGCGCGCCACGAAGTCCGAGGGCTGCGCCACGATCGGCGAGGGCAACCGAGAAACGGGGACAAAATGGCCAAAGGTTCGGTGTACGAAGGCAAGAGCTACGAGGAAGCAGTCCGAAAGGGCCTGGACGAGCTGAGGTTGTCGCGCTCCGAGGCGACGATCACGCTGGTCGAGGAGGGCAAGGGCGGTTTCCTGGGACTGGGGGCGCGGCCATTCCGCGTGAGCATCATGCGACGCCCGGGCGGTCCGGTGCGCGAACCCGAGGAGACGCGCGAGCGGCGCGTCTCGAGCCGGGAGCGCGACGGTCGTCGCGGGCGCGGCGGGCGCGACCGCGAGCGGCCACGTGAAGGCGGACGCGACGGGGGCAAGGATCGTGGCCGCGAAGGTGGCCGCGAAGGTGGCCGCGAAGCCGGCCGGCCGCAGGGCCCGCCTCAGCCCCAGCCCGCGCGCGCCGAAGGGCGCCGCGAGGAGCGACGCAGTGAGCGGCGAGAGGAACGCCGTCCCGGGCCCCGCGACGAGCGGGGCGCCAGGCCGCAGGCTCCGGCCTCACCGGCGCCCCGGCCCGCGGGGGATGCGGCAATGGCCGGCGCGGCGCCGCCTGCGGGGCGCGCCGAATCGAGCGAGCACCCGGGCGACGAAGACGGGCGCCGGCGCCGTCGACGCGGCCGCCGCGGCGGTCGCGGACGCCGCCGCATGGGCGAAGGCGGAGCGCTGCCCGAGGAGGGCGCGCCGCGCGTGAACGGCGATACGCACGCGCACGCGCACGAAGGCGAACACGAGCACGGGGAAAACGAGCCGGGCGATTTCGCGTTCGAGCCCATGCCGGTTTCCGCCGAGCCCGTGTCGTCGTCGGGCGAGCGCCTGCCGGCGATGGCGCCGGCTCCACCGCCGATTCCGCCCGCGGGCGCCCGTGCGCCGCGGCCCGCCGTGGCGCCCATGCCGGTTCGCGCCCGCGAAGAGGCGCCCGTGGCGCGCGTGCGCGAAAGGGAGTCGCACGCGGAGCATCACGGCGAGCCCTCGATGAGCGATGCCGAGCTCGCCGAGACGAGCAAGCGGCTCACCGAGGATCTGCTCAGGGGCATGGGCTTTCAGGCGACGGTGACCGTGGCCGCCGAGGGCAACCGGAGCGAGGTCACGGCCGAGGTCACCGAGGGTGACGAGTTGCTCACGGGCCAGAAGGGTGAAGTGCGGCAGGCGATGCAGCACCTGCTCAACCGCTTCCTCAATCGCGGCGAGGGCTCGCGCTATCACCTGCAGCTCGAGATCAACGATTTCTGGAAGCGGCGCGAGGCCGAGCTCGAGACGCTGGCGCGTTCGCTCGCGGACGAGGCGCTCGCGAAGAACGCCGAGGTCGTGACCGAGTACCTGAACTCGCAGGAGCGCCGCATCATCCACGTCACGCTGCGCGAGGACACCCGCGTCAGGACCTACGCGCTCGGCACGGGCATGATCAAACGCGTGGCGGTCGCACCCGCCAGCTTCCCCGAAAGAACCGGCGAGGAAGACGCGGGCTGAGATCCGGCCACATCCGCCATCCGGCGCCGGTCTCGCCCCGCGGGACCGGCGCTCTCGTTTCATCCGGAGACCCTCGTGCCGTTCGCACTCGACGACACCATCGCCGCGATCGCGACGCCCGCCGGGGAGGCGGGCCTCGCGGTCGTGCGCGTGAGCGGCCCGCGCGCGATCGCGCTCGCCGACGAGGTCTTCCGCGGGCGAGCCCCGTTGCGCCAGGCCGGCGGGAACACGCTCCACCACGGCTGGCTCGGAGGCGAGGCACGGATCGACGAGGTGGTCGCCGCGCTCTTTCGCGCGCCGGCCTCCTACACGCGCGAGGACGTCGTCGAGATCTCGTGCCACGGGGGCGCGCTGCCCGCGCGCCGCACGCTCGAGCGGCTGCTCGCGGTGGGCGCGCGCGCGGCGGAGCCGGGTGAGTTCACGCTGCGCGCCTTCCTGAACGGCCGGCTCGATCTCGTGCAGGCCGAGGCGGTCGCGGAGCTGATTCACGCGCGCAGCGATCGCATGCACCGCGCCGCGCTCTCGCGCCTCGCGGGCGAGCTCTCGGCCGAGTTGCGCGCGCGGCTCGAGGCGCTGGCCGATCTCCTCGCCGAGGTCGAGGCGCGCGTCGACTTCGCCGAGGACGTGGGCGGCATCGAGGTGCCGGCCGGGGTGATCGCGCGCATCGTCGCCGAGCGCGCGGCGCTCGCCTCGCATCTCGCCGGCGCGGCCTGGGCCCGCGCGCTGCGCGAGGGTGTGCAGGTGGCGATCGTCGGCCGCCCCAACGCGGGCAAGTCGTCCCTCTTCAACCGGCTCGTGGGCGAGGAGCGTGCGATCGTCACGCCGGTTCCGGGCACGACGCGGGACCGCGTGAGCGCGACGATCGAGCTCGAGGGTGCGCTCTTCACGCTCTCCGATACGGCCGGCCTGCGCGTGGCGGGCGATCCGATCGAGGCCGAGGGGGTTGCGCGCGCGCGGCGTGCGCTGGAAGCGAGTCACGTCGTGCTCTGGGTCGTGGACGGCACCACGGCGGCGTCGGCGGCCGAGCGCGACGAGATGGCCGCGCTCGCCGGGCGGCGCGTCGTGCTCGCGCTCAACCAGCGCGATCGCGGCGCGCACGCCGGAGCTGCGTCCCGGCTCGAGGGGCTCGGCGCCGAGCGCGCCGAGGCGGTCGGGGTGAGTGCGCTCACCGGCGAGGGCGTCGCGGACGTCGCGACGGCGCTCGCCCGCGTCGCGGGGTTCGAGGCGGGCGAGGTGCTCGCAAGCGAGCGGCAGTCGGCGACGCTCGCCCGCGCGTGCGCGGCGCTCGAACGCGCGGCGCGCGAGGCGGACCACGGCGCGCCGGGCGAGATCGTCGCACTCGAGCTGCGCGAAGCGCTCGGGGCGCTCGAAGAGCTGCTCGGCGTCCGCGTGAGCGACGATCTGCTCGAGCGCATCTTTGCGCGCTTCTGCGTGGGCAAGTGAGGCGGACGTGAGCGCGAACGAGGCGATGCGCATCGGGGCCTCAGCCGCGGGCGCTCGGCCCAATTCGGACCGCGCCGGCGCGCCGGGCGCGGAGCGCGCGCCCGATGTCGGGGGCGCGGCGGGCGCCTGGCGTGCGGCCGGCGTCGAGCACCCGGTCCGCGCGGCCTGCGCGCCCGTGCCGCGCGAAACGCGCCGGGACGTGATCGTCGTGGGCGGCGGTCACGCGGGCTGCGAGGCCGCTCACGCCTGCGCGCGCATGGGACTCTCGACCGCGCTCCTCACGGTTCAACGCGGCGACATCGCGCGCATGTCGTGCAATCCCGCGATCGGCGGCATCGCGAAGGGCCACATGGTGCGCGAGATCGACGCGCTCGGCGGGCTCATGGCGCGCGTCACCGACCGCGCCGGCATCCAGTTCAAGATGCTCAACCGCGGCCGCGGGCCCGCGGTGTGGTCGCCGCGCGCGCAGTGCGACAAGCCGCGCTACGCGCTCGAGATGCTCGCGCTGCTGGACGGCGTCGCCGGGCTCGAGATCCTCGAGGGCATCGCGAACCACGTGCGGCGCGAGCACGGCCGCGTGACCGGTGTCGAGCTCGCCGACGGACGCGTGCTCGAGTGCCGCGCGCTCGTCATCACGCCGGGCACGTTCCTGAACGGCCTGATTCACATCGGGCCGCGGCAGATTCCCGGCGGGCGGATCGGCGAGCACGCGGCGCGGGCGCTCAGCGAATGCCTGGGCGAGCTGGGCTTCGAGCGCGGCCGGCTCAAGACCGGAACGCCGCCGCGGCTGCGGCGGGACAGCATCGCGTTCGAGGCGCTCGAGCCCGCTCCGGGCGACGAGCCGCCGCGGCCGTTCTCGCACTGGACCGAGCGTCTGGACCTCGAGCAGGTGCTGTGCTGGAGCACACACACGAACGCGGCGACGCACCGCGTGATCCGGGAGAACCTGGCGCAGTCGCCGCTCTACTCCGGCGCGATCCGCGGCACGGGACCGCGCTACTGCCCGTCGCTCGAGGACAAGGTCGTCAAGTTCCCCGAGCGCGAGTCGCACCATCTCTTCCTCGAGCCCGAGGGCCGCGACGTCGAGGAGATCTACGTGAACGGCGTCTCGACGAGCATGCCCGAGGACGTGCAGCTCGAGTTCGTGCGCACGATCCCCGGGCTCGAGCGCGCCGAGATGATCCGCCCCGGTTATGCGGTCGAGTACGACTTCGTGCTGCCGCACCAGCTGCGGCCGACGCTCGAGGCGAGGGCGATCCGCGGCCTCTACCTCGCGGGGCAGATCTGCGGCACGTCGGGCTACGAGGAAGCGGCGGCGCAGGGATTCGTCGCGGGCGTCAATGCGGCGCTCGCGCTCACGGCCCGCGAGCCGCTCGTCCTGCGCCGCGATCAGGCGTACGTCGGCGTGCTGATCGACGACCTCGTGACGCGCGAGCACCGCGAGCCGTATCGCATGTTCACCTCGGCGGCCGAGCATCGGCTGCTGCTGCGTGCGGACAACGCCGACGAGCGGCTGGCGGAGATCGGCCATGCGCTCGGGCTGCTGAACGACGAACAGCGCGAACGCGTGCGCGCGCGCTACGCCGCGATCGAGGCCGAGGCCCGCCGGCTGGCGCGCGTGACGGTGACGGTCGCGGCTTCGAGAAATGGTGACGCGAGTGAAGCGGGGGCGAGCGCAGGGTCCGCGACGGCCGGAAGCGCCCGCGATGGCGGGGCGCGCCCCGAGCCCGCGCGCGATGAGGCTGCGCCGGCCACGGCGCGGGCGGTCAGGGCGGCGGACTACCTCGCGCGGCCCGAGGTCACGTTCGACGATCTGGCGGCGCTGGGCGTCATCAGCGAGCTCGCGCCCCACGATCGCGAAGCGTTGGAGGTGCGGCTCAAGTATCGCGGCTACCTCGAGCGCCAGGCACGCACGGCGCGCGGGGCCGCGGCGCTCGAAGCCCTGCCGCTCGAGGAGTCGCTCTGGGCCGAACCGCTGCGGGGGCTCTCGAGTGAGGCGCGCGAGAAGCTCGCACGCTGGCGACCCGCGAGCGTCGGGCAGGCGGCGCGGATCGCGGGCGTCTCTCCCGCGGACGTGGCGGTGCTGCTCGTCCACGCGAAGCGGCACGCGGCGAGGGTGGGTGTGGCGCGCGGGGCCGGGCGAGGCTGAGGCGCTGCGCGCTCGCCCGGCGCGTGAATCGCGCTGGTGCCGGGCCTCAGCCGACCGTGCCGGGCGAGACTGAGGCGCTGCGCGTTCGCCCGGCGCGGTTCGCGAATCGGATCGGCGCCTGGCCCGGGTCGAGCGCTGCGCGGAGATCCTGCGCCCGCGATGCTAGAGTGGTTGCCATGGCTCGCCAACCGAACACCCGCACGGGCGCTGACCGCCGCCGATCCGTTACGACGCGCGCGAGCTCGGCGCGATCCGAGGTGACCACGAGGAGGCGCAGCTCTGCGCCGCGCGAAGGAGCGCCGCGCCGCGGCGCCCCGCGCGACGACGACCGCCGCTTTGCCGCACCGGGCGGGAGAGCGAAACGCGAGCCCCGCGCTCTGGATCCGGCGAAGCTGCTGGCGCGCCAGCCATGGGCCAGACTGCGACCGCTGCTCGAGCGATGCGGCGTCGACCGCGAGATTGCACTCGCCAGACTCGAGCGCTACGCCACGCTCCTGCTCGAGTGGAACCGCGGCGTCTCCAACCTGATCTCGCGCAACGACGAGCCGCGGCTGGTCGAGCGGCACCTCGCCGAATCGCTGCAACCGGCTCGCGAGCTCATGGATGCGGGCGTCGAATCCGTCCTGGACCTGGGGAGCGGCGCCGGCCTGCCGGCGATTCCGCTGGCCATCGCGGGCGTCGGCAAGCGCTGGCTGCTCGTCGAGTCGCGGCGGAACAAGACGCTGTTCATGCGCAAGGCCATCATGGAGCTTGGTTTGACCGGGGTCGAAGTGCGCTTGGGCCGGCTCGAGGTCCTTGTCGATGGCGAGCTGCGCGACACCAGACTGGATGCATTCACGTCGCGGGCGACGATGTTGCTTGGGCCGACGCTCGAGCTGGCGGAGAAGCTGCTCAAGCCCGGTGGGCGCGCGTTCCTCTGGAAGGGCAGCGGTGTCGGCGAGGAGATGGCGCGCGACGGCAGCGGATGGCAATCGCGCTGGGCTCACGAGTCGACGACGACGTTCGACAATGGACCGAACACGTTTGCGACATTTCGATTGCGATGAATCGATGAGCGCGGCATTGCGCTTGTTCCACGTGGAACATTGCGCTTGAGCGCTGACGCGAGGGGCTGCTAGTTTCGCGGGACCCGAGCGCCGCGGCGACCTGGACAGGAAGTCGGCTCGCCGCACTGCACGAGCCTTCGCACGGCGTGCAGCAAACCTCCCCAAGTTCGGCCCGAGAGTGCCGCACGCCACCGCGCGACAATCTCAGGCAGAACACGGCCCCAGCCGGAGCGACCAAGGGAATGGGACGCATCATTTCGATTGCCAGCCAGAAGGGCGGCGTCGGCAAGACCACCACGGCGATCAACCTCGGGGCCTGCGTCGCCCAGGAGAGCAAGCGCGTCCTGATCGTCGATATCGACCCGCAAGGCAACGCAACGAGCGGGCTTGGCGTCAACGGCAACGATCAGAGGCAGACGATCTACGAAGTGCTCATCGGCGACGCCGAGATCCGCGACGCGATCAAGCCCACCGACCTCGCGACGCTGGATCTCTTGCCGGCGGGCCAGCGTCTTTCGGGTGCCGAGGTGGAGCTCGTCGGCATGATGGCTCGCGAGACACGCCTCAAGACGTCACTCGCGAAGATCAGCGCCGAGTACGACTACATCCTCGTGGACAGCCCGCCATCGCTGGGGCTGCTCACCATCAACGCGCTCACCGCCTCGGACTCCGTCCTTATCCCGCTCCAGTGCGAATACCTCGCGCTCGAGGGGCTGACGCAGCTGATCGGGGCGATCCGACTCGTCCAGGACCACCTGAACCCCGCGCTCCGGATCGAGGGCGTCTTGCTCACCATGTTCGACGCGCGCCTCAATCTCTCGCAGCAGGTGGCCAACGAGGCGCGCAAGTTCTTCAGCGATCGTGTCTACAAGACGGTGATTCCAAGGAATGTCCGCCTGAGCGAAGCCCCATCGTTCGGCAAGCCCATCGTGCTCTACGACCCGCACAGCAGCGGCGCCGAGAGCTATCGCGAGCTCGCACGGGAGGTAATCGACCATGAGTAGGAAAGCGCTCGGACGAGGGCTCGAAGCCCTCATCTCCAGCTCGACCGCAACCGGAATCGCCGATGGGCGCGCGACCGCCGCCGACGGCGCGGGCGTCGGAGAGCTCGAGATCTCGGAGATCGGCCCCAACCCGCACCAGCCGCGCACGCGCTTCGACGACGAGACGCTGCGGGAGCTGGCGGACTCGATCCGCGCGACCGGCGTGCTTCAGCCGGTTATCGTGCGGCGCGGCACCTCCGATGGCTTTGAGCTCGTGGCCGGCGAGCGGCGGTTGCGGGCCGCTCATCTCGCCGGGCTCACGCGCATACCGGCGATCGTCCGGCAGTTCGACGACCGCGAGATGCTTGAGCTCGCGCTCGTTGAGAACATACAGCGCGAGGACCTGAACGCCATCGACGAGGCCAAGGCCTATCAAGCACTGATCGGGCGCGTGGGGCTGACACACGATCAGGTTTCCGAGCGGCTCGGCAAGCACAGGACGTCGATCACGAACTCGCTTCGGTTGCTCGCGCTGCCGCCCGAGGTGATGGACATGGTTTCACGTGGAACACTGTCCGCTGGCCACGCCAGGGCCCTGCTCGGGCTCGAAAGTCCTGGGGAAGTCCTCGCCGCTGCCCGCTACATCTCTGGCAAAGGCTTCTCGGTGCGCCGCACCGAGGCGTTCGTTCGGCGCCGCCAGCGTCGCGCACACTCGCGGCCGCGGCCGGCCCGCCTCGGCGGCCTCGAGGAGTGGGAGACCAAGCTTCAGCAGCGATTCAGCACCCGAGTCGAGATCAAGCCCGGCAGCAAGGGCGGCTCGGTAACGTTCGAGTTCTACGGCCAGGAGGATCTGGAGCGCTTGCTCGAAGCCTGGGGCGTTCTCTAGCCACGTCTTCTCGCGATGAGCTCTCATTATGAATTGGAGGCGCCATGATGAAATTTCGAAGCCGAAACGTGGATGAGCCGCCGACCCCACCCAATACCGTGATTGGCGTCAGCTCGAGCTTTCGCGGCACGTTGATGGTGACCGGCACGCTCAGGATCGAGGGCGAGTTCGACGGCGACATCCTGAACTGCGAGCGCCTCGAGATCGGCGAACACGGCATGATGCGCGCCGACATCGAAGTGCGCGAGGCGGTGATCGAAGGTCGCGTCATTGGCAACGTGCGCGCGCTCGGCTCGATCGAGATGAAGTCCGGCGCGCGCGTCGAGGGCGACGTCTCGGCGACCAGCGTGGGCATGGAGCAGGGCGTTCATTTCACCGGTCGCTGCACGATGCTCGAAGCGGGCGGTGGATCTGTCGAAATGGTCGGCGATCCACGAATCCGCGAAGCGATCAAGCGCTGATTAGTCCTCGCAACAGACTGTCCATGAGCGCTAAGGCCTGATTCACGACGTGAGATGCCGCGAGCCCGACGCGCCGTACCTCTCGCCCGCTTGAAGGTCGCGAAGTGAGCGCGGCCGCTGGGACCGATCGCCGCGCGTCCAGTCGCTGGCTCGTTTTCACTGCAACGCTCTTCTGGGGGACGAGCGCCACGCTGGCGCGCTTCATCTTTCGCGATCACCACGTACCGCCGCTCAGTGTCGTCGAGATTCGCCTGCTCGTCTCGACAATGACCATGCTCCTCGTGCTGCGCATCCGCGCGCCGCATCTGCTACGGATCGACCGTCGCGATCTCGGGTATTTTGCGGCGTTGGGGATCTTTGGCGTGGCTGCGGTTCAGGGCGGCTACTACTACGCCATCGCCCACCTGGGCGTCGGCCTCGCGATCCTGCTCCAGTACCTCGCGCCCTCGCTCATCGTCGCCGTCGACCTCCTGCGCGGGCGGCGCGTGAGCGCGACCACCATCCTCGCCGTACTCGGCGCGCTCGCCGGAACGGTCTGCCTGGTGAGCGGCGTCGACGCGCACGCTCTCCACGCGCGACCGCTCGATTGGGCCGTCGGATTCCTCTGCGCAGCTTCATTCGCCTTCTATATCGTGTATTCGAAGCGCGGCCTCGCGCGCTACGCCCCCGAGACCGTGCTCGTCTACTCGTTCGCGGTGGCGGCGCTCTTCTGGTCCATCGTGACGCCACCGCGGCGAATCATCGAGGCGGGCTACTCGCCTTCGCTCTGGGGCGCGTTCGTCGCGCTCGGGCTCTTCTCCACGCTCGTGCCATTTCGGCTCTTCTACGCCGGGCTTCAGCACATGAGCTCGGCGGAAGCTGGGGTGATCGCGACCGCGGAGCCGCTCGTCGCCATCCTCGCTGCCGCGCTCTTCCTCGGTGAGGGACTTGGCGCGGTCCAGTGGTTGGGCGCTGGCCTGGTGCTCGCGGCGGCGCTGCTCGCCTCTCGCGGCGGGCTGGAGGCGGCGCAGGCCGCGACCGAACGCGGCTAGCCTGCTCGAAAACGCTGCGCGAGCCCGCCCAGGCCACGGGCCGCGCCCCGCGCGCGCGGGCCGCCCGGCAGTCGCTGCGCAATTCCCTGACGGCCGTCCGCTCGAATCTCAGCGACGCAGGGAGGGCCCCGAGCATCTGAACCCGGGGTCCCGCTGCACCCGCATCGGAGGCGTTCGCATGAAGATTCGCACCCCAGCTGCCGCAACTGCAGGCATCACCGAACCGCTTCGCATGCTATCCGTGGCCGAACTGCCAACGACGAGCGGGACGTTCCGTGCCATCGGTTTCACCCCCGACGAGAACGGCAACGAGCACCTCGCGCTGGTGCGCGGTCCGGTCCGCCGCGCGGCCCGGGTTCCGGTTCGCATCCATTCGGAGTGCCTGACCGGCGACGTGCTGGGTTCGCTCCGCTGCGATTGCCGCGAGCAGCTGCAGGCCTCACTGCGTGCGCTCGCTGCCGAGCCGGTCGGTGTGCTCCTTTACCTGCGGCAGGAAGGTCGCGGAATCGGGCTCGCGAACAAGATCCGGGCCTACGCGCTCCAGGACCGCGGCTACGACACGGTCGATGCGAATCACGCGCTCGGCTTCGGCGACGACGAGCGCGACTATCGCGTCGGGGCCGAGATGCTGCGCGCGCTCGGCGTTCGCAGCGTGCGACTCATGACCAACAATCCGCGCAAGCTCGAGGGCCTGCGCCGATACGGCGTCACGATCGCGGGACGCATCCCGGTCATCACGCCACCCACGCGCTTCAACGCGAGCTACTTGCTGACCAAGCAAAGCCGCGCCGGCCACTGGCTCGGCCTGGAGCCCGCCCCGGCCGCGCCGTCCAACGCCGAAATCGCACGCGAGGTTATTCCGGGCCCGGACGGCGCTGCGGACATTAGCAGCACGCCCGAGGTCCCCCCGGAGCCCCGAGCGAACCGCGCCGCCGGCTGAAGAGCCGGGCCTGGCGCCTCGGACGAGTCTCACCCGCTCGCCTGGGCGCTTGGGCGAGCCTTCGGCCAGGAGGCCGCCCGGAGCTGGCTGGGGTGATCGCAAGGTGTGTGGGCGCGGAGCTCACCACCTCAGCCAGTCCGGAAGGCCGCCGGGATCAGCTCGCTTCGGCCAGTGGCTCGGTGTCCGCGCAGCCGAAGAGCGTGCGGTGCACGCTCGAAAGCCGGTCGCGGATGCGGTCGACGCGGAGCGGGCTCACGGTCTCGACCGTGTAGCGCTCGTCCCAGAGCAGGTTGCCGCGCAGCCAGACGCGCAGCTCAGGGTGCTGTCCCATCAACGTCATGCTCGTGCGACCCTTGAGCTCGCGCACCGCGCTCGCGACGCTCTGCGCCGGCCGCAGCCCGAAGAGGACGTGCACGTGATCCTGTCCGGCGACCACCTCGACGAGCTCGAAGTCGCGCTCCTCGCACGTCTGGCGGATCAGCCCGTGCAGCGCTTCGATGTGCTTCTCCTTCAGCACTGGCCGCCTGCCCCGCGTGTTCCAGGTCACCAGGTAGTGCAGCTGGCTGCGATACAGCGGCTCCCAATCCTTTTCCAGTGCCTGCTTCACCTGGGGAGCCAGATCGAGTTCCACGGTACTTCCTCCTGCGGGGATCGGTGAACGGATGTGCACTTCGCGGGGGTGAAAAACGGGAGCTTGGGCTCCCGTCATTTGTGATGAACCGCGGCCATCAAACGGTGCGCAGAACTCCCCGCACCGTGCCCAGCACGCGGAAGTTGGAATCCGGGTCGACCACGATCGGCTTGTACCTGGGATTCTCCGCGACGAGCTCGACGTGGTTGCGGCGCGGCTGGTAGCGCTTGACGGTGGCCTCGTCCTCGATCAAGGCGACGACGATCTCGCCCGGCCGCGCCGTCTCCTGGCGACGCACGATGACGTAGTCGCCTTCGAGGATGCCGGCGTCGACCATGCTGTCGCCGCGCACGCGCAGCGCGAACAGCTCGTTGCTCTGTCCGAACATCTCGGCGAGATCGAGCGTGCCGCTTAAGTTCTCCTCGGCGAGGATCGGCTGGCCGGCCGCGACGCGGCCGAGCACCGGGATGCCCATCGGCCGCGCCGACTCCATGGGCCCGATGCCGCGCGAGATCTTCCGATTGCGGCGGATGTACCCCGCCTTCTCGAGCAGGTTCAGGTAGTACCGGACGCCATTCGTCGACGAGATCCGGAAGTGCTCGCCGATCTCGCGAATGGTCGGCGAGGATCCGCGTTCGCGGCGAAAGCGCTGGATGTAAGCGTGAATCTCTTTGGCGCGCTCATTCAGCATGAAGGTCTCCGTCCGCTGGAGGTGGATCCCGCAAGGGACCCGGCACGCGCAGCACGTTACTGCACACGCGTGCACCTCGTCAAGGGCCGGCGTCCTCGCGCCGACGGCGGCGCGTCAGCCGCGTCGGGCAGAGGACACCGCCGCGTGCGCCCATTGCCTGGAGGATCGTGACCCCACAACAGGTTGCGCCCATTTCTCCCGCCGTGCGCGCTTGGCAGCCGACTTGCGATAGCCGTTCGACGAGGCCGGAAGGCCTCGATCGCGCCGGAGGAGGTGAAGGTCGGCTGGCGATGCGGAGGGGGTCGCTATCGGGGGCCGATCGCCTGAAGCTCACCCGCCGCCTTCACTCTCCGACGCGTGACGCGCGCAGGGAGGTCGGGTTCGGGAGGTGAGCGCGCAGATCGATCGGCGTCGCGTGGAGCTCGCGGCGATTCGCCTCGTGAGGGCGATCACCGCGAGCTCCATGACGGCGCCGGATTCGATCGCGGCGCGCCGCGATCGAATCCGCGGGGCGAGGTGCCGCAGCTTCGCTCGCGGCGCCGCGGCGGCGCAGCGCCCGGCGGCGTGCCGCGCACCGTCTCGCGAGCTCCTCGCGCCCCGAGCGGTTGAGAAATCGCGCGGCCACTTCTAAGGTCGACCGGTTCCGGACCCTCGCTCATCCGCCAGGACCCCGATGTCGACCTCGAGCACCCCGATCGCCGCACCCGGCCGGCTGCGCACCTACGCCTCGTTCGTGCGTTTCGAGCACACGCTCTTTTCGCTGCCGCTGATTCTCGCCGGCGTCTTCAGCGCCCCGGGGCCCGCGCTGCCCGCGCTGCGCTGGCTGCTGATCGCGATCGCGGCGGTGGGCGCGCGCACCGCGGGCATGAGCCTCAACCGGCTGATCGACCGCCAGATCGACGCGCGCAACCCGCGCACGCGCGGCCGCGAGCTGCCGGCGGGCCGCATGCGACTCGCCGAAGCGTGGCTGCTGCTCGCGGGCAGCACGCTCGCCTACCTGATCGCGTGCGCGGCGCTCGGAGCGTGGTACCTCGAGGTTGCCGCGATCCCGCTCGCCGTCTTCACGCTCTACCCGTACCTCAAGCGCTGGACGCCGTTCTGCCACGTCGGCGTCGGGCTCGCGCTCGCGCTCTCCCCGCTCGCCGGCTTCGCCGCCGCTCACCCCGATCTGGAGCGCTGGCGGCCGGCCGTCGCGCTCGCGGCGTTCGCGCTCGCTTGGGTCACGGGCTTCGACATCATCTACGCGACGCTCGACGAGGACTTCGACCGCACGAGCGGCCTGCACTCGCTCGTCGCCTGGCTCGGCCGCCCGGTCGCGATGCGCGTCTCGTGGACGCTCCACGCGCTCGCCGCGCTCGCGCTCGCGATCGCCTGCGGGAGCCTCGCGGGCGGTGTTCGCGCGCTCGCGACCCCCTTCGGCGCGCTCGGCGCCGCGCTCTTCGTCGCGACCGTCGTGCTGCTCGCGCTCGAGCAGCGGCTCGCCCAGGACGTGAACCTCGCGTTCTTCAAGATCAACGTGTGGGTGGGCGCCGCGGTGCTCGCGAGCGTGCTCGCGTTCCGACTCGCCTCGGGCGGGTTCTAGTGGCGCGGTACCTGATCGGCATGACCGGCGCCTCGGGCGCGATCCACGGCGTCGACTTCGTGCGCCGCTGCCCGGGCGAGAAGTACCTCGTCCTCTCGGACTGGGCGCGGCACGTCCTGAAGAGCGAGCTCGATCTCCTGCCGCGCGATCTCGAGCCGCACGTCAAACGGATCTTCCGCGACGACGACCTCGCGGCGCCGTTTTCGTCCGGCACCAATCGCTACGACGCGTTCGTCGTGCTGCCGTGCAGCGTGAGCACGCTCGCGCGCGTCGCCGTCGGCATCGCCGACACGCTCATCACCCGCGCCGCCGCCGTGGCGCTCAAGGAACGCATGCGCCTCGTGCTGTGCGTGCGCGAGACGCCGCTCTCGACGATCGCGCTCGAGCACATGGCGCGGCTCTCGCGCGAGGGCGTCGTGATCATGCCGGTCGCGCCGCCCTGGTACCGCAATCCGCGCGACGTCGACGCGCTCGTCGCGGGCTTTACCGACAAGGTGCTCGGGCTCCTCGGCGAGCCCGCGGGCGAGGGCTGGCGCCAGGACGAGCTGGAATGAGCTTTCGCACGCTGCGGGAGTTCCTCGACCACTGCGATGCGAAGGGCGATCTCCAGCGCGTGACGCGCGAGGTCGACTGGCATTGCGAGGTGACGGAAATCGCCTGCCGCGAAGCGCGGGCCGAGGGCCCCGCGCTGCTGTTCGAGAACGTGCGCGGCAGCCGCTTCCCGCTCGCCGTCAACGTGCTCGCGGCGCGGCGGCGCATCGAGTGGGCGCTCGGCCGCACCCCGGGCGCCGTGGGCGCCGAGATCGAAGCGCTCGTGCACGAGCT
This sequence comes from Candidatus Acidiferrales bacterium, assembly GCA_035500415.1. GTDB lineage: Bacteria > Eisenbacteria > RBG-16-71-46 > RBG-16-71-46 > RBG-16-71-46 > CAIXRL01. The sequence goes on along the minus strand of DATJXF010000009.1, from coordinate 23,007 downwards.
GCCCAGCATCGGGCTCTCGGGGCTCTGGAAGCTCCGCGGCAGCGCGAAGCGTCTGCTCGCGGGCAAGTGCACGCACGTCGAACGCGGCCCGGCGCAGGAGCGCACGCTCGGCGCCGACCTGGCGCCGCTGCCGATCCTGCAGCTCTGGCCGAACGACGGCGGACGCTTCGTCACGTTTCCGCTCGTCTTCACCGCCGATCCGGTGACGCGCGCGCGCAACCTCGGCATCTACCGCATGCACGTGTACGACCCGCGCACGACCGGCATGCACTGGCAGATCGGCAAGGGCGGGGGCTTTCACTTCCATCGCGCCGAGACGCGCGGCGAGCCGCTCGAGGTCGCGGTCGCGGTGGGCGCCGATCCAGCGACGCTGCTCGCCGCCGTGGCGCCGCTGCCCGAGGGCATCGACGAGCTCGCGTTCGCGGGCTTCCTGCGCGGCGCGCCGACGCGGCTCGCGCGCGCTCGAACGCTGAAGCTCGAGGTGCCCGCCGACGCGGAGTTCGTGATCGAGGGCGTCGTGCCCGCGGGCGAGCGCCACACCGAGGGCCCGTTCGGCGATCACTTCGGCCACTACTCGCACGCCGCGCCGTTTCCCGTCTTCCACGTGCGCGAGATCACGCACCGCGCGCTGCCCGTCTTCCAGGCGTCGGTCGTCGGGAGGCCGCCGCAGGAGGACAAGTTCATGGGCGAGGCGGTGCAGGAGATGTTCACGGGGCTGCTGCGCGTCATCCATCCCGAGATCGCCGACCTGTGGGCGTGCTTCGAGGCGGGCTTCCACAACCTGCTCGTCGTCGCGGTCGAGAACCGATTCGCCCGGGAGGGCAAGAAAACCGCGCTCGGCCTGCTCGGCACCGGGCAGCTCTCGCTCACGAAGGTCGTCGTGGTCGTCGACGCCGACGTGAACCCGCGCGACCGGCGCGCGGTTTTCGAGGCGATCGCGCGGCACTTCGATCCCGCGACCGACCTGCTCATGCTGCCCGGCGTGCCGCTCGACACCCTCGACTTCACGAGCTTCACGATGAACCTCGGCAGCAAGATGGTGATCGACGCGCAATCGCACGCGCGCGCGGTGGGTTCGGCGGGCGAGTCGCCCGGCACCGGGGTCGCGCCCGCGACGGAGCCGGCTGCACCGGGTGCGCCCACGCGCCTGCCGGACCCCGCGGCGTTGGACGCACGCGTGCGGGCCCACCGGCTCGCGTGGGGCGGCATGCTGGTCGTGCAGGTCGCGGGCGAGGGCCGCGCGGTGATCGAGGCGCTCGTGCAGCGCCCCGAGCTCGCGGCGGCAAAGCTCGTCGTCGCGGTGAGCACCGACGTGCCGCTCGAGGACGACGAGCTGCTGCTCTGGGGCATCTTCACGCGCTTCGACTGCGCACGCGACGTCGTGCCCGCGCGCGTCGAGTCGCGCGGCGCCTGGCTCACGTGCCGCGGGCCGCTCGGCATCGACGCGACCTGGAAGGCGGGCTACCCCGAGCCCGTCGCGACCCCGCCCGACGTGGTGACCGCCGTCTCGAGCTGGTGGCGAAGGTGACGCACGTGCGCTCCGCGCCGCCCCGGAGCGGGGGCCGCGGGCGGCGCGAAGCGCCGCCGCGCGCACGCGAAGCGGCGGCGCCCGACGATCCCGCGCTCACGCGCATGCTGTTCGCTGCGCTCGCGCTGCTGTTCGCGCTGCGCGTCGCGGGCGCGCTCTCGCCGTCCAACTGGCTCTGGGGCGTGAACACGCTGCGCTACTGGCCGCGGCCGCTCGGCGTCGCGATCGCGCTGCTCGCAGCCGCCGGCTTCGTGCCGGCGGTGGCGCGGCGCATCGCCGGCACGCTCGATGCGCTGGGCGCGGCATGGGAGCGCGCGCCCGGCCGCGGCGACGCGCTCGCCGCCCTCGCCGTCGCCGCGCTCGTGTTCGCGTTGCGCGATCCGGTCGAGTTCGCGGGCGACTTCGGCCTGCGCGTCGGCGCGCTCGCGACGACGCTGGATCCGCACGTGCTCTTTCCGCAGGCCTATCCGCTCGATGCGCTGCTCCACTTCCAGCTGGCGCACGCGCTGGTCGCGGCCGGCTGGAGCCCGGAGACCGCGCTCCAGGCCATCGGCGCGGCCATGGCGGCGCTCTTCACGCTCGGCTGCTTGCGGTTCGTGCGGGCCTGCGGCGCGCGCGGCGCCGCGTTCGTCGCGGGCGCGCTCGTGCTGATCGCGGGCGGCTACCTCACGCACTTCGCGGGCTATGAAAAATACGGCCCGGTGCTGGCCGGGCTCGCCTTCGCCGCCGCGGGCGCGGTGCGGCTCGCGCGCGAGGGGGCGCACGGCGAGTGGGAGCTCGCCGCAGGGGCGAACGCGGCCGTGCTCACGCACCGCGTGGGCTTCGCGGTCGTGCCCGCGGTGCTGGTCGCGTTCGTGCTGGCGGCGCTGCGCGCGAAGGAAGCGCCGCGCCGCGCCAGCGTGCTGTTCGCCGGGCTCACGTGCGTGCTCGCGCTAATCGCGCTCGCGCCGTTCGCGTGGCACGTCTTCACGACCATCGACCGTTCCGTCCACCTGCCGGGCGGCGAGGTCGCGAAGACGCTCGGCTCGGCGGGGACGTCCGATGAGCTGCTGCGCGCCAGCGACACGCTCAACGCGCTCTTCTTCCTCGCCCCGCTCGCGCTCGCGGGCGCCATCGCCGCGGCGCTGCTGCAGCGCTCCGCGCCGGCGCGTCGCGGCCGGGCCATGCTGCCCGCGCTCGCCGGGACGGCGGTCGTGGGTGCGCTCGGGCTCATGCTGTTCGTCCGGGCGAGCCGCGGCAGCGGACGCGACTGGGACGCTTCGACGGCCCCCGCGCTCGTCGTGGCGCTCGCCACCACCGGCGCGCTCGTCGCGGCGTGGCGGCGCGGCGCGGCGCGCACGCTCGCGCCCGCCGTAACGCTGGCGCTCGCCGCCGCGGCGACGTCGTGGGCGCTCCACGCCGATACGAGCATGAACCTCGCGCGCATCGACACGCTGCTCGCCGCCACGCCCGCGTGGAGTCCGACCGCGCGCTCGTTCGCCCACGACCACGTCGGGCTCTTCGCGCTCAACCACGCGCGCTGGGACGAGGCCGCGAGGCAGTTCGATGCGGCCTACGCGCTCGAACCCAACCCGCGTTACGTCTACCAGGAGGGCCTCGCGGACCTGAAGGCCGGGCGCCTCGCCCGCGCGGAGGCGGAATACCGCGAGGCGATCCGCCGCGGCACGCGGGCGTCGGATCCCTGGACCGGGCTCGCGAACCTCGCGCTCGCGCGGCGCGACAGCGCGGCGGCCTTCGCGCTCGCCGACTCGGCGCTCGCACGCAATCCGCGCGATGTGCAGGCGGGAGCGCTGGCGCGGCTCGCGCACGCGGCAACGCCATGACGCCCGGGGCCGGGCGGCGGGCTCGCGGCGCAGAGGTCCGGCGCGCCGCGACGCTGGCCGGTGCGCTGGCGTTCGTGATCGCAGCGATTTCCGGCTGCGGCCCGCGGGACGTGCAGACGCCCGCGGCGCTCGTCGGCGACTGGCCGGGTGCGCTGTCGTGGCGCGGCGAGAGCACGCCGGCCGAGCTCGAGATCTCGGGCGAAGGCGACTCGCTGCACGTGCTCGTCAGCTTCGCGGCGCTGGGCGTCCGCGCGCTCGATGCCGGGCGGCTCGCGTTCGAGCCGCCGAGCGTACGGTTCACGATTCCCGACTCGGGAGGGACGATCGCGTTCGGCGGCTGGCTGCGTCGCGGCGTCCTGGCCGGCGCGCTCACCGCGCCCGCCACCGGGAGCGAGCGCAACCGCGCGCGCCTGCCGCTGCTCGTGGTCGCGCGCCGCGCGCCCACGCATGCGCTCCCCTGGCCGGCGGCCGCGGGCGTGGGCGCGGCGCCCGCAACGGCACCCGCACCCGAGCGCTCGCTCGGCGCGTGGATGCGCGCCCGGGCGGCGCGCTGAGCGTTCGCGCCTGCTCGTGCGGCGGGCGCGGCGTCGAGCCGCACGGCGCCCCGACGTCGGGCCGCCCAGCATCGGGAGCGCCGGGCCGCGCAGCGTCGCGAGCGCCTGCGCCGGCTCGAACCGCGCGAAGCGCGTTTGTGTCCCGGCGCGCGTGCGCCGTACCTTCGCGGGATGCTCGCCCGTGAATCCTTTGGCCGGCTCTTCGGCGCGCCCCGCGCGCTCATCGGCATGATCCACGTCGGCGCGCTGCCGGGCACGCCGGGCGCGCACCACGCGATCGACAAGCTGATCCACGACGCGGTCGCCGAAGCGCGCATTTATCGCGAGGCCGGTTTCACCGCGCTCATGATCGAGAACATGCACGACCGGCCCTACGTCACGGCGCCCGCGGGACCCGAGATCGTCGCGGCGATGACCGCGATCGGCCGCGAGGTGAAGCGCGAGACGGCCCTGCCGCTCGGCGTGCAGGTGCTCGCCGGCGCGAATCGCGACGCCATCGCGGTCGCGCATGCCTGCGGCGCGGAGTTCGTCCGCGTGGAAGGCTTCGTCTTCGCGCACGTCGCGGACGAGGGGCTGATCGCGGCGAGCGCGGGCGAGCTGCTGCGCTATCGCCGCGCGATCGGCGCCGAGCGCGTGCGGGCCTTCGCCGACGTCAAGAAGAAGCATGCCGCGCACGCGATCACCGCCGACGTCCCGCTCGTCGAGACCGCGAAGGCCGCCGAGTTCTTCCTTGCCGACGGCGTGATCGTGACCGGGGCCGCGACCGGGCAGGAGGCTTCGCCCTCCGAGGTCCGTGACGTCGCCGATGCGGTCGCGACGCCCGTGCTCGTCGGCTCCGGCCTGACGCCCGGGAACCTCGCGCGCTACGCGTGCGCCGACGGCTTCATCGTCGGCTCGTCGATCAAGCACGACGGGCTGTGGTCGAACGCGCTCGATCCCGCCGCGGCGCGCGCGATGGCCGCGGCGTTCGCCGCGCTGGAGCCCGCATGAGCGCGACGATCGCGCCCGAGCTCGTGCTGCTCGGCAACCTGCTCGTGGACGATCTGGTGTTCCCGGATGGCCACACGCGCATGGGCCAGGCGGGCGGCGCGATCCTCTACGCCTCGCTCGCCGCCGCGCTCTGGGGCGTGCGCGTCGGCTGCGTGAGCCTGCAGGGCACCGACTACCCGGTCGCGATGCTCGATGCGCTTGCCAGGCGCGGCATCGCGCTCGACGGCGTGACGCCGCTCGGCCGCCCCGGCGTGCGCACGTGGCTCCTCTACGAGGGGCGCGTGCGCCGCGTCGTCCACCGGCTGGGCGGGCCCACGCACGCGGACGTCTCGCCCGAGCCCGCCCAGGTGCCGGCCGCATGGCGCAGCGCGCGCGCGTTCCACCTCGCGCCGATGCCGCTCGCGGTGCAGCGCCGGCAGGTGGAAGCGCTCGGCGCGCACGGCGCGTTCGTCTCCGTGGATCCGCACGAGCTCGTGACCGAAGCGACGCTGCCCGCGTGGCACGACGTGCTCGCGGGCGTCGACGCGTTCTTCCCGAGCGAGGACGAGCTGCGCCTGGACGGCGTCTCGACCGATCCGCACGCTGCGCTGCGCCGGCTCGCGGGCGGGCGGCTGCGCTACGTCGCGTTCAAGCGCGGCCTGCGCGGCGGACTGCTCTACGACGCGCGCGCCGATCGGGTGAGCGAGTGGGCCGCTCGCACCGACGGCATCGTCGATCCGACCGGAGCCGGCGATGCGTTCGCCGCCGGGTTCCTCGCCGCGATCCTCGCGGGCCGGGACGCCGAAGAAGCCGTGCACCGCGGCGTCGTGGGCGCGAGCTTCGCGCTCGCCGCGTGGGGCCCGGCCGCGCTGCTCGAAGCGACGCGCGCGGACGCCGAGGCGCGCCTGCGCGCGTGGTTCGGCGCGGGAGCGCCGGCGTGAGCCCGCGCCTGACCTGCTCCGAAGAGGTCGCGCGCGCGCTCGCCGCGAGGCGGCCCGTCGTCGCGCTCGAGACGACCGTGGTGACGCACGGGCTGCCGCACCCCGACGGCGTGCACGTCGCGCTCGAGCTCGAAGCCGAAGTGCGCGCGCACGGCGCCGTGCCCGCGACGATCGGCGTGATCGCGGGCGAGCTGCGCGTCGGGCTCGGGTCCGGCGAGCTCGAGCGGCTCGCGACGACGCCAGGCGTGGCGAAGCTCAACCTGAGCAACTTCGCCGCCGTGCTCGCGGCGGGCGAGTCGGGCTCGACCACGGTGGCGGCGACGATGCTCGCGGCGAACCGCGCCGGCATCGCCGTGTTCGCGACCGGCGGAATCGGCGGCGTCCATCGCGGCGCCGCGCAGTCCGGCGACGTGAGCGCCGACCTGACCGCGCTCGCGCGCCTTCCAGTCGCGGTCGTGTGTGCCGGGGCCAAGGCGATCCTCGACCTGCCGCGCACGGTCGAGATGCTCGAGACGCTCGGCGTTCCGGTCTATGGCTGGCAGACCGACGAGTTCCCCGCCTTCTACGCGCGCTCGAGCGGGCTGCCGGTCGACCGCGGTTTCGGCGACGTGGCGGCGCTCGCGACCGCGGTGCGCGAGCACTTCGCTCTGGGCGGCGGCACCGGCGTACTGGTCGCGAATCCCATTCCCGCCGCGGACGAGCTGCCGGCCGGGCACTCCGAGCGCGCGCTCGAGCAGGCGCTGGCCGCCGCGGCCGCGGCCGGCGTGCGCGGCCGCGCGGTGACGCCGTTCCTGCTCGAGCGCATGCGCGCGGGAACCGACGGTGCGAGCGTGCGCGCCAATCGCGCGCTGCTGCTCCACAACGCGCGCGTCGCCGCGGCGCTGGCCGCTGCGCTCGCGCGGCCCGACGGGCCCCGCGAGTAAGAGCGGCGCCGTTGCGGCCCGCCGCCGCCCACTCTCGTCCGCAACCGGCCCGCGTTCGTCCGCCCGCGCTTTCGCGCGGGGCGTCCGCCGCGGCAACGTGCGGCCCGGCGCAACCCGGGCGAGCGTGAGGCCGTAGGCAGAGTTCGACGCGCCGGTGGCAGGAGTCTGCCAACCGCGGCGCTGCCCCGGGCGTCAAACCTCCAGAACCCGACCGGTCCGTCCCGGAGCTTCGAGCATGCGTCCGATCCCCGCCGCGCTCACGCTGCTCATTGTCTGCGCGAGCGCCTGCCCGATCGCCCGCGCCGACGCGCCGCCCGGGCCGGGCGCGAGCACGGCCGGCCCGCCTCGGCCCAGGCGTCCGCAGTTTGCCGACGCGGTGCACGCCGTGCGGGCGAGTGAGCCGATCGTGATCGATGGCATCCTCGATGAGCCGGTCTGGCAGAGCGACAACGCGGTCGTCCAGCTCCAGCAGGCCGATCCCGACCAGGGCGAGGAGCCGTCGCAGCGCACCGAAGTGCGCGTCGCGTACGACGACGAGGCGATCTATGTCGGCGCGCGCATGTACGATCGCCGGCCGGATTCGATCGTCGCGCGGCTCTCGCGGCGCGACAACGACAGCGGCTCGGACGAGTTCGGCGTCGCCTTCGACACGTTCCACGACCGGCGCACGGGCTACTACTTCCTGGTGAGCGCGGCCGGCACGGAGCTCGACGGCACGCTCATGAACGACGACTGGAGCGACGACTCGTGGGACGGCGTGTGGAGCGCGCGCACGCACCGCGATTCGCTCGGCTGGACCGCCGAGATGCGCATTCCGTTCTCGCAGATGCGCTCGCGCGGCGGCGATCACATGGTGTGGGGCATCGACTTCGAGCGCGTCATCTCGCGCTGCCACGAGGACGACAAGCTGGTCTACGCGCCGATCGGCGAGAGCGGGTTCGTCTCGCGTTTCGTCGAGCTCGACGGCCTGGACGGCGTGCGCACCACGCACACGGTCGAGGTGACGCCGTACTCGACCGGCAAGGCGGAATACCTCGCGCACGATCTCGGCGATCCTTACAACAGCGATCCGCGCTACACGCCCGCGCTCGGCGCCGACGTCCGCACCGGCGTGGGCTCCAAGTTCACGCTCAACGCCACGATCAATCCCGACTTCGGGCAGGTCGAGATCGATCCCGCGGTCGTGAACCTCTCCGACGCCGAGACCTACTTCAACGAGAAGCGCCCGTTCTTCACCGAGGGGCTCTCGGTGTTCCGCTGCGGCAACAACGGCGCGAGCGACTATTGGAACTTCAACTGGCCCGAGCCGACGTTCTTCTACACGCGTCGCATCGGCCGAACGCCCGAGGGCGCGCTGCCCGACACGACCACCTACTCGCACCTGCCGGGCGCGACGCACATCCTGGGCGCGCTCAAGCTCACGGGCCAGCCCTCGCCCGGCTTCAACGTCGGCGCGGTGCAGGCCGTGACGCGTGAGGAGTTCGGCGATTTCGAGCTGCCCGACGGCAGCCGGCACACGCTCGCGGTCGAGCCGCTCACTTACTACGGCGTGATGCGCGGGATCCATTCGTACAACAACGAGCACCAGGGCCTCGGGCTCATGGCGCTCGAGACGGCGCGCGAACTCGACGGGACCGGGCTCGCGGACCAGCTCAACCGCAACGCGCTCGTCACCGCGATGGACGGCTGGACCGCGCTCGATGCGAAGCGGACCTGGGTCCTCTCGGGCTACGTGGCGGGCTCACGGGTCGATGGAACGCCCGCGCGCATCGCCGCACTCGAAGAGGACCCGCAGCACTACTACCAGCGGCCGGACCGGCCCGATCTCGGCGTCGACGCCAACGCGACGTCGCTGTCGGGCTACGTCGGACGGCTGTGGCTCAACCGCCAGACCGGGCCGTGGATGAGCAACTCCGCGATCGGCGTCATGTCGCCGGGCTTCGAGGTCAACGACCTCGGCTACGGCTCGCGCTCGGACGTCATCAACGACCACGTCGGGCTCGGCTACATGTGGAAGCGGCCCTGGGCCGGGGCGAAGGACTTCTGGGTGATCGGCGCGCTCGCGGACGGCTGGAACTTCGCCGGGCAGCAGACCATGAACCAGTACTTCCTCAAGGCCAACCTCGACCAGATGAACGCGTGGACCTGGACGTTCTCGGGCGGTTACCTCTCGCACGACATCAACGATCGCCGCACGCGCGGCGGGCCGGCGATGCTCGATCCGCGCTCGTGGTGGACCGACGCGCTCTGGAGCGGCAACAGCCGCGCGAAGCTGTCGTGCTCGATCGAGGTGAGCCCGAACGGCGACGAGGCCGGCTCGTTCGATGTGCCGATCGCGCCGGCCGTGACGTGGAAGCCGTCGTCGCGGCTCTCGCTCTCCGCCGGCCCGACGTACGAGTACAACCGCCAGGACGCGCAGTACGTGACGCAGGAGGTCGATCCGCTCGCGCTCGCGACCGGCGGGCACTACGTGTTCGCGCACCTCGACCAGCAGACGGTGGGCGCCCAGCTCCGCATGGACTGCTCGCTCACGACCAACCTCAGCATCCAGGTGTTCGCGCAGCCACTCGTCTCATCGGGGCGTTACACGAACTACCGCGAGCTCGCGCAACCCGACACGTACGACTTCATCGTCTACGGGCGCGACGACGGCTCGACGCTGACCTACGACGGCACCAACTACTTCGCCGATCCGGACGGTGCGGGCCCGATGGCCGCGTTCGAGATCGGCCATCCCGACTTCACCTACCGCACCATTCGCGGCGACGCCGTGCTGCGCTGGGAGTACGTGCCCGGCTCGACGATCTACGTCGTGTGGACGCAGGACCGCACCGTGACGACGGGCGATGGGGACTTCGACTTCGCGCCGTCGTTCTCCACGCTCGCGGCGACCCAGCCCAACAACATCTTCCTGGTCAAGGTCTCGCACCACTTCGGGATGTAGTGCGGGGCGGGCGCTACCGCCCTCTTCCCTGCATCAGATCGAGCATGCCGGGCACGGCCGCGCCGCGCGCGGCGCGCCCCTCGGCGTCGGGCACGCTGTCGCCCTCGCCGGGCGCGAGGAAGAGGTTCTGCTCGAGTCCGTGCTGGCGGTCGTAGAGGTCGCGGTAGCGGCCGCCGAGCGCGTAGAGCTGCGCGTGGTTGCCGCGCTCGATGATGCGGCCCTCCTCCACGACGAGGATCTGGTCGGCGCGGCGGATCGTCGAGAGCCGGTGCGCGATCACGAACGTCGTGCGGTTGCGCATGAGCGCCGAGAGGCCCTCCTGGATCAGCGCCTCGCTCTCGGAGTCGAGGCTCGACGTCGCTTCGTCGAGGATCAGGAGCCGTGGATCGGCGAGGATCGCGCGGGAGATCGAGACGCGCTGGCGCTGGCCGCCCGAGAGCTTGATGCCCCGCTCTCCGACGATGGTGTCGAGTCCCTCGGGGAAGCGGTTCGCGAACTCGTCGACGCGCGCGATGCGGCACGCCTCGGCGATCTCGTCGTCGGTCGCATCGGGGCGCGAGAACGCGACGTTCTCGCGGATCGTGCCCGCGAACAGGAACGTATCCTGGAGCACGACGCCGAGCTGGGTGCGGAACGTCTCGAGTCGCACCGTCGAGAGATCGACGCCGTCGACGACGACGCGCCCGGCCTGCGGCACGTGGAACGCCGCGAGCAGGCCGATGATCGTGCTCTTGCCCGAGCCCGACGAGCCGACGAGCGCGACCACGGTGCCGGGCTCGGCGCTGAAGGAGACGTCCTGCAGCACCGGCTTGTCGGCTTCGTACGCGAAGTCGACGTGCTCGAACGCGACCGCGCCGCGCAGCCGCTCGAGTCGCGCCACGCGCCTGGGATCCGTGTCCTCGGGCAGCTCGGCGAGCACCTCGCGCGTGCGCTCGAGCCCCGCCATCGCCTCGGTCAGCTGCGTGCCGATCGCGACGACCTGGAAGACGGGCGCGATCAGGAAGCCGAGGAACATGGTGTACGAGAAGTAGCCGCCCAGCGTCAGCGTGCCGCCCAGGATGTGGCGCGTGCCGACGAACATGATGAGCGCGCCGACGAAGCCGAGCAGCAGCGACGAGGAGAGCTGCATGACCGACTGCGCGGTGAGCGTCGCGAGCACGTTGTCGAGCAGCTTCTGCACGCCGCCCGCGAACACGCCCTGCTCGCGCTGCTCGGCGTGGTAGCCCTTCACGGTGCGCACGGCGCCGAGCGACTCGGTGAGCCGGCCGGTCACCTCGGCGGTGATGCGGCCGCGCTCGCGGAAGATCGGGCGCATGACCGCGAAGGCGCGGTTCAGGACCAGCGTGAAGCTGACGAGCACGGCCGCGGTGAGCGCGGTCATGACGAAGTTGAGCTGGAGCAGCACGAACAACGAGAGCGCGGCGGTGAGGAGCCCGCCCACGAACTCGACGAGTCCGGTGCCGATCAGGTTCCTCACGCCCTCGACGTCGTTCATGATCCGCGACACGAGCGCGCCGGTCTTGTTCGCGTCGTAGTAGCCGACCGGGAGCTTCGAGACGTGCGTCTGCACGCGTCGGCGCATCTCGGCGATGAGGCGCTGCGCCTCCTTGGAGAGCAGCTGCGTGAGCGCGAACGACGTGCCGCCCTGGACGAGCGTCGCGAGCACGACCACGCCGACGAGCGGCACCAGCAGCTCGGGATGCGGCCCGGGCGCCGGGATGCCGGTGACGTGCGCGACGTGCCGCAGCGGCGCCCACGCGCGGTCGAGCAGGTCCTGCGGCGCCGCGACCGAGACGTGGCCCGGTGTGCTCGGGGTGCCGCGCATCCCGAGCACGTCGTCGATCAGGAACTTCGACGAGCCGGGCAGCACGAGCCCGCAGACGCGGTTGATCGCCATGAGCACCATGCCGAGCGCGAGCATCCAGCGCCGGGGCCGCAGCAGCGACCAGACGAGCGGCCACACCGAGCGCAGCGAAACCTTCGGCTTGGCGGGCGTCGCCGTCGGCGCGCCGGGCGCGGGGCGGACGCGCCGCGGGGTCTGCGTGCTCATGCGATCGAGCTTTCGGAAGGCCATGAAGCGATGAGCATAGAGAAACGGCCTGGATGCGGCCAGTGCGGGCGCGGTGCCGATCCGATGGCGGGCGCGGCGTTCACGACGCGCGCCCGGCGAGCCAGGCCTCGAGGACCGCGAGATCGGCCTGCCACACCGTGCGCGCCATGTACGGCGCGAAGCCGAGCGCGCGGTTGATGCGGAGCATGGCCGCGTTGACGTCGGCGTTGGTCGTGCGCACGCAACGCGCCTCGGGTCGCTCGCGCAGCACGCGATCGAGCAGTGCGGCCTTGAGCCACGCCCCGAGGCCCCGCCCGCGGAACTCCGGGAACACGCCCGTGCTGCCCTGGTTCAGCACGTGGGGAGCGCTCGGCCGCCACGTGAGCTCGGTGAATCCCGCGAACCGCCCGCTCGATCGCTCGCGCACCCATGCGGTCCAGCGCCGGGTGCCGCGCGGCACCATCGCGGCTTCGTCCTGACGGAGCTCGGCCGGCGTGGGGCGGGCGTGCGCGACCGCGAGCGCGCCCATCGGCTGCGTGCCCATCACCTCGTGGAGCGCGGCGATCGCGTCCAGGTCGGCCTCGGCGTATGGGCCGTCCCAGTAGCCGAGCTCGAACGCATCGCGATCGGCGCGTGCGATCCACGCCGCCAGGAGGTCGCGATCGAGCGCGTCCAGCCGCAACTGCGTCGCGGTGGTCTCGAGCCCGCGGGTCGCACCCATGCGTTCGAGCCACGCGCCGCCGCCGGGCGCGCTCCCGAGCGTGGTCGCGACGAACGACGTGCGTTCGGCCGCACGCATCGTGCGGGCGATCGGCGCGAGCAGCGCGGCCCCGAGGCCGCGCCGCCGCAGGGGCGCGTCCACGTCGAGCTGCACCGTCGCGATGTGCGGGTTCGGGCCCGAGCGCGCCCAGCCGACCTGGCCGCGCGCCACGATCGCGTCGCCGTCGCGAAGCAGCCAGGTCTCGACGTGTCCCAGCTCCCCGCTGGCGCGCCAGACCGCGATCGCCTCGGCGAGCGGCGTCGGCGGGTCGTCGGGCATGAACTCCGCGCGCAGGCGGGACGTGAAGGCATGCAGGGTCACGAACGTGGACTCGGACGCGGTCGCGGGATCGAACGGTTCGGGCGCGAGGTCGGCGGGTGCCACGGGGCGTCTCCTCTCGAAATGGGCATGGAGCGAAGCGACTCGGACCCATCGTGCACGCCGCGCCGCGCGCGGTCGCGGGGAGTTCGGCGAACGGCGGCGCACGAGCGGCGGACGCCGGTTCGCGAGCGGTCGACGACATGACGCCCGACCGGGCCGTTGCTATTCTCGCGCCGCCGCCGCGCGCATCCGCACGATTTCGAGGACTCCCATCGTGAGCCACGTTTCCGAACTCCGCTTGCGCGACCCGCTGGTCGAGGCCGCCCGCTCCCGCCTGCTCGCCGGCGAATCGCTCTCGCAGGAGGAAGGCGTGCGGCTGTTCGATGCGCCCGTCCTCGAGCTCGGCCGCCTCGCCGACGCGGTGGCGCGCGACCGCCACGGCGACCGCGTCTACTTCACGGTCAACCGCCAGCTCAATCCCACCAACGTCTGCGTGCTCGCGTGCAAGTTCTGCGACTACGCGAAGAAGCCGAACGATCCCGGCGCGTACACCATGACGCGCGAGGAGATCCTCGCGCACGTCGATCCCGAGATCACCGAGATCCACATCGTCGGAGGGCTGCACAACAAGTGGCGGTTCGACGACTACGTCCAGATCATCCGCTGGGTGAAGGAGAAGAAGCCCGATCTGAGCGTCAAGGCCTACACCGCGGTCGAGATCGACTTCTTCTGCCGGCTCACGAAGAAGCCCGCCGACTGGGTGCTGACCGAGCTCAAGGCCGCGGGCCTGGACGCGCTGCCCGGCGGCGGCGCCGAGGTGTTCAGCGAGCGCGTGCGGCGCGAGCTCTTCCACCAGAAGATCGGTGCGAAGCGCTGGCTCGAGATCCACGAGGTCGCGCACGGGCTCGGCATCCCGAGCAACGCGACGCTGCTCTACGGCCACATCGAGACGCCCGCCGAGCGCGTGCAGCACGTGATCGAGCTGCGCGAGCTGGAGCGCCGCGCGCCGGGCTTCTTCGCGTTCATCCCGCTCGCGTTCCAGCCCGGCGTGACCGGGCTCGTGCGCCGCCAGGCGTCCGCGATCACGGACCTGAAGACCGTGGCGATCTCGCGGCTGGTGTTCGACAACGTGCCGCACGTGAAGAGCTACTGGGTGATGCTCGGGCAGGACACCGCCGCGGCCGCGATCAACTTCGGCGCTTCCGACATGGACGGCACGATCGGTCACGAGAAGATCGCGCACGCCGCGCTCGCGCGCAGTCCCGTGGGGCTCGCCGAGGCCGGCATGGTCCACCTGATCCGCGAAGCGGGAAAGACGCCGGTACAGCGCGACGCGCTCTACCGCGTCGTGCGCACCTACGCGCGGCGCGACGAGCCCGCCGCGGCGAGCGTGGCCTAGGCCACGCCCCCCGCCGCGGCGCCCGGGCGCGAGCGGCGGGCGTTGCGGTGCCGGCGCGTCACCGCGGCCGCGCGCGTTGCGCGAGCTCGGCCCGGACGTCGTCGAGTCCCGCGCCCAGCGCGCGCAGCGCGACGAGCGCGTGGTAGACGAGGTCGGCGGCCTCCGAGACGGCGCGCGACCGCTCGCCATCGGCGCACGCCACCGCGAGCTCGCCTGCTTCCTCGCCCAGCTTCTTGAGCCGAAGATTGCGATCGCCGAGCAGCCGGCGCGTGTAGCTCGCATCCGGCGAATCCCCGCCCGCCGCCCGCGCCGCGATCACGCGATCGAGCGCCGCGAGCGCGTCCGCATCGAGCGCCTCGTCGCGGAAGCAGGACGTCGTGCCCTGGTGGCACGCGGGGCCCGCCGCGATGACGCGCGCGAGGATTGCGTCCGCGTCGCAATCCCAGCCGAGCGAGACGACGCGCTGCACGTGACCGCTCGTCGCCCCCTTGTGCCACAGCCCGCGCGTGCGCGAGCGATAGTGCATCTCGCCGGTCGCGAGCGTGCGCTCGATGGCCTCGCGGTCGGCCCACGCCAGCATGAGCACGACGCCGCTGCGCGCGTCCTGAGCGATCACGGGCACGCTCGTTCCCTCCGGCAACCGGGTCAGTTCGAACATGGCGCCTCCGCGTCGGGCGCGGGCGTGCCGGGAGCGCGGCGCACGGGGAGTCCCGCTTGCGCCATGGCCTGCTTGATCTCGCCGAGCCCGAGCGCGCCCGCGTGGAGCGTGCCGGCCAGCAGGGCCGCGTCCGCGCCGGCGCGGGCGAGCACCTCCACGACGTGCGCCGCCGATCCGGCGCCGCCCGAGGCCACGACCGGCACGCGTACGGCGTCCACCGCGGCGCGCGTCAGCTCGAGGTCGTAGCCCGAGCGTGTGCCGTCGCGGTCGATGCTGGTGAGCAGCACCTCGCCCGCGCCGTGCCACTCGCACACGCGAGCCCACTCGATCGCATCGAGCCCGCTCGGGCGGGAGCCGCCGTGCGTCCACACGCGCCAGGCGCCGTGCTCGAGCCGCGCGTCGATGCTCGCCACGACGCATTGCGAGCCGAAACGCCCGGCCAGCTCGTCGAGCGTCTCGGGACGCGCCACGGCCGCGGAGTTGAGGCTCACCTTGTCGGCCCCGGCGCGCAGCGCGCGCGCGCCATCCTCGGCCGAGCGGATGCCGCCGCCCACGGTGAGCGGGACGAACAGGCGCTCGGCGGTGCGCCGCACGACCTCGAGGAACGTCGCGCGGCCCTCGAGCGTCGCGGAGATGTCGAGGAACGCGATCTCGTCGGCGCCCTCGGCCTCGTGGCGGACCGCCAGCTCGACGGGATCGCCGACGTCGCGCAGGTCCCCGAAGCCCACGCCCTTCACGACGCGCTCGCCGCGCACGTCGAGGCAGGCGATCACGCGGCGCCTCAGCACGCGCCGTCCTCCCAGCGCACCGCGCCCTTGGTGCTCGCTCCGGCGCCGCTCGAAGCGAGCGCGTCGCGCAGCGCGAAACCCAGCGCTTTGAAGGCGGCCTCGATCACGTGGTGCCGGTCGCGCCCGCGCAGCACGCGCACGTGCAGCGTCGCGCGCGCCTGCGTCGCGAACGAGCGCATCCAGTGGTCGTAGAGCGGCGCGGGCAGTGGGCCGCGGTAGTACGCGCGTCCGCCGAGGTCGAGCGCCACCTGGACGAGAGCGTCGTCCATCGCGAGCGTGCGCTCGCCGTAGCGCACGGGCCGCTCGGGCAGCAGCCTCGCGACCGCCTCGCCGGTGGCGAGGGCGACGTCCTCGATCACGTGGTGGCGCAGGTCGCCGCGGGCCGTGAGCTCCATCTCGAGGCCCGCGGTGGCGGCGAGCGTCGTCATCATGTGATCGAGAAAGCGCAAGCCGGTGCGGCAACGCGTCGTGCCCGCACCCGGCGCGAGCCGGATCTCGACGCGGGTCTCGCGCGTCTCGCGCACGATCGAGGTCATGAGCCGAACTCCTCCGCGACGGCGCGCGCATCGAGCGCGCCGGTGTAGAGCGCCATGCCGAGCACGGCGGCGGCGGCGCCGCGCGAGCCCACGGCGCGCAGGTCCTCGAGGCTGGCGATGCCGCCCGAGGCGTGAACGGGATGCGGAACGCGGCTCGAGACGCGCTCGACGAGATCGAGATCGGGGCCGGCGAGGCGGCCCTCGCGGTCGACCGCGGTGACGAGCACGGCGGCAAGCGGCAGCGAAGCGAGCGCGGCGGCGCGCTCGTCCGCGCCCTCCGCATGCGCGCGCGTCCAGCCGTGCGTCGCCACCTGGCCGCCGCGTTCGTCGAGCGCGACGACGAGGCGGCCGGGAAAGCGCGTCGCGGCCTCCGCCAGCCAGGCGGGATCCTCGATGGCGCGCGTGCCGATCACGACCCGCGCCGCGCCGGCGTCGAGCCAGCGCGCGATGGTCGCTTCGTCGCGCACGCCGCCGCCCACCTGCACCTCGCCGCCGGCCGAGAGCAGCGCGGCGATGGCCGCCGCGTTCCCGCCGCGGCCCGTCGCGGCGTCGAGATCGACCACGTGCAGCGCGCGAAAGCCGCAGTCGCGCCAGCGGTGCGCGACGGCCACCGGATCGGGGAGCCGCACGCGTTCGCGCTCGTAGGCGCCGCCCACGAGCTGCACGCACGCGCCCTCGCGCAGGTCGATTGCGGGCATCGCGATCACGCGCGCTCCGACATGCCGCTGCGCGCGAGCGCCCCGGCGAGGACCGACTGCAGGAACGCGACGCCGGCGCGGCCGCTCTTCTCGGGATGGAACTGGACGCCCAGCGCGGAGCCGGAGCGCACGATCGCGGGGACGCGCTCGCGCTCGTGCACCGTCCACGCCGTCACCGCGCGGGCGTCCTCGGGTTGAACGACGAACGAGTGCGCGAAGTAGGCCTCGCGCAGGCCAGCGGCTTCGAGCGCAGGCTCCAGCGCGCCCTCGAGCGCGTTCCAGCCCATGTGCGGCCGCCGCCGGGTCGAGAGCGCCCGCACCCGGCCCGCGACGAGCCCGAGGCCTTCGCCCACGCCCTCCTCGCTCGCGTCCAGCAGCAGTTGCAGGCCGAGGCAGATCCCGATGCAGGGCAGGCCGGCCTGCACGGCGTCGCGCCAGCGCGGGCGCGCCGGCGCGAGCGCGGCGGCGGCGGGCGCGAACGCTCCCACGCCCGGAAGCACGACCGCATCGGTGTCGAGCGCCGCGAACGGATCGCTCGTGATCACGAGCGTCACGCCGTCCGCCGCGAGCGCCTTCGCGAGCGAGTGCAGGTTGCCCGCGCCGTAGTCGAAGAGCGTCACGCGCACCGCAGCGCCTCCGCGAGTGCCGCGAGTGCGCGCTCGAGCTCGGGCCACGGTGCGACCGTGATGCGCAGCACGTCGCCGAAGCCGGGAAGCGCCGGCAGCGCGCGCAGCGCGACGCCGCGCGCGCTCGTCGCGGCCGCGAGCGCGGCGGCGTCCCGCACCGGGACGGAAACGAAGTTCGCCGCCGAAGGCAGCGGCTCCAGACCGAGTCCGCGCAGCGCCGCGCTCAACCGGTCGCGCAGCGCGGCGGCTTGCGCGGCCCGCTCGCGTACCCAGGGCCGATCGTCGCGCAGCGCCGCCGTCGCGACGCGCTCGGCGATCCCGCTCACCTTGTAGGGCCCGCGCGAGAGCTCGACGCGCTCGATCAGCCGCCCGGTCGCCGCGGCGTATCCGACGCGCAGCGCAGCGAGCCCGAACGCCTTGGAGAGCGTGCGCGTGACGAGCAGGTTGGGTCGCGAGGGCGCCCGAGCGATCCAGTCACCGTCCGCGAACTCGGCGTACGCTTCGTCGAGCACAACGGCGCCGGGCGCGTGCGCGATCACGTACTCGAGCGCGTCGGGATCGAGCGCGGCGCCGGTCGGGTTGTTGGGCGAACACAGGTAGACCAGCGCCGGCGCGCCCGCGAGCAGCGCATCGGGATCGAAGCCGCCATCGCGCGAGAGCGGCGCGGACGAAGGCGAGAGGCCGTTCAGGCGCGCGAAGCGCTCGGCCATCGGGAACGTCGGCGCGAGCAACGCGCAGCGCGCGCCGGGCGCGGCGAGCGCCCGGAACGCCGAGTCCAGCACGTCGTCCGAACCGCATCCGGTGACGATCTGTCCGGGCAGGACCCCGGCGTAGTCCGCGAGCGCGCATCGGAGCGGCGCCGCGTCGGCGTGCGGATAACGCGCGAGCGCGGCGACCGGTTCGGCGGCGAGCGCGAGCGCGGCCGCGGGCGGTACGCCGAAGCGGCTGGTGTTGTCCGAGAGGTCGAGTCGCGCCGACGGCGCCGCGGGCTCGGGGCGGTAGGCCGCGAGGCCGTCCCAGTCCGGCCGCGTCGTGAGCCCGGAGCTCATCGCACCGCTCCTGCCCACGCGCGCGCGGCGGCGGCGTGGGCCGGCAGGCCTTCGGCCTCCGCGAGCGCGCCCGCGTCCCCGGCGAGCGCGGCCGCGCCCGCTTCGCTCACGCGCTGCCACGCGGTCCAGCGCACGAAGTCGAGCGTCGAGAGTCCGGAACAGGCGCGCGCGGCACCGCCCGTCGGCAGCACGTGATTACCGCCCGCCAGGTAGTCGCCGAACACCACGGAGCTCGTCGCGCCGACGAACACCGCGCCCGCGCCACGAACCTCCGCCAGCGTGGCCTCGGGCGCGCTCAGCGCGAGCAGCAGGTGCTCGGGCGCGAACGCGTTCGCGAACGCCAGCGCCTCGCCGGCATCGTCCGCGCGCACCACGCCGCCGCGCCGCACGAGCGCCGCCGCGTACGCGCCGGAGGGCGCGCCGGCGAGCGCCCGCTCGAGCGCCGTCTGCATCGCCGCGGCGATCCGCGGCCCGATCGCGACCGCGATCGCGACGGCCTCCGGGTCGTGCTCGGCCTGCGCGAGCAGCTCGCGCGCGATGCCGTCCGCGTCGGCGGCATCGTCGGCGATCACGAGCAGTTCGCTCGGGCCCGCCGGCGAGTCGATGCCGACGACGCCCGCGACCTGGCGTTTGGCCTCGGCGACCCACGCGTTGCCGGGCCCGACGATGCGCTCGACGGGCGCGAGGCTTTCGGTGCCGTAGGCCAGCGCGGCGATCGCGCCCGCGCCACCGGCCGTCACGACCTCGGTGGCGCCGGCGAGGTGCGCCGCGGCCATCACGACGTCGGAAGGCAGGCCCGTCCCGCGTTGGGGCGGCGAGCAGACCACGATCTGGGCGACGCCCGCGACGCGCGCCGGGATGCAGGCCATGAGCACGCTGCTCGCGTAGGCCGCACGGCCGCCCGGCGC
Source organism: Candidatus Acidiferrales bacterium (assembly GCA_035500415.1). Classification (GTDB taxonomy): domain Bacteria; phylum Eisenbacteria; class RBG-16-71-46; order RBG-16-71-46; family RBG-16-71-46; genus CAIXRL01. The sequence goes on along the minus strand of DATJXF010000009.1, from coordinate 3,532 downwards.
GTAGACGCCGACGCGCGCGAGCGGATCGGGCCGGCGGCCCACCCGCACGCCGGGCTCGGTCTCGACCTCCACGGCGCACGGACGGAACGCCTCGTGGGCACGCTCGAGGTTGCGCGCGGCGTGCTCGAGCGCCCGCCTCACGCCCGGCTCGAGCGCGTCGCGGGCCGCGACGAGCGTCGCGGCGGGCACCGCCAGCGCGGACGGTGCGACGCCGTCGAAGCGCTGTGCGAGCTCCGAAAGCGTGCGATCGCCGCCGGCGCGCACGCGCGCGATGATCTCGCGCACCTGCGATTCGCACGCCGGATCGGCGCCGCCGGCGCGTCGCTCGCGAAGGAGTGCTTCGCGCGCCGCCGAGAGCGCCTCGCCGTTCCAGCGCGATCGTGTCGTCATGGTACCAGCCGCTCGATGCGGGTGACGAGGATGCCCTCGGCGCCGAGCCGGCGCAGACCCGAGATGGTGCTCATGAGCACGTCCGCGGCGACCACGGCGTGAACGGCGACGAAGCGGCCGCCGTCGAGCACTTCGGTCACGGTGGGGCCGTTCAACCCCGGCAGCACCGCGCGCACCTCGGGCAGCGCGCTGCGCGGCACGTTGGCCATGACGTAGCGGCGGCCGCGTGCCCGCAGCACCGACTCGAGCGCCATCACCAGCTCGCCGAGCGCGTCGGTCCCGTTCTCGTCGGCCGCGCGCGCGCCGGGCCGGCTCACGAGCCGCGCGGTGGACTCGAGGAGGGTTTCGATCTCCCGCAGGCCGTTCACGCGCATCGTGGAGCCGGTCGAGGTGAGGTCGACGACCACGTCGGCGATCCCGACGTGCGGCGCGATCTCGGCGGCGCCGGAGACCGGCACGATCTCGACCGCGAGGTGGCGGCGCTCGAAGAACTCGCGCGCGATGCGCGGGAACGACGTCGCGACGCGCGTGCCCGGCAGCAGCGCCTCGGCCGATGCGGCGCCACGTTCGTCGTGCGCGGCCAGCACGAGTCGGCAGCGACCGAAACCGAGATCGAGCAACGTGTCGAGCTCGCGGCCGGATTCGGCGACGAGGTCGTGGCCCGTCACGCCGACGTCGGCGGCGCCGTCCGCGACGAACTCGGCGATGTCCTGGGCGCGCACGAACAGCGCCTCGAACACGCCGCCCAGCGAGGCGACGAGCGCGCGGGGCGAGCCGGTGCGCACGTCGAGCCCGGCGTCCTCGAACAGCTCGCGGGTCTCGTCGGCGAGCCTGCCCTTGTTGGGGAGCGCGATGCGGAGCACGGCGTTTCCTCCTGCGTCGGAAAAAGCGAAAGGCCCGTCCGGATTTCCGGACGGGCCGCGATCGAGTCGTTGCTTCGGGATTCGGCGCTTCAGTCCGCCGTTTCGCGCAACGCGCATCGACCACGGCCCCTGCGGGCGTGGTGGCGATGCACATGATGGCGGCGGAGTGCGGACATGAGGCGTGAAGCTTAGCGGCGACCCGCCCGGGCGCACAAGCGGAATCGTCGCGAAATCGTCGCGCCCGCTGCGCTCGCTGTGGCCGGAACACCCGCTGCGGCCGGGTAGCCCGGTTGACTCGCTGCGCCCGCGACGCCCGGCGCCGGGCTCGGCTCGACCCCGCCCGAAGGCGGCGGTATCGTGCGAGCCGCCATGCCCACCTCGCGCTCGCTCTCCACGGTCGTCGCGGCCCGCATTCCCTACGCCAATGCGGCGCCGTTTTACGCGCTCTGGGACGACGCGCCGTTCGCGGTGCGGAACCTCGAACCGCGCGAGTTGGGGCGCGAGGCCGAATCGGGCGGCGTCGACCTGGGGCTGATGGCTGCGGGCGACTACCTGCGGCTGCGCGACCGCTTCGAGGTGCTCGCGCCGCTGGGCGTCGCGGCGCGCGGGCCGGTGCTCTCGGTGCTGCTCTTCTCGCGCCGGCCGGCGGCCGCGCTGGCGGGCGCGCGCATCTCGGTCACGCCGGCCACGTCGACCTCGATTCGCCTGCTGCGCCTGCTGCTCGACGTACGCCGCGGACTCGAGGGCGTGCGCTACGTGCGCGGGCTGGAGCCGACGCAGGCCGACGCCGTGCTCCTGATCGGCGATCAGGCGATGCGCACGCGCAAGCGCCCGCCCGAGGGCTTCACGCACGTGCTCGACCTCGGCGAGGACTGGCTCGCGTGGACCAGCCTGCCGTTCGTCTACGCGCTGTGGGTCGTGCGCTCGGCGCTCGATCCCGCGGTCAAGGACGAGATGCGCGCGTTCCTCGAGGCCTCGCTCGCAGCCGGACTGGCGTCGCTGCCGGAGGTCGCACGCCGCACGACCGATCCGGGCTGGTCCACGGCCGAGACCGAGAGCTACCTGCGCCAGTTCCACTACCGCTTCGGGCCCGAGGAGCAGTCCGGCCTCGCGCGCTTCGAGGAGATGCTGCGCGCACACGGGCTCGTCGAGCTGGACTGAAACCGGCGCCGCCCAGGGGACGTAGTTCCTCCCGGCCCGCCCGATCGGTGCGGACGCCCCTCGCGAAGGAGCTCTCATGTCCAACGACGTCGTCGACTACGAGATTCTCGGCAACGACCTCCAGTACGTGAAGATCGAGCTCGATCCCGGCGAGGCGGTCGTCGGCGAGGCGGGCGCGATGATGTACCTCGAAGACGACATCCACATGGAGACGATCTTCGGGGACGGCTCGGTGCAGCCGAGTGGTCTCGTGGGCGCGCTGCTGGGCGCGGGCAAGCGGCTCCTGGTCGGCCAGTCGCTGTTCATGACGGTGTTCCAGAACCAGGGCCGCGTGAAGCGCAAGGCCGCGTTCGCCGCGCCGTATCCCGGCAAGATCGTCGCGATCCCGCTCGCCGAGCTGGGCGGCGAGCTCATCACGCAGAAGGACTCGTTCCTCGTCGCGGCGAAGGGCGTGGGCATCGACATCGCGTTCACGCGGCGCTTCGGCGCCGGGCTCTTCGGCGGCGAGGGCTTCATCCTCGAGCGGCTCCACGGCGACGGTTTCGCGTTCGTGCACGCCGGCGGCACCCTCGAGCAGCGCACGCTCGCCGCGGGCGAGACGCTGCGCGTCGAGACCGGCTGCATCGTCGCGATGACAGCGGGCGTCGACTACGACATCCAGCTCGCGGGCGGCATCCGGACGATGCTCTTCAGCGGCGAGGGGCTCTTCCTCGCGACGCTCAAAGGGCCCGGCAGGGTGTGGCTCCAGTCGCTGCCGTTCTCGCGCCTCGCCGGCCGCATCTTCGCGGCCGCACCGCAGGGCGGCGGCCGGCGCGTCGACGAGGGGGGACTCCTGGGCGGGCTCGGCCAGCTGCTGGGACCCGATCGCTGACCGCGCGCGGCGCGCCCTGCAACGCGCGCCGCATTTCGCGATGGGTGATCTCGCGCGCTCCGGCTTCGGACCGGGGCGCGCGGCATTTCCCCCCGGCGCGCGAGTCGCCCGCGCCGCAACGCGCTCGCGCCTTGCGGGCGCAAGGGCCCAGCGCGCCGGGTGCTCCCGCCCCGCAATGGATCGTCGTGCGGAATCGCCCGCGCGCCTCCCTAGACTCGTCTCATGGGTTCGGCCCGCGTTCGCACCT
>DATJXF010000008.1:0-6273 GCA_035500415.1 Candidatus Acidiferrales bacterium | reverse complement strand
ATGGGTCGACCGAGGCGGGATCGGCGAGGTAACGCTTCGCCGCCGCGAGCGCGTATCGCTCCGCGGCCGCGTCGCGGCCGGTGTGGGCGAGCCAGCGCAGCAGGTCGCCACGGATCGTGCCGATCGTCTCGTCCTCGCCGGGCTTGCGTTCGTAGCCGATCTTCGCGAGCTCGGGCCCCAGCGTGCGCCGGACGTACACCGCGAACGGATCCGCGAGCGAGTCCGGCACGAGGTCCGTACGCGCCTGCCCGAGCAACCGCAGGTCGGATGCGACGACGCTCGGCGAGCGGTCCGAACCGAACGGCACGAGCGCGGCGAGGTAGGTGTCGCCGTGCACCTCACCGTCGTCGAACAGGAGCCCCAGGTTGCCCAGGAACGCGACGCGCTCGGCAGGCGAGAGCGCATCGGTCGCGCGTTGCGAGAGCCGGGCCATGATCTCGTCCGGCTCGCTCCACGCGTAGTAGCCGTGGCCGCCTGCGTTCGGCATCACCCAGTCGAGCGCGCCCCGACCGGGCAGCGCGACGATCTTCTCGGGCCCATCGAGCAGCACGCGCACCGAGTCGACGCGGCCGCCGCGCGCGTAGCGCAGCACCATCGGGATCCGCCACGTCATCGGCGCCTGCGAGACGCCCCACGGGCTCGCTCGCGTCTGCGTGAGCCGCACGCCGCCCTCGGCGGGAACGACGCGCACCTCCGCCACGCCGGGCTGGTCCGTGAACGACGCCATTGCCGCGGAGACGTTGCTGCCGCTCGCCGCGTCGAGCGCGCGCCAGAGATCGGACGCGGTCGCGTTCCCCCACGCGTGCGCCTTCAGGTACTCCTGGACGCCGCGCCGGAAGACCTCGGGCCCGAGGTAGGCTTCGAACATCGACAGCATCGCGTTGCCCTTGCTGTAGACCAGTCCGACGTTGGTGAGTCCCCCCGTCGCGCTGGTCGCGGGGGCGCGGATCGCGATCGTCGAGGGCAGCACGTCGCCCGCCATCACCTGCTGGATGCGCTCGAGATCGAAGAGCCCTTCGTTCATCTCGGGGAAGACCTGGTCGGTGATCTTCGCCGCCATCCAGTCCGCGAAGGATTCGTTGAGCCAGAGGTCGTCCCACCACGACATCGTGACGAGATCCCCAAACCACATGTGCGCCATCTCGTGGCAGCTCACGTTCGCGACCGAGCGTCGCTGCGTCGAGGTCGCCGTCGCCGGATCGATCAGCAGAGCGTCCTCGCGGAACGTGATCGCGCCGGCGTTCTCCATCGCGCCGTAGGCGAAGTCCGGCACGGCGATGAGATCGAGCTTCTCGAACGGATACGGCGTGCCGAACCAGCGCTCGAGACCCGCGAGCAGCCGCGGCACGTCGTACGCGGCGACCGCGGCGAGCGCGGTCTTGCCGTGCACCGTCACGATGCGCATCGGCACGTGCGTGCCGGGCACGGGCACGAACTCGAGCGGGCCCGTCGCGATCGCGACGAGGTAGCTCGGCAACGGCCGCGTGCGACGGAACGTGATCGTCTTCCACGAGCCCGCCGGCTCCGTGCGCTCGATCGGCGTGTTCGAGACGGCCTCGTGCGCCACCGGCACCTCGAGCGTCACCTGCCAGGGGATCTTGAATCCGGGCTCGTCCCAGCACGGAAACGCGCGCCGCGCGTCGCTCGATTCGAACTGCGTGAACGCATAGCCGCGCTCGTCCGCCGTCACGCGGTAGAGCCCCACCGCGCGCGTGCCGAACGGCGCCGTGAACGCGATGTCGAGCGTCGCCGCGCCCGGCTCGAGCGACTTCGCGAGTGTCAGCGTCCGAAGGCCCTCGGCGCCCTCGCCCGCCTGCGTCGCGATCGAATCGCCGTGCTGCACGACCGTGACGCGCGTGAGCGTCGGCCCGTCGGCGTGGAAGCGGATCGTCGACGAGGCGCTCGCGACGTTCAGCTCGACGTGCACCCAGCCGGAATAATCGGCGCGATCGGCGTCGAGCCGCAGATGTACGGCTTCGAACGTGGGGACCACGTCGTGGCCCAGCCGGACGTCCGCCGTCTCGGCGGCGCGAACCGAAGCGGAGCCCAACGAAAGCGGCGCGAGCAGTGCGGCGAGCGCGAGCGTGCGAGCGAAGCGCGACATGAGGCCTCCGGCGAACGGGAGTTCCGCTCGAGAACGTTGCGCGACTTGGCGCGACGGTCGCGAGCGGCCCCCGGGGGAACGCGGCACGAACGTCGAACTGTGCGTCGCGCCCGCCGTCGGGCGCAATCGGCCGGGTTCCCAACGCGGCAAATCCGACGACGACGGTTGAGCGCGGCGCGCGCTCCCGCGTAGGCTGCGCGCATGGCGCTCCCTCGGCGCGGTCCGCTGGCCGACCTCTTCGTGCTCCCGATCGTGCTGGTGGCCGGCGCCGCGCTGTGGTGGATGCACGCGCACGCCCTGGACCTGGGCGGCCGCACGCCGATCCTCGACGACGGCACGGCGCCGTACGCGCTCGCCGCACGCGAGCTCGAACACGGCGGACGGCTCGCGACGACGTTCGCGCTGCCGGTCGAGCTCGCCTCTCACGCCGATCCACCGTGGCCGCTCGCCTCGCTCCAGCCCGGGCTCGTCCTGATCGAGGCCGCGCTCTTCAGGCTCGCGCCCGGGGCGGACGCGATGGGCCGGGCCGACGATCGCGCGTGGCTCACGCTGATCCTGCCGTTCGTCTGTTTCCTGATGCTCGGCGCCTCGCTCGCGCTCGCGACGCGTCACCTGCTCGCGCGCTTCCGGCCCGAGGCGCCCGCATCGCTTCGCATCGGCGCCGCGCTCGTGCTCGCCCTCTCCTTCGTGCTCGATCCCGAGTCGCAGCACTTCGCGTGCGGCGGCTTCAGCGAGCTGCCGTACACGCTCGGGCTCCTCTTCGCCTGTCTCGGGATCGCGCTCGGTGCGGCGGCGGAGCGCCCGTTTCTCTACGGCCTGGGGCTCGGCGCAACCGGCCTCTTCGGCGCGAGCGTCCCGGGATTCGCGCTCGCGCTCGCGGCGGCGGGGGCGCTCTCGGCGCCGCGGAGCCGTCGCACGCGCGCGTTCGTGCTCGCACTCGCGGGCGCGGCGCTGCCGATCGCGCCGTGGTGGCTCCACGAGTGGCGCGCGCTCGGCCCGCACCGCTGGGCGATGACGCGGCTCGCGCTCTGGGACGGCATCGATGGCCGCAGCGCGTTCTCGCTCGGCCACCTCGCCGTGCTTCCCGATCCGCCGGCCGGCTTCCGCGCCGTTTCGCTGTTCGGCGCGAAGGTGCTGCACAACGTCCCCGCGCTCCTCGCCTCGATGACGCTCGGGCCGCGTGGGCTCTGGCTGGGCGCGCTCGTGGGCTGGCTCGCGCTCGCGCGGGCGCCGGGGCCGCTGGCCGCCGCGGCGTTCGCCGGGCTCGCGTGCGACGCGCTCGGCGTGCTCGGCGCGGCCGCAGGCATCCCGTGGCCGCGCGATCTCTATCCGGTCCGCGTGCTGCTGGAGCCGATGGGCGTGCTCGCGCTGGGCGCACTGATCCTGCGGCTCCCCGGCGCGTCGGTCCCGCCCGCGCTACGCCGCGCGCTGCTCGCCGGCGTGGCGGCGCTCGCGCTCGGCTGGGGCGGCTGGTCGTGCGTGCAGGGGCTCGCCCGGACGCGCGCGACCTCGTTCGAGCGCGGCGTTCCCGCCACGCCCACGCTGCGGGCGCTCTCGGGCGAGCTCGCGCGCCGGCTCGCGCCGGGCGAGACCGTCATGAGCAATCTCGGCCCCGTGCTCGCGTGGAGCTGCGGCCATCCCGTGCTCGACCTCGCGCTCTCACCCGATGACGTCGCGGCGTGCCGGCGGCGGCTCGGGTTCCGCAACGTCGTGCTCGTCTTTCGCGATCCGCAGGCCGCGTGGGGCGAGTGGCGCGAGGTGATGGCGACGCCCGGTGAGGCGCGCACGCTGCCGCACCTCGACGTGGCGAACGAGCGACGCGGGCGCAGCGCGGACGGCTTCGAGGTCGTGTGGCTCGAGCTGGGACCGCTCGAGCCCGGCTACGCGGCGGCGACGCCGGCCGGTCGAAGGCTGCCGCCCGGAGCAGGGAACGCCGCGCCGCGCGCTCAGCGCGGCATGACGAGCGAGCCGGGCTCCTCGCCCTCGAGCTGCGCCGGGTACTCCGCCGGCAGCTCGCGCAGGCTCTCGACGAACAGCGGCACGTCGCCGCTCAGGCGCTCGAGCGCCTCGGGGCCTTCGCCGACCTTGATCACGTTGTAGAGCGTGTCGCGCTGCGCCGGGGTGAAACCCGCCTCGCGGATCAGCGTCTCGATCTCGGCGATCGTGGTCTTGTTGCGGTGCCCGGTCGCGAGGTGGACGTTCTCCTCGAACAGCGTGCCGCCGAAATCGTCCGCGCCGAACTGCAGCGCGATCTGGCCGGTCTTCTTGCCCTCGCTGAACCAGGTCGCCTGAACGTGGTCGAAGTTGTCGAGGTAGAGCCGCGACGCGGCGAGCACGCGGAAGTACATCGAAGCGCCTGCGACGTGCGGGACCTTCGATTCCATCGGCGTGTTGCCGCGCTTGTACGACCACGGCACGAACGCGGTGAAGCCGTGCGTCTCATCCTGAAGCGCGCGGATGCAGTCGAAGTGCTCGACGATCTCCGCGGGCGTCTCGACGTGGCCGTACATCATCGTCGCGGTCGATTTCATCCCGACGCGGTGCGCCTCGCGGTGGACGTCGAGCCACGCCTCGGGTCCGCCCTTCTTGACCGAGATGCGCTGGCGCACGCGCCTCGCGAGGATCTCGGCGCCGCCGCCCGGCAGCGAGCGCTGGCCGGCATCGTGGAGCGCCTGCAGCACGCCGCGGACGTCGAGCCCGCTCACCTCCACCATCTGGTGGATCTCCGGTGCGGAGAAGAAGTGCGGCATGATCCCCGGATAGCGTCGCCGCGCCTCACGCACGATCGTGGTGTAAAACTCCCACGGGATCTCCGGGTTCAGGCCCCCCTGCAGCAGCACGGTCGTCGCGCCGAGCTGGCGGGCCGCCTCCATCATCCGCATCACGCCTTCGACGTCGTGCGTGTAGCCGTCGGCCGCCGGCCGGCCCGGCTTGCGGTAGAACGCGCAGAAGTGGCAGTCGACCGTGCACCAGTTGGTGTAGTTGGGGTTCGTGTCGATCACGTACGTGACGATCGACGGATCCGTCCTGCGCGCGCGCGCCTGCTGCGCCAGCGCGCCCAGTTCGAGCAGCGGCGCCTCGGTGAGGAGGTAGACGCCCTCGGCGGTGTCGAGACGCTCACCGCGCTCGATCTTGGCTGCGAGAGTTGGCCACACGGTGCGAAGTCCTCGGGAAGACGCCGCGAGGGCGGTCCGGACGCGGCGGGAGCGGGCGAGGATACCGCAGCGCGCTAGAACCTCAAGCCGATCGAGCCGTACTCCTGGTAGTCCTGGCGCTCGCGAAACTGCTGGCTCGTGTACGAGAACGTGTAGCGCAGCGCCACCGAGCGCCAGTGCGCCGCGCAGCCCATCTGCGCCTCGACGAGGAACGGCTCGTGGTGGACGCGCAAACTCGGCGCGAACGTGTTTCCGTCGAGGAACATGTCGTGCGCGACCGCACGGCCCTCGGCGCGCGCGAACGTTTCCACGCCGAAGCCGGGCGGATGGGCCGCGGGCCCGCCGGGCGCGCCGAGGCCGAAGTCGTCGGGCAGCGGCAGGCCGATGCGGAACGTCGCGCCCGCTGCGGCCTCGTCGAGCACGTTGCCCGCCGTGACGCGCGCGTGTGGGATCAGGTCGACGAAGCGCCGGAAACCGAACGGCCGCCAGTGTTCGTCGAGCGAGGCGCGCAGACCCACTTCGTCCGAGAGCTGGTAGCGCCAGCCGCGCGGCAGCCGGATGTGCTCGTAGCGGTGCCACCAGGTCTGGATCTCCTCACCCTGAGCGTCCGGTCCCACCATGCCGAGTCTCACGTCGAGCGAGCGCTGGTGGCGGAGGTCCGTGTTGGTGAGGATCGCGCCGGCGTAGAGCCACGCCGCGTAGGGCCGGTCGTTGTGGATCGGGTTGCGGTCGGAGAGCGAGTCGGGCGTGTAGAGCTCCTGCCCGGCCTCGAACGAGAGCCGGCGGTGCGCGTCGTATCCCGCGCCGCCGAGCCTCTCCGCGACGCGCTCGACCCAGTCCGGCATCACGTCGGGCTCGCCCCACCAGTTGGTGTGCATGCCGTAGGTGTAGTTGCGATCCGTCGCGCGCGGTCCGGGCACCATGCCGTTCGTGTCGTTGTCGTAGAGCGTCTCGCTCGCCGCGCGCGCGCGCGCGGCGGACGCAAGCGCGAGGGCCGCGGTGAGCAGCAGCGAG
>DATJXF010000007.1:0-3875 GCA_035500415.1 Candidatus Acidiferrales bacterium | reverse complement strand
ACCCACGAGCCCGCGCGCCCGCTCGGCGAAGCTCGCACCCTGCGCCACCCACATGCCGAGCCCGAGGATCGAGACCAGCGCGAACGCCGCGAAGTAGACGGCGATCGCGCGCTCGGCGTCGCGGCGCGTGCGCGCGCGGTGCGCGGCGAGCCCGGTGAGCAGCGGGAAGAGCCCCTTCGTGATGCGCGGGAAGCTCCCCGCGCGATCGAGCGCGAAAGCCGACACGACGAACAGCGCGACGAACCACGCCACGCCCGGCAGCGCGACCGGTGTCGGCGCCCACCAGCGGCGGCCGGAGCGCCACAGCGCGATCAGCGTGAGCGTCGTGCACAGGCCGACCGCGTACTCCATCGGTGCGATCGAGCCGGGCAGCGTCGCGGCGAACAGCAGGAACGCGCCGCCCGCGAACGCCTCGAGCCGTGCGCCGGGCCGACCCCCGGTGGCGGTCACGCGTCCGTTCCGCGCCCGCGGCGCTGGCGAGCGAGGAACTCGCGGTCCTCGCGGCTCAGGTCGGCGCCCTCCAGCAGCTCCGGCCGGCGAACGAGCGTGCGGCGGAGCGCGTCCTCGCGCCGCGCCTGTTCGATCTGCGCGTGGTGGCCGGAGAGCAGCACGTCGGGCACGCGCCAGCCGCGATACTCGGCCGGGCGCGTCCAGTAGCCGGAATCGAGCAGGCCGGAGTGGAACGAGTCGCTCTCGACCGAGTCGAACTGCCCGACCACGCCCGGCTGGAGCCGCGCGAGCGCATCGACGACGCACACGGCCGCGGGCTCGCCCCCCGAGAGCACGAAGTCGCCGATCGAGAACTCCTCGTCGACGAGGTGCTCCGCGACGCGCTCGTCCACGCCCTTGTAGCGACCGCAGACGATGACGAGGTGGTCGAGCACCGCCCACTCGAGCGCCATGCGCTGGGTGAACGCGCGTCCCTGCGGAGAGGTCAGCGCGACGCGCGTGCCGGTCGTTCGCGCGCCGGGCTCGCCCACGGCGAGCGAGCGCAGGGCGCGGTCGATCGGCTCGATCTTCATCACCATTCCTGCGCCGCCGCCGAACGGCGCATCGTCGACGCTCTGGTGCGCGTCGTCGGTGAAGTCGCGCAGGTTCACGACGTCGACGACGAGCCGCTGCTTCTCGCGCGCGACGCGGATCATGCCCTCCGCGAGCACCGGCGGGAACAGCTCGGGAAAGATCGTGACGAGCGAGATCCTCACGATTCCAGTTCCTCGAAGCCGGGCGGCAGCGCGAGCGTGATGACGCCCGCCGCGAAGTCGACGCTCTTCACGAACGGTTCGATCGCGGGATAGAACCGCTCGCGGCCCTCTCGCTCGACCACGTAGAGCGGCTGCGCGGAGCCGCTCGTCACGTCACGCACGACACCCAGCTCGCGGCCGGTCGTGTCCACGACGCGCAGGCCGACGAACTGGAACGTGTACGCCAGTCCCGGGCCGGGATCGGGCAGGCGCTCGGCCGCCGTCCACAGCTCGCCGTTCGTGAGGAGCGCCGCCGCCTCGCGCTGATCGACCCCCGCGAAGTGGACGAGCAGCCGGTCGTGCGTCGCGCGCACGGAGCGGATCTTGAGCGCGCGATGATCGCTGCCCCTTCCGCGCCACTCGAGCTCGCCGAGCGCGCGCAGCTCGTCGGCGGAGAGCACGATCCGGTCGACGTAGATCTCGCCGGCCACGCCGTGAGGCCGCCCCACGCGACCCACGAGGACGAGCGCCATCGCGCTTCGCGGGCCCACGCCGCGCGCATCCGTTGCGGACGCCCGCGGCGCGCCGGTCAGTCCGCGATCTCCAGCGTGACGCGGCGGTCGGCGCGCGCGGCGGCCGCGCCGAGCGTCAGGCGCAGCGAGCGTGCGGTGCGGCCCTGCTTGCCGATCACGTGGCCGAGGTCGTCCGGATGGACGTGGAGCTCGAACACGCCGTCGTCACCCGCCGAGAGGATCTCCACAACGACGTCGTCCGGATGATCGACGAGTCCCTTCGCCATCGTCCCGACGAGGTCGCGCAGCCGGAAATCGGACTCGTCCGGCTCGCGGTGCGCGCGCGGAGCGGGCACGCTCACGGGCCGCGGCGGGTGCTCGGTGTGGACGATCGTCGCGGCCTGCGCGAGGGCGGCCGGATCGTCCACTGGCCCGACGTGCGGGGCGGCGGTTCCGGCGGCGGACGGCGCGGCGTACTTCACCTTGCGCTTGAGCGGACGGCCCCACTGGGGCGCGGTGTCGCTCGGATGCGGATCGGACATGGCGGGACGGGTCTCCGTGCGTTGGGTTGGGGCCGCGACTATAGCGCACGCTCGGCGGTGGCCCAACTCCGACCCGCTCCCTGCCGGCGGCCCGAAGCGTCGAGCGCAAGGAACCGGAGGAGGCGAGGAGCGAGTCGTATCCCGAGCGATACGTCGAGCGAGGAGCGTCTCCGGTGACGAAGCAATCGGCGCTCCGGCCCGCCGGTCAGCCCCGGTGCACGACCGGCACGGCCGCCAGTCTCCATCCGCCCCAGAAAAGCGCCGCCACCCACGCGCTGCAGAAGGCCAGCGTGGGCGCGGGCTGGTTGAGCCGCAGCACGAGCAGGCCGCTCGCGCACAGCAGCGCGGCAAGCAGCCAGAGGAGGGGGACCGTGACGTGGGTGCTGTGGAGCACGTGCGCCACGCGGTGGTTCGTGTGGTCCTTGCCGCCCTCGTAGACCGGGCGGCCCGCGCGCACGCGCGTCACGACGACGAAGAGCAGGTCGAGGGCCGGATACGCGAGCACCAGCGCGGGGCCTGCCTGGCCCCAGCCCGGCCGCGCGCCGTTCATCGCCAGCAGCGCCGAGGCGCCGAGGCTGTAGCCCAGGAACAGGCTGCCCGCGTCGCCGAGGAAGATGCGGGCGCGTGGAAAGTTGTGCGGCAGGAATCCCAGGCACGCGCCCGCGAGCGCGAGCTGCGCGGCGGCGATGCCGTTCGCGCCACGCTGCATGCTGGTCCACGCGAAGCCGGCGAGCGCGATCGCGGCGAGCCCGGCCACCATGCCGTTCATGTTGTCGAGGAAGTTGACCGCGTTCATGAGGCCGATGAGCGCGACGAGCGTGATCGCGGCGTCGACGCCGATCGGGAGCCCCAGGCGCGGGATCGCGCCGCCCGCGAGCAGCACGACGCCGGCCGCCGCCTGCGCCAGCATCTTGACCGATGGCCGCATGCCGAAGCGGTCGTCCCACAGGCCGGTCGCGAGCGCGACGCCGGCGCCGAAGAGCAGGTAGTAGGCCTCCCAGTCCGCGGGCGCATGCGGCATCACGCGCATCGCCACACCCCATGCGATCAGCGCGCTCACGAACACGGCAGCGCCGCCGAGCAGGGCGGTGGCCGAGGTGTGCAGCTTTCGCGCTTCGGGGTGATCGAGGTAACCGCTCGTCCACGCGATGCGGACGGCGAGCGGCGTCAGGACGAGCGCGAGGACCAGCGCGAGGGGGAGCGCAGCCAGCGGCAAACGGGTCGGGCCTCGGTTGCGGGTCCCTGGGTCAGGCGGTCGCGGCGCCCACCGGGCAGGGAATGTTCATCTGCTCGCAGTGGTCCCGGATCGTGAGCTCCAGAAGCCGGTCGAGCAGGACCTGGGGCCGATAGCCGGTCACGCGCCGGATCTTCCTCAGGTCGGGAACGCGGCGGCGCATGTCCTCGAACGACTGGCCGTAGACCTGCTCGTAGGGCACGAACTCGATCGCCGACTCGCTCTGGCACATGCGCCGGATACGGTGCGCGAGCTCGACCACGCTGATTTCTTCGTCCGAGCCGACGTTGAAGACTTCGCCCTCGGCTTCCTTGGTGTCCATGAGCAGCAGCATGCCGCGCACCACGTCCTGCACCGCCGAGAAGCAGCGCGACTGCTGGCCGTCGCCGAACACGAGGATGGG
>DATJXF010000006.1:0-20756 GCA_035500415.1 Candidatus Acidiferrales bacterium | reverse complement strand
CACGGGCGGCCGCGGCCGAGACGAACCGCGGCTCGCGCTTCTCGCGGAAAGCGCCCAGCCCCTCGGCGGCGTCGCCGGATTCCCAGCAGGCCCGCTGCGCGCCCGCCTCGGCGTCGAGCGCCTGCGCGAGCGTGCGCTCCGCCGACGCGCGCAGGCTCGCCTTGATCGCGCGCAGGCTCGTGCGCGGCCCTGCCGCGAGCCGTGCCGCATAGGCGCGCCACTCGGGCTCGAACGCGGCCGCGGGCCAGAGACGCTGCACGATCCCGAGCCGCAGCATCTCGTCCGCGCCGATCACCTCCCCGCTCCAGCACAGGTCGAGCGCCTTCGCGAGCCCGACGACGCGCGGCAGCGTCCAGCTTCCGCCCCAGTCCGGGTGCAGACCGATGCGGACGAAGGTCTCGCCGAAGCGCGCCTCGTCCGATGCGAGCCGCACGTCGCACGCGAGCGCGAGGTTCGCGCCGGCGCCCGCCGCGACGCCGTTCAGCGCCGCGATCACGGGAATCGGCAGCGCCGCGAGCGCCGTCACGACCTCGCGTCCCGCGTCGACCTGCGGCGCCAGCTCGTCGTAGCCCGCGCCGCGCGCCAGCAGATCGCGCATGAAATCGACGTCACCGCCCGAGCAGAACGCGCGCCCCGCGCCGGTCACGACCAGCACGCGCGCGTCGGGGTTCGCGCCCACCGTGCGGACGACCTCGACCAGCCGCTCGCGCATGTCGCCTGCGAACGCATTCAGCTTCCCGGGGCGGTCGAGCGTCGCGACGGCGACCCCGTCGGCGAGCTCGAGCCGCACCGGCGGGGCGCCCGCCGCGTTCACAGGCGCTCGATCAGCACGGCCATGCCCTGGCCGCCGCTCACGCACAGCGTCGCGATGCCGCGCCTGCCGCCACGGCGGGCGAGCTCGTGCACGAGCGCGACGACGATGCGCGTGCCGCTGCATCCGGTGGGATGCCCGAGGGCGATGCCGCCGCCGTTCACGTTGAGCCGCTCCGGATCGAACTCGAGCTCGCGGTCGCAGGCGAGCACCTGCGACGCGAACGCCTCGTTGAGCTCGATCAGGTCGACGTCGGCGAGCGTCAGGTGGTGGCGCTCGAGCAGCGTCCGCACCGCGGGCACCGGACCCAGCCCCATGCGCGCGGGGTCGACGCCGACGCTGACGGCGCCGAGCAGCGCGGCCTGCGGCGTCGCACCGAGCCGCGTGGCGGCGGATTCCGAGAGCACGACGATCGCGGCGGCGCCGTCGGTGATCGCGCTGGCGTTGCCGGCGGTGATGCTGCCGTCCTTGCGGAACACGGGCTTGAGCTTCGCCATCCCGGCGAGGCTCGCGTCGGAGCGGAAGTGCTCGTCGCGCTCGACCGTCGCCGCCCGGCGCCCTTCTCCCACGCCCACCGCGACGACCTCGCTTGCGAGCGCGCCGCTCGCCCACGCGCGCGCCGCGCGCTCGTGGCTGCGCACGGCGTAGCGGTCCTGTTCCTCGCGCGAGATCGCGTACTCGGTCGCGAGCGTCTCGCTGGTCTCGCCCATCAGCTGGTCGCAGAGCGGACAGAGGTAGCCGTCGCGGTACATCGCGTCGACGAGCGGCGCATCCCCGAGCTTCTGCCCCCAGCGCAGGTGGGTCGCGAGGAACGGAATGCTGCTCATGTGCTCGCTGCCGCCCGCGAGCACGACGTCCGCATCGCCGAGCCGGACGCTCTGGGCCCCGCTCACGATCGCCTGCAGCCCGCTCGCGCACGCCTTGTTGATCGTGAAAGCGGGCACGCGGTCGGGCAGCCCGGCGCGGCGCCCAACCTGACGCGCGAGGTTCGGGCCGTTCCCGGCCTGTCGCGCGTGGCCCACGATGACCTCGTCGACGTGCCCGGCGGCGACGCCCGCACGGCCGAGCGCCGCGGCGGCCGCGATGCCGCCGAGTGCGGCGGCGCTCGAGGGCGCGAGGCCGCCACCGAAGCGGCCGATCGGCGTGCGGACGGCGCCGGCGAGCAGCACGCGGGACGTGGACATGCGTTGGGGATCTCCGGGACGGGGTTTCGATCGAACGGCGTGCGAGGCGGCGACGATACGCTATCGCCGCTCGGGATCGCGATCCGGGCGCGGCGGGCGCGGCGGCCCGGCCGGCGCCGCCGGACGCGGCGCGGCGGGGCCGGAGGGACGCGGGCCGCCCGGGCCCGCGGGCCGCGGGCCGGCGAATCCCGGCGGGCGCGGCGGTCCGAAGCGCGGCGGCCCGGAGAAGCCACGCGGCACGAATCCGCCGCGGTCGGGCTCCGGCGCGGGCCGCGCGCCGCTCCTCGCCGCCTGCTTGCGAGCGACCTTCGCGGCCGGAAGCGTGCGGCGCGTGGCCTCCGAGCCGAGCTCACCGCCGCGTCGCGGCAGCCCGCGCGTGTCGTCGTCCTCGCCGTATTCGCGGTCGAGCTCGTCCTCGTCGGGCGGCTCCTCGGGCGCCGGGCCGTGGAGCACGACGAACCAGCCGTCGGCGTCCTCGACCTCGGCCTGCGGCCCGAGCTCGGTCTCGGCGGGCGCGGTCGCGAACGCCACCCCGCGCTTGCGCAGCTCCTCGGTCCACGTCTCGAACCCGGCGTCCTCGAACGCGAACGCGAGCCGCTGGTCGGCGTACAGCGCGAGCGAGTCGTTGTCCGCGCGATCGTGCACCGTGAGGCGCGTCTCGCCCGTTTCGAACTCGACCCAGCGCTCGTCCTCGTCCGCCACCTTGAGCCCGACCACCTCGCGGTAGAACGCGACGGTCGCATCGAACTTTGCCGCGTTGATGATCGCGTGCGAGAGCCGCGGCCAGCGCCCCGGTGCGAGCTCGGCCGTCGGCTCGACGAGCTGCACGGCGGTGCCCTCCGGATCCCGCAGCACCGCGACGCGTCCCGTCGGCTGTTCGACGATGCCGCCCTCGAGCGGCACCGAGCGCGCGACGAGCGCGGCCACGCGCGCCTCGAGCGGCACGGCCGTGACCGCGAGGCGCAGCTCGGGCTTGGCGCCGGGGACTTGCGGCTGGAGCACGAGCGCGGCGCCCGCGACCGCGAAAACGGTCAGGGCGTCGTCGCTGCGCGAGGCCTCGAGGCCGAGGCGCTCGCGATAGAACGCCCGCTGGCGTTCGATATCGGGGGTGAGCAGGAGGACGCAGTGCAGGCGGCCCATGGCCGACTTCCCCAACTCCCTATTCGAGGTTCACCCAGACGCTCTTGACCTGGGTGTACTCCAGCAGGCTCGCACTTCCCAGGTCGCGTCCGAAACCGCTGCCCTTCACGCCGCCGAACGGCATGCCGGGATCGTAGAAGTTGTACATGTTGATCCACACCGTGCCAGCCTTGAGCGCGCGTGCGACACGGTGCGCCTTCTTCACGTCGTTCGTCCACACGCCCGAGGCGAGACCATAGAGTACGTCGTTCGCCTTGGCGACGGCATCGGCCTCGCCGTCGAAGGGAATGACCGCGAGCACCGGCCCGAAGATCTCCTCCTGCGCGACGCGCATGCGGTTGTCGACGTCGGCGAGCACCGTGGCCTGCACGAACGTCCCCTTGCCGTTGACCGGCGCACGCTGACCCCCGGCCACGAGCCTCGCGCCCTCCTGAACGCCCGTCTCCACATAGCCCAGCACGGTCTGCACCTGCTTCTCGCTCACGAGCGCGCCCAGGCGCGTCTTGGGATCCATCGGGTCGGCGGGGACGAGCTTCTTCGAGCGCTCGGCGAGCCGGGCGACGAACTCGTCGTAGATCGCGCGCTCGACGAGCAGCCGCGAGCCTGCCGCACAAACCTCGCCCTTGCCATAGAAGATGCCGGTCGTGGCGCCCCGCAGGGCGGCGTCGAGATCAGCGTCGCTGAACACGATGTTCGGCGACTTGCCCCCGAGCTCGAGCGTCAGCTTCTTGACGCCGTCCGATGCGATCTTCATGAGGTGGCGGCCGACCTCGGTCGACCCCGTGAAACTGATCTTGTCGACGTCCGGATGGCGGACGAGCGCCTCTCCCGCGACCGAGCCGCGGCCGGGCACGACGTTGAAGACTCCGGGCGGCAGCCCGGCCTCGAGCGCGAGCTCGCCGATGCGGATCGCGGTGAGCGGCGTCTCGGAGGCGGGCTTGACGACGATCGTGTTGCCGGCCGCGAGCGCGGGCGCCGCCTTCCAGCCGACCATGATCATCGGGAAGTTCCACGGCACGATCGCGGCGACGACGCCGACCGGCTCGCGCAGCGTGTACGTGAACTGCGCGGGGTTCACCGCGGTGGTCTCGCCCGCGAGCTTGGTCGCCCAGCCCGAGAAGTAATGGAAGCAGCCCGCGACCATGCCGACGTCGATCTGGCGCGACTCGAAGATCGGTTTGCCGTTGTCCATGGTCTCGAGCCGCGCGATCTCGTCGGCGTGCTCGAGCACGAGGTCGCCCAGCCTCCAGAGCAGCCGCGCGCGCTCGGCCGGGCGCATGCGGCTCCACGGGCCGGAGTCGAAGGCCGCGCGCGCCGCCTTCACCGCGCGGTCGACGTCCTCGATCCCCGCCTCGGCCACCTCGACGATGAGCTCCCCGGTCGCGGGATTGCGCGTCTCGAACCTGCGGCCCGACGCGGCGTCGACGGCCTCGCCGTTGATGATCAGCTTGCCCGGACGAACCGGTGCGAGCGTTTCCGACATGAGGATCCTCCGGGAGATCGGCGGGACGTCAGCTTCGGATGCGGGCGGTGCGGATCTGTTCCGCGTGATGCCGGTCGTGCTCGGGCAGCCGCCGCAGCATCGCGCCGAACGGGTGCGCGTCGGTCCAGCGGGCGGCGGGCTCGGCGGGCGCCGCCGCGATCGCGGCGAGCAGCCGCTCGCGCGTCGTCTGCAGCAGGCGCTGCGCTGCGTCCCACGAGAGCGCGCGAAGCGGCGCGAGGTGCGCTTCGTTGACGGCCGCGTACTCCGACGTGGCGAGGTGCATCCACGAGGCGGGCCGGCCCGCGAGCACGGCGTCGAACTCGTCGATCCGCACCTGGTCGCGCGCGATCAGGTGCAGCACGATCTCACGCGGCGACCACTTGCCGGGCGCGATCGGCCGCTCGGCTCGCGCCGGCGCCATGCCCTGGATGGCGGCGCCGACGGTGACGCGCGCGCGCTCGAGCTCGAAGACCAGCAGCTCCTTGGCGCTCGCGCCGGACTTCTGCCTCGCGAACGCCGGCGCGAACCTCGCGGGACGCCGCGGCCGCTTGGCGGCCCGACGCTTGGCGGCCTTGCGTGGCGTCGACTTGCGCGGCGCCGACTTGCTCGTCGCGCGTTTCGCCGGCCGGCGGCGCGCCGTGGCTCTCCGTTTCGGCGCGGCCTTCTTCACCGGCTTGCGCCGCGTCGTGGACCGCTTCTTCGCGCTGCCGCTTCGCGTCGCCATGGGCCTGCGCCTTCAGTTCCCCGCGTAGTCGTAGACGCCGCGGCCCACCTTGCGGCCCAGCCGACCGGCCGCAACGTACTGCTCCATGAGCGGGCAGGGGCGGAACTTCTCGCCGAGCGTGCGGTGCAGGAAGCGCAGGATCGAGAGTCGCGTGTCGAGCCCGACCAGATCGACGAGCTCGAACGGTCCCATCGGGTGGTTGAGCCCGAGCTTGAGCGCGCGGTCGATGTCGCGAGCGCTCGCGACGCCCTCCTGCAGCATGTAGAACGCCTCGTTGCCGATCATCGCGTTGATGCGCGAGGTGACGAACCCGGGCGATTCGCGCACGGTCACGCACTCCTTGCCCATGCGCGCGCCGACCTCCTCGCAGACCGCGAGCGTCGCGTCGCTCGTCTCGAGCGCGCGCACGATCTCGAGCAGCTTCATGCGGTGGACCGGATTGAAGAAGTGCAGGCCCACGACCTGCGGTGCACGCGAGGTCGCGGCCGCCATCTCGGTGATCGAGAGCGACGAGGTGTTCGAGGCGAGGATCGCGTGCGGCGGCGCGAGGCGGTCGAGCTGGCCGAAGAGCTCGAGCTTGAGCGCGATGTCCTCGGGCACGGCTTCGATCACGAGGTCGGCGCCGCGCGCCGCGTCCTCGAGCGACGTGCCGGCCGCGAGCCGCCCGCGCGCCGCGACCGCGTCGGCGTCGCCCACCTTGCCCGTCGCCACGCCCTTTTCGAGCGTGGCGCCGATCTCCGCGAGGGCCTTGTCGAGCGCGCCCCGCTGCAGGTCCTGGAGCCGGGTCTCGTATCCGCCGAGCGCGGCGGCGTACGCGATGCCGCGCCCCATGAGACCGGCGCCCAGCACCGCGACGCTGCGGACGCTCACCGTGCCCCCGGGCCGCCCGCCAGCTTCCAGGCCGCCGGGCAGAGCCCCGCGGCGATCGCGCACTTGAGTAGGTCGCCGGGCACGAACGGCGCGAGGCCCGAGGGGACGAGCGCGGACGCGGGCACGAACCGCGAGAGCTGTGCGAGCCCGAGTGCGAAGATCACGGCACTGCCGAGCAGCATCGCGGCGAACGTCGTGAGCGGGCGCCGGTCCCAACCGCGCTCGGCGAGCGCGCCGGTGAGCCACGCCGCGAGCGGGAACGCGACCAGGTAGCCGCCCGAAGGCCCGAGCAGCTTCGCGAACCCGGCATCGCCGCCCGCGAAGAACGGCAGCCCGGCCGAGCCCTCGGCGAGGTAGAGCGCCATCGCGAGGAAGCCGCGACGCGCGCCGAGCGCGGCGCCCACGAGCAGCACCGCGAACGTCTGGCCGGTGACCGGCACGAACGTCCACGGCAGTCGGATCGCGAGCTGGGCCGCCATCGCGGTGACGAGCGAGGCGGCGACGACGAGCAGCACGTTGCGCAACGCGCCGGCGCGCGGCAGGGCGAGATCGGTCAGCGTGAGCGGGCGGGTCAGGCTGGACATGGGAGCCTCGGGAGCCTCGGGAGCCTCGATAGCCACGGGAACCTCGGGACCTCGCGGTGTGCGGGCGGCGCCCCGCCGCGCGATTCCCGGGTCCGGGCCGGCGCAGGGCGTTCGAGCGAGCCACGCGACCATATCAGGGCCGCGACCGCGGCGGCAACGACCGGCGCGCGGCTCGCGGGGCCCGCGCGTGGGCTGCGCTCCGATAGGGCGCGCCATCGTGGCACGCCCGGGCGCCTCCGGCGGGAGCGGGCTACGCCGCGCCGGCCGGCTGCTGGCGCGTGCGCGGCCGCAGCCGCTTCTGCTGGTACATCCGGGCGTCGGCCTCGGCGAGGAGCTGCGTCAGCGTGAGGTGATCGGACGGCTCGGCGCGCCTCCAGCCGATCGAGACCGTGAGCGGCGCCCCGAACTCACCGCCTCGCGAGCGGTCCGCGAGCTGCTGCAGCATGCGCCGGATCGCGCGCTCGATGCCGCGCTCGTCGGTCTCGATCGCGAGCACGACGAACTCGTCGCCGCCGAGGCGCGCGACCACGTCGGTCTCGCGGAACGCCGCGCGCAACACCGTCGCCACCTCGACGATCGCGCGGTCGCCGGTCGCGTGGCCGAGCGTGTCGTTGATGCGCTTCAGGTCGTCCAGGTCGAGCGACACCATCACGACGCTCTGGCCGCTGCGCGCCGCAAGGCGGAGCTGCTGCGTGCCGAACACCGAGAAGCCGCGGCGGTTGTAGAGCCCCGTGAGGTCGTCCACGAACGACTGCGCCTCGAGCGCGCGCTGCCAGCGCTTGCGGTCCGTGATGTCGCGCACGGTCGCGACGCACAGGCCGCGCGCCGCGCGGTCGCGCACCGGCACGACGACGACCTCGACCGGCATCGGCACGCCGTCGCGCCGGCGCAGCGCGTTCTCCTGGACCGTCGGCGCTCGCAGCGCCGCGTCGGGCAGCGCGGGCGCCGGCCCCTCGAGCAGGCTCGCGAAGTGCCGGCGGCGCAGCTCGCGCCGCGAGCACGCCAGCATGCGGGCCGCGGCGCCGTTGCACTCCACCACCACGCCGGACGGATCGAGCACGAAGATGCCGTCGATCGAGGCTTCGAGCACGGCGGACTTGCGCGCTTCGCTGCGGCGCAGGTGGTCCACGGCGCGGGCGCGCGAGCGCTCGTGCCGCTCGAGCCGCGCCGCCATCTCGTCGAAGCCGATCGCGAGCCGCGAGAGCTCGCCCCGCCCGTAGGGCAGCCCGCTGCGCGCGGTGAGGTCGCCGGCGCGCAGGCGGTCCGCGGCGCGCAGCAGCGCCTCGATGCGCCGCAGCACGATGAGGCTCGCGCCGCGCCAGGCGGCGAGCGCGATCGCGACGCCGAGCAGCGCCATGAGCGCCAGGCTCTGCTCGAACGCGCGGCTCGCCTGGCGCGCCACCGTCGCCGCGTCGATGCCGACGCCGATGTAGAGCGGGTGGCCGGGCGCGACCGCGAGCGGCGTGAACGCCACGTGGCGCACCACGCCGTCGCCGCCGCGCACGTCCTGCGTCCACTCGAGGGCGCGCGCGGCCGCGAACGGCTTCACCGTGGAGTCCGGGCGTCCGCCGCTGCGGCCGGACGTGACGACGCGGCCGGAGGGATCGACGAGCAGGAAGGAGGTGTTCCCGGGCAGCCGGGCGCGCGCGGCGGTGCGCCGCAGCCAGTCGAGGTCGAGCGAGGTGACGAGGATCGCGTGCACGCGGCCGCTGCCGTCCCGCGCCGGCATGCTGCAGCGCAGCGCCACCGCCTCCCCGAGCGAGTCGGCGGCGTACGGCGCGACCGCGAACGCCGCGAGCCCATTCGCCCACTCGAACCACGGTGCGCCCGAGACGTCCCGTCCGCGAAGCGCGGCATCGGTCGACGCGAACACGCGGCCATCGGGAGCGATCGCGGAGAGATCGACGAGCGTTCCGCGCGGTTCGTCGAGCGTCGCGATCAGCGCGGCGGTCGCGCGCGCGTCGCACGCGAGCACGGCGGGATCGTGCGCGAGTCCGCGCAGGAGCTGGTGCACGACCGCGAGCGAGCGCTCCTCGTGCGCGGCGGCCAGCCGCCCGAGCAGCATCGCCTCCGACGAGGCGTTGCCCACCGCGACCCCGCGCTGCTGCAGCGCCGTGGCGAGCATCAGACCCATCGAGCTGCCGACCGTGAGCAGGATGAGGAGCAGCAGGCGCGGCCGCAGACCGGATGGAATCATTCGTACGAGCACGAAGTTCTCCCGCGCGGCACCTCGTGCCGCGCCTTCAGGCGCCGGGCGGCTCGGGCCGGTGCATGTCGCGGGTGGACGGCACGGGGGCATTCCGCCCAACCGATCTTGCGATCGGCAATGGAGGGGCGGAACTTGAGTGCGAAATGCAGGGCGGCGCGGCCCGGCGCCGCGGACGGGCCCCCGGCGCGAGGCGCGACCGGCCGCTATCGCGCCGGCC
This sequence comes from Candidatus Acidiferrales bacterium, assembly GCA_035500415.1. Taxonomy (GTDB): domain Bacteria; phylum Eisenbacteria; class RBG-16-71-46; order RBG-16-71-46; family RBG-16-71-46; genus CAIXRL01. Next base: position 11,534 of record DATJXF010000006.1, on the reverse strand, counting down.
GGATCGCCTCGGCGCGCAGCGAGTCGGCGCGCGCGAGCGCGGCGGCGAGGTCGCCGGCCTCCGCGGGACGCGGGACGCCCGCGTCCCACCGGGTGCCGCGGCCCCGTCCGCGGGCGTCCCAGTCGAGCGCGACCGCCTGCGGTGCGTGCGGCGCGGCCGCGTCGCGACGCCGCCAGCCGCGCGAACGCACGCACGTGAGCCGCCCGTGGGCGTAGCCGTAGACGACGTTGCGGGCACCGGCGTCGCCCTCCACGCGCTCCTCGATGAAGCTCAGCGAGTCGCGCTCGAACCACGCCGACCACTCGGCTCGCGCGGCGCCCCTGCCGAGCGTCCCGCGCACGCTGCGCATGCGGTCGCGGTGCGCGATCCGCGCGGCGAGTCGCGGAGGCAGCCCGGGCGGCGCGGAGTCGTCGTCGATCGGGCGCGGCACGGGCTCGAGCGTCACCTCGAGCGCGGCGAGCGGACTCGTGGCGTTCAGCTCGACGCGCCGCCGGTTGACGAGCAGCGGGCGGCCACCCTCGCTGACGTGCGCGAGCAGCACGTAGCGCGCGCGGCGGTCGAGCGTCGTCGTGTCGACCGGCACGTGGAACGAAAACGGCGTCGTCGACAGCCCGGAAAGCGTCGCCGCGGCGACGATGCGCGGCGCGGCGTCGGCGCGGCTCACGTCCGCGATCTGCACGAGCAGCTCGGCGTCGGGCGCGAGCAGGCGCTCGGCGGGCCAGCGCACCACCCCGCTCACCGCCACCGGGCCGCCCTTGCGGCAGGAGACGAGCAGCGCGGCGAGCAGGATCACGGTCGGGAGTCGGCGCATGGTCGGGGGCGGCGGCGCGATCGTAGCATCGACGGCGCTTGAACGCGGCCGCGCGCTCGCCCATGCTGCCCCGGCGTCTCGTCCGGAACCCCTTCGCGCAGCCCGCGGGAGTCGCATGTCCACGTCCATCCGCATCGCCAATGCCGGGGGCTACTGGGGCGACGACCTCGGCGCCTTCAAGCGCCAGGTCGAGCAGGGCCCGGTCGACTTCGTGACGCTCGACTTCCTCGCCGAGATCACGATGTCGATCATGCAGAAGCAGCGCGCGCGCGATCCGCGCGCCGGCTTCGCGCGCGATTTCGTCGCCCAGGTCGAGGAGACGCTGGCGACGCTGCTCGCGCGCAACGTGCGCGTCATCACGAACGCGGGCGGCGTGAACCCGCTCGCCTGCCGCGACGCGCTCCTCGCGATGGCGCAGCGCCACGGCGTGGGGCTCGACGTGGCCGCGGTCGTCGGCGACGATCTCATGGACCGTCTCGCCGAGCTGAATGCCGCCGGCGCCTCGCTCGACGACATGGACGACGGCACGCCGTTCGCCTCGATCCGCGAGCGCGTGAGCAGCGCGAACGCCTACTACGGCGCGTGGCCGGTGGTCGAGGCGCTCGCGAGCGGCGCGCGCATCGTGGTCACGGGCCGCTGCACCGACACCGGCATCACCCTCGCGCCGATGATCCACGCCTTCGGCTGGGCCCCCGACGACTGGGACCGGCTCGCGTGCGGCATCGTCGCCGGCCACATCGTCGAGTGCGGCGCGCAGTCGACCGGCGGCAACTTCACCGACTGGCGGCGCGTGCCGCGCTTCGAATCGATCGGCTATCCGGTGATCGAGGTCTTCCCGGACGGTTCCTTCGTCGTGACGAAGCACGTGCGCACGGGCGGCTCGGTGACGGTGCGCACCGTCACGGAGCAGCTCGTCTACGAGATGGGCGATCCGCGCGGCTACATCACCCCCGACGTGATCGCGGACTTCGCGACCATCCGGCTCGAGCAGCTCGGCCGCGACCGCGTGCGCGTCTGGGGCGTGCGCGGCCGGCCCGCGCCCGGCTCGCTCAAGGTGAGCGCCGCGTACGCGGACGGCTGGAAGGCCTCGGGCACGCTCATCATCTCGGCGCCCGACGCGGTCGCGAAGGCGCGTGAGTTCGCGCGGCTCTTCTGGAAGCGGCTCGGGCTCCCGTTCGCCGCGACGCACACCGAGCTCGTCGGCCACTCGGCGTGCTGGGGCCCGCTCGCGCCGCCGGTCGAATCGCCCGAGGTGCTGCTGCGGCTCTCGGTGCGCGATCCCGACCGCGCGAAGATCGAGGCGTTCTCCAAGCTCGTGCCCGCGGTGATCCTCTCCGGCCCGCCCGGCGTCGCGGTGACGGGCGGCCGGCCGCAGGTGCAGGAGGTGGTGGCGTACTGGCCGGCGCTCGTCGCGCGCGAGCTCGTGAAGCCGCGGCTCGTCACCGCGGACGGCGAGCAGGCGCTCGACTGGCCGACGCCGTTGCGCGCGCCCGGGCGTCCGGCCCCGCTGCCGCGCGCGGCGTTCCCACGCGTCACCGGCCCGCGGGGCACGGTCCGAGTACCGCTCTCGCGCCTCGCGCACGGCCGCAGCGGCGACAAGGGGGACACCGCGAACATCGGCGTGATCGCGCGCGCACCCGGGATCTATCCCTGGCTCGCGCGCACGCTCACCGCGCAGGTCGTGAAGCGCCGCTTCAAGGGCATCTGCCTCGGCCGGGTCGAGCGCCACGAGGTTCCGAACCTGCACGCGCTCAACTTCCTGCTGCACGAATCGTTGGGCGGCGGCGGCACGGTGAGCCTGCGGCTCGCCGCCCAGGGCAAGACGCTCTCGCACGCGCTGCTCGCGATGGAGGTGCGCGCGCCGCGCGCGCTGCTCGCCGCCGCGAAGCGCTGCGACGCGGCGGATGGCGTGCCCGCGCGGCGGCCGGGCCCACGAGCCAGGTCGCGCCGGCGCTGAGCCGCGCGGGATCGGCGCCGCGCCCGGCCCCGCGGGTCGCGGGCGCCGCGCGCCCTACTCCGGCTCCGGGATCAACCCCTCGCGGATCGCGAACTGCGTGAGCAGCGCGACGGAGCGCAGGTCGAGCTTGCGCATCAGGTTCGCGCGGTGCGTCTCGACGGTGCGCGTGCTGATGCCCTGCCGGCCCGCGATCTCCTTGGTCGTGAGCCCGCGCGCGATGCCGATCAGCACTTCGCGCTCGCGCCCGGTCAGGCGCGCGAGCGGCCGGTCCGCCACGCCGGGCCGGCGCAGCTCGTCGGCGAGCGCCCGCTGCGCTCGCTCGCTGAAGAACGAGCCGCCGGACATCACGGCCTCGATCGCGCTGACGAGGTCCTGCACGGCGAGATCCTTGAGGAGGTAGCCGTTCGCGCCCTCGCGCACGGCCCGCGTCACGTACTCGGGCTGCGCGTGCATCGTGAGCACGATGATGTGGGTGTCGGGGGCGATCGTGCTCGCCTCGCGCAACACGGCGAAGCCGTCGCCGTCGGGCATGTTGAGGTCGAGCAGCAGCAGCTCGGGCTGCAGCTCGCGCAGCAGCCGCAGGGTCTCCGCTCCGGTCGTCGCCTCGCCGGCGAGCTCGAGCCCGGGCACGCCCTCGAGCACGCGCCGCACGCCGGCGCGCACCAGCGAGTGGTCGTCCGCCAGCACGACGCGCGGGCCGCGCGCCGGGCCCGACGCCGGACGATCGCCGCTCATGCGCCCCCCTTGAGCGGCAGCTCGGCCTCGACGCGCAGGCCGCCCGCGCCGGACGGCTCGAGCCGCAGCTCTCCGCCCGCGAGCGTGACCCGCTCGCGCATCCCGAGCAAGCCCAGGTGCGGGCGCATCGAAGGGTCCATGCCGTGGCCGTCGTCCTCGATCACCACGCGCGCGCACGCGGCGTCGCGCCCGACGCGAACCGAGGCGCGCGTCGCGCCCGAGTGCCGCGCGACGTTGGTGAGCGCCTCCTGCACGACGCGATAGACCACGAGCGCGGCCTCGGGCGGCCACGGCCCGTCGTCCGCCGCCTCGAGCACGACCTCGATGCGCGTGCGTCGGGCGAAGTCGCCGGCCATCGCGCGCAGCGCCGAGGCGAGCCCGAGGTCGTCGAGCGCGCGCGGCCGCAGCAACTCGCTCAGGTCGCGCACCTGCTCGAGCGCGTGGCCGACGAGCGCGCTCTCGTCCTCGCGTCCGGCGAGGTCGAGCGCGATCTTGGCGGCCGTGAGCGCCTGCCCGGCGTCGTCGTGCAGCTCGCGCGCGATGCGCCGGCGCTCCTCCTCCTGGGCGCGCAGCAGCAGCCGGCTCAGCTGTTCGAGCTGCTGCGTGCGCTGCTCGAGCACGCGCCGTTCCTGGCCGAGCACCATCACCAGCGTGCCGATCGCCACCGCGAGGATGAAGATCACGTCGAGCACGACGCCGATGACGATGCCCGCGCCCAGCGGTCGCACGATCGGGTAGTCGAGGTGGTGCAGGCCCCAGAGCGTGTACGTCCAGGCGAGCATCCGCGCGCCCGCCGAGGGGGCGATCGCCTGCGCGCGCCAGAACACCGCGCCGGTCCACAGCGTCACGCCGGCGAGCAGCACGACGTTCGTCGTGCCCGCGACGGCCATGTCGTGGATCACGAGCACCGAGAACGCGGCCCAGCCGACCCCCACGAGGCCGATCAGCAGGTAGCGCCGCCGCCAGTGTGCGCCGCGCGAGAACTGCAGCGCGGCGAGCAGCAGCAGCAGGGCCGTGATGGCGGTCGCCACCTGGTGGGCGAAGAGCCAGATCTCGGTGCGGTGAACCAGGTAGGCCGAGATCGCCGCGAGCCGCGCGCAGTAGGTGGTCCACGCGAACGCCCAGGTGAGGTACCAGCGCTGGCGCTGCTGGCGGTAGAGGCCGAAGTAGACCGCCGCCAGCACGAGCGTGAACAGGGCCTGGAAGCCCAGCGCGGAGAGATCGAGTTCCATCGGGCTCCGTCGGAAGGGGGGCCCGAGTATCCCGTGGCGAACGGCCCGGGACAAGCACTTGCGGCTCCCCGCGCGGCCCGACGTGAGCTCGGCGCAACCGGGACGCCGCGGGCGGCGTAGAAGTCATTGCTAGCGAAATGATATCATCACGCTAGCAAGTCCTAAAGGAGGGCTCTTCGATGCTCCGCGAAAACGAGGTCCGTGCGACGCCCGGCGTGCCCGTGGCGATGGCAATCCTGCTCGCCGTCGCCGGGGACGTGTTCTGGGCGGTCCAGTCGATCCGCTTCGCACACGCCGGCGCGGTCGTCGGCGCCGTGCTGACGCTGGCGGTGCTGTTCGTGCTGCTGGTGGGATTCTTCGTGGTCGATCCCAACGTCGGCGCGGTGGTGATGCTGTTCGGGCGCTACCTCGGCACCGAGCGCCGGCCCGGGCTGTGGTGGACCCACCCGTTCGCGACCAGGCGCCCGGTGTCGCTGCGCGTGCGCAACTTCGAGAGCGGCAAGCTCAAGGTCAACGATCACGACGGCAACCCGATCGAGATCGCGGCGGTGGTCGTGTGGCGCGTGGTCGACACCGCCGAGGCGATCTTCCAGGTCGACAACTACGACAACTTCGTCCACGTGCAGAGCGAGTCGGCGCTTCGCAACCTCGCGACGTCGCACCCCTACGACGCGCACGAGGACGGCCAGCTCTCGCTGCGCGGCAACACGGCCGACGTGGCCGAGAACCTCAAGAAGGAGATCCAGGCCAGGCTCGACAAGGCCGGCGTCGAGGTGATCGAGTCGCGCATCAGCCACCTCGCGTACGCGCCCGAGATCGCGAACGCCATGCTGCGCCGCCAGCAGGCGAACGCCGTGATCGCGGCGCGCACCCGCATCGTCGAGGGCGCGGTCAGCATGGTCGAGATGGCGCTCGCGGAGCTGAGCAAGCGCGAGGTGGTGAACCTCGACGAGGAGCGCAAGGCCGCGATGGTGAGCAACCTGCTCGTCGTGCTCTGCAGCGAGCACGAGACGCAGCCGATCGTGAACGCGGGTACGCTCTACCAGTAGGCGGATCGCGTGGCGGAACGGAAACCCTTCCTGCTCCGGATCGATCCGGCGGTGTTCGACGCCCTGCAGCGCTGGGCGTCGGACGACCTGCGGAGCCTCAACGCGCAGATCGAGTTCGTGCTGCGCCGCACGCTCCAGCAGGAGGGCCGCATGCCGGCACGCGAGGTGCGCCGGACGTCGAAAGGAAAGGACTGACCATGTGGGGTGCGCGCTTGGCGCAGTCGCCCGACGGGCCCGCGCTCGAGCCGTTCGACCCGAACGAACGCGGCGCGTGGCGCTGGGTGCAGCCGCGGCGCGCCCGCCGGCACTGGCGGCTCGTCGCGGGCGGGCGCACCGTGGCGACGCTGGATCGCCGCTCGCTGTTCGGCTTCAGCGCGATCGCGCGCTTCCGCGACGCGACGTGGGTCTTCCGTCGCCAGATGCCGTTCGACCTCATGATCCTGCCCGCCGAGGACGCGGCCGCGGTCGCGCGCTGGCGCTTCGGCTGGCTCGGCGGCGGTCGGATGCTCGACGGGGCCGACGCGGGACTCCGCTTGAAGCCGCAGAACTTCTGGTGCACGCGCTGGGCCCTGCTCACGCCCGAGCTGCTGCCGCTCGTGCGCTTCCAGGAGCACTTCGGGTTCTTGAGCTTCGAGTCGACCGTCTCGCTCGAGGACGCCGCGCGTCGCAGCCCGACGCTCTCGCTGTGGGTCGCGCTCGGCTGGTACCTGATCGTGCGGCACCAGCGCCGGCATGGCGACTGATTCACGGGCGCGCGCGTCGGACGAGGACGCGGTGCTGCGCGAGCTGATCGAGCGCGCGGCGCGGGCGCGCCTCGACTGGCCGCAGTTCCGAAGCCTCGCCGGCGCGCGGCAGTACCGCCGGCTCCACCGGCTCGTGCGGCGCTACGGTCCCGCGGGCTCGCGCGTGCTCGACTGGGGCACGGGCAACGGCCACTTCTCCTTCTTCCTGCGCCGCGAGGGGTGGCGGCCCGTCGGCTTCGCGCTCGAGGGCGTCTCGAACGCGGCGTGGCTCGGCGAGCCCTACGAAGCCTTCGTGCCCGGCGATCCGGGCGATCCCGTGCGGCTGCCGTTCGAGGACGGGGCGTTCGACGCGGTGGGCTCGATCGGCGTGCTCGAGCACGTCCGCGAGACGGGCGGGGACGAGCGCGCGAGCCTCGCGGAGATCGTGCGCGTGCTGCGCCCGGGCGGCGTGTTCGTGTGTTTCCACTTCCCGAATCGCACGAGCTGGATCGACTGGCTCGCGAGCCGCGTGCCCGGCCGCCACCATCACGTCTACCGCTACGACCGCGCGGATCTCTCGCGGCTCGCCGCGGACTCGAAGCTCGAGTTGCTCGAGGTGCAGCGTTACGGCCTGCTGCCGCGCAACTCCTGGGCGCGCCTGCCGCGCCCGCTCCGCACTTCGAGCGCGGTCGCGAACGCCGTCGACACGCTCGACGTCGCGCTGGGCGCAGCGCTCGGGCCCCTCTGCCAGAACTGGGCGTTCGTGGCGCGCCGCGCCCGCTGAGTGCACCTGCGGCCGCGCCGCCGCGATACGGCCGGTGAGCACGCCCACGGCACGAAGTCGTGAGGCTTCCCGGGTGCGGGCGCGACGGAACATTCGCGGGTATCACACGCGGAGCCCCTTCGCCGTACTCCCCGCAGCGGGCGTTCCCTTGAGGTGGAAGGAGGAAGCGGCATGCGCAATCGGCTTCTGATCGTGGTCCTGCTGGCGCTGGCGGCGGTCGCGATCACCACCTGCTCCAAGAGCACGAGCTCGACGAATCCGTACGGCGGCGGCGGTGGCGGCGGCGGCGGCGGACCGTCGTTCAACTTGACGTTTCCTGCGACCAACACGTCGCAGGAGTTCACGTTCAGCGACAGCGGCTCGTGGGGCTATCGCTGCGCGGTACACGGCTCGCTCGGCATGACCGGAACGGTCGACGTGACCGTGACGGCGGCGGCCGAGTCCGCCGTCGTGGGCGTCGGCGTCAACTCGAGCAACGCGCCGGCGCTGTCATACAACCCGCCGACCGTGAGCATCAAGCCGGGCGGCTACGTGCGCTGGGTGAACCTCAGCTCGATGACGAATCACACCGTAACGAGGCCTTGAACTCCGCCCGTGTCCGGCGCGACGGCTGTGGCGCCCGTGCCACAGCCGCGCCCGTCCGGGACGATGTCCAGCGCGGAATTCGGGCCGCTATCCCCGCGTGATTGCTGGGCTCATGCCGGGATCGTGCAAACTGGCACGCGGGCTGCTTGAGGAATCCTCCGAAGGCTGTGTTCGAAACGGAGGACCGCCATGAAGCTCGTACCCTCGCTGCAACGCCTGACCCTCGCCGCGCTGTTCGTGTCCGCGACCGTCACCGTCCTCGCGTCGTCGGCCGAGGCCGCGCCGGGCTGGCGCGGCAACTGGCGCCCCGCCCCGCGTCGCGTCGCGTTCGTCGGCCCGCGCTACGGCGGGCTGCGCTACGGCCGCCCGGTCTACTACCGCCGCGGCTACGGCCCCGGGCCCGTGTTCGCGGGCCTCGTGGGCGGCATCGCGCTCGGCGCCATTCTCGCGAATCCCGCGCCGGCGTACTGCCCGGCCCCGGTCGTGGTCGTGCCGAACACGGTGTACGACGAGCCCGCTCCGGTCGTCACGCCCGCGCCGACGCCTTCCAGCGACGACCCCGCGCCGGGCGTTTCGCAGGGCACGCCTCCCAAGTACCGCTACGAGGACGCGTGGGGCGACCGCTGGTGGGACACGCTCGACGAGTGCACGCAGGCGGCGCGGGGCACGCATGGACCGCGGGTCATCAAGATCGTCGACGACGAGAGCAACCAGACCGTCCGCACGCTCTACTGGAAGCACGATCACTGGATCAGCGACGACGGCGACGACGACCGGGATCGCGGCGGCGAATGAGCTGAGCCGGGCGCGACCCGGCAGGGAAGTGGGGCCGCGGCGGTGGAGCTGGAACAACGGGGAGCGTCCAGGCTCGCACGGCGGACCCACTCTAGAAACGCGGGGCGGCGCGAAAGCGCCGCCCTTCGCGCGTTGCAGCGGGGAGCGGGTCGGAAAACCCGGCCTGCCTAGGCGGCGAGCAACTCCGAGGTGGACAGCTTGTGCTCCTCGGGCAGCAGCACGCGCAACGCCTGCTCGTCGGCGGGCATGGGATCCCAGAGCTCGGGCGCGTCCTCGGATGGCGACGAGCCATCGGGGCGCACGAGCACGCGGCAGCGCGGGTGCGTGACGTCGTGCGGGTTGGGGCCGGTCACGAGGACGACGTGCCCCGAGCCGGTCTGCAGCACCGTGCCGGCCGGGTAGAGCCCGACGCTGCGCACGAGCGCCCACAACACCGCAGGATCGAAGTTCACGCGGTTCGGCCCGAGCAGGACCTGAAGGCCCTCGAACGCCGTGCGCGGCCGCGAGTGGTACGCCCGGTGCGCCGTGATCGCGTCGAAGCAGTCCGACATCGCGACGATGCGCGACATCGTCGCCTGTCCCCACGGCAGCGCGACCTCGGGATAACCGGTGCGGTTGTAGTTCATGTGGTGCTCGAGGCATGCGCGCATCGCATCGAGCATGACGGTCGAGAGCCCCGGCATGCGCGCGACCATGATCGCGCCCTCGAGCGGATGGCGGTGCATGAGCCCCCATTCGTCCGGCGAGAGCGCGCCCGGCTTGCGCAGCACGTCCCCCGGGATCGACATCTTGCCGAGGTCGTGCAGCAGCCCGGCCACGCCGAGATCGGCGAGCGCCTGCCGCGGCAGCTCGAGCTGCTGGCCCATCGCAATCGAGAGCACCGCGACGTTCACGCAGTGCGTGTAGGTGTACTCGTCGTGATCCTTGAGCGCGGTGAGGCCGACGATCGAGTACTCGTGCTTCATGATGTTGTCGACGATCGGCTGCACGAGGCGCTTCGCCTGGCGCAGGTCGGGCCGGCCCTGCTGGCGCGCGCGCAGCACGACGCGCTTCGTGCCGAGCACGGCGCGCCAGAAGACCTTGCGCGCCCGGGCGCGCTCGCCACCCGGCGTCGCGTCGTCGTCGAGCTCGCGCGTCAGCTCGTCGGCCTCCAGATCGCTCGCGGGCACGACGACGACGTTCGCGATCGCGGCCTCGTGGAGCAGGTCGGGCAGGCGCTCGGCCATCGAGGCGTCCTCGGCCGCGACGAAGATCTGGAAGAAGCGCTCGATCTCGGCGCCCGTCACTCCGGGCAGGAAACGCAGGCCTCCCACCTGGCGGCGCTCGAAGTCGCCGACCACGGAGTGGTACGCACCGAGCACGGCGGACTGCGCCTTGATGCGCACGCCGTTCAGGTAGAGGTAGTCGGCCACGACCACGAGCGCGACCTCATCCTCGTGCTCGTGCGCGCGGCGCAGCAGGTCCTCGAACTCGCGCATCTGCCGCTGGAACGCCTGGTTCGAGACGTCGTACGTGCGTGCGGTCCGCAGCAGCGCCGACAGGCGCAGGAGCAGCGCCTGGCCGAGCGCGGCGATGGCTTCGGCTTCGTCGCCGTCGATGGACGAGCTCATGCCGCCTCCCGGATCGTGGACAGCGCGATCTGCGCGGCCTGCCGGACGGGGGCGCGCGCCGAGCGCGTGCCACGCTCGAGCGCCGCGCGGGCGCCAGGCGTCGCGATGCGCGCGAGGCAGCGCGCCACGTTCTGGCGGTGGATCTCCTGCGTGCGGTCGAACCAGTTGCCCTTCAGCAGCTCGTTCTCGAGCTCTGGTACGATCTCCTCGCCGCCCACGGACGCAAGCGCCGCGTAGATCGCACGCCGCTCCTCGGCGGGCCGCTGCCCGAAGCGCTCCTGCTGCAGGAACGCGAAGAGGAACCTCGCGGTCGCCGGATCGCGCGCCGCCGAGAGCTGGCCGAGGATCTGGCAGAACGCGCGCGTGTCGGCGCGATCGAGCGCGCGCACGAGCACGGGTCGCGCGTGCTTGAGATCGAGCGTCGCGAGCGCGGCGACGACCTCGGCGTGCACGCGCGCATCGGTGCTCCGCAGCGCGACCTGGAGCAACGGCACGATCGCGGGCCCGCCGATCCAGCCCAGGATGTGCGCCATGTTGCGCACGACGTACCAGCGGTCGTCGTCGAGCCACGGGGCGAGTCGCGACGGGTTGTCCCGGCAGCGCTGCGCGATGGCCTCGGCGAGCGTCTGGCGCACGACACGCTGCTGGCTCTCGCACAGCGCGATGATGAGCAGGTCGACGCCGGGGTCGCCCACCTCGTGCGCGAACGCGATGAACCCCGCGACGCCGTCCTCGTCCTGCGTGTCGAGCCGCTCGACGAGGCGCAGCATCGAGACCGGCTGCAGCAGCTCCTGCACGAACGTGGCCTCGCTCCACTGCGGGCGCTCCAGCGTGCGCAGCGCGCGCAGCGCCTCGCGCGCGTCGGCCCACGTGCCGAGTGCGATCGCGCCGCGCAGCACGCGCGGCAGGAAGTGGCCGAGCTCCTGCCGGTCCGCGTCGTTGGCCTGCGAGTGCAGGCACGCGGTCGCGATGGCGAGCGCGGCCGTGACGGGCGAGACCAGGTGCTCGTCGGTGAACTCGCGGCGGAAGCGCTCGGCCTCGACCGGCGCGAGCGCGTCGAGCTCGACGAAGCAGGCTTCGACCTCGACCGTGAGGTCGCCGATCGTCCAGTCCTCCGAGCGTCCGGTCGGCGTGCCGGCGGACGCGCTCTCCGCGGCGCTCGCGACGGCCGGCGGCGCGGCCTCCTCGGCCGACCCGGACGGCCACGGCAGCAGCGCGGCCTCGCCCTCCGCGGGCGCCGTCGACGCCGCGCCA
>DATJXF010000005.1:0-2839 GCA_035500415.1 Candidatus Acidiferrales bacterium | reverse complement strand
GAGGGAGCCCATCCGCGGATCGGGGCGGCCGACGTCGTCCCGATCGTTCCCTTGCGGCCGGGCGATCTCGAGCGCGCGCACTCGGCCGCGCGCGCGGTCGGCGAGCGGCTCGCGGCCGAGCTCGGCCTGCCGGTGTTCCTGTACGCGCCGCCCGAGCGCGGGCCGGCGTTCTACCGGCGCGGGGGCGTCGAGGAGCTGCAGCGGCGCCTCGATGCGGGCGAGCTCGCGCCGGACTTCGGGCCGGCGCAGCTCCACCCGGCGGCGGGCGGGATCATCGCCGGTGCGCGGATGCCGCTGATCGCGTTCAACGTCAACCTGCGCGGGACCCTCGAGACCGCGCGGGCGATCGCCGCCGTGGTGCGCGAGCGGGGCGGCGGCTTCCCGGGCGTGCGGGCGCTCGGCCTCGAGCTGCCGAGCGCCGGGCTCGTGCAGGTGTCGATGAACGTCGAGGACTGGGAGGCCGCGGCGCTGCACGAGATCGTCGAGCGGGTCGCGGCCGAGGCAGAGGCGCGCGGGGCGGAGGTCGCGGGCTCCGAGCTCGTCGGGCTGATGCCCGCGGGCGCGGCGGCCGCCGCCGCGGGCGCAGTCCTGCGGATCGACGGCTTCGACGCGTCCCGGGTGCTGGAGCTCCGTCTGCTCGACTGAGCCCGGCGAGTGCGGGAGTACACTCGCCGCCGTGACGCTGACGCGCGCCCTGTCCGGCAGCGACCTCTCGCTCGGCGAGGTCTGGGCGGTGGCCGTCGACGGCGCCCAGGCGGCGCCGCTCTCCGACGAGGCGCGCGAGCGCATGCGCGCCGCACGCGCCGTCGTCGAGCGCGCGGCCCACGGCGCGCACGAGCACACCTACGGCGTCAACACCGGCTTCGGACGCTTCGTCTCGAAGCAGATCCCCGAGGAGCTCACCGAGGAGCTGCAGTTGCGCCTCCTGCGTTCGCATGCGTGCGGCGTCGGCGAGCCGTACCCGGACGCGGTCGTGCGCGCGGCGATGCTGCTGCGCGCGAACGCGCTCGCGAAGGGCAACTCGGGCGCACGCGTCGAGACGGTCGAGCTGCTGCTCGCGTGCCTGAACCGCGGGGTGCTGCCGCACGTGCCGGCGCGCGGCTCGGTCGGCGCATCCGGCGACCTCGCGCCGCTCGCGCACCTCGCGCTGCCGCTCGTCGGCGAGGGGCGCGCCTGGTTCGGCGGCGAGCTGCTCGACGGCGGCGACGCGCTCGCGCGGGCCGGCCTCGAGCCCGTGCGCCTGCTCGCGAAGGAAGGGCTGTCGCTGATCAACGGCACGCAGTTCATGGCCGCGCAGGCGGCGCTCGCGCTCGTGCGTGCGTGGCGCTTGGCGCGGGCGGCCGACTGCGCGTGCGCGCTCTCGCTCGAGTCGCTGCAGGGCTCGCGCAACTCGTTCATCCCGCAGGTGCACGAGCTGCGCCCGCTGCGCGGCCAGTCGGCGGCCGCCCGGAACGTGCTTCGCCTGCTCGACGGCTCGGCGATCATCGAGTCGCACCGCTGGTGCGACAAGGTGCAGGACGCGTACTCGCTGCGCTGCGCGCCGCAGGTGCACGGCGCGTCGCGCGACCTGCTCGACTACGTCGACTACACGGTGACGACCGAGCTGAACGCGGCGACCGACAACCCGCTCGTGCTCGTCGAGGACGGGATGCTCGTCTCGGCCGGCAACTTCCACGGGCAGCCGCTCGCGTTCGCGCTCGACGCGCTCGCGATGGCGGTGTCCGAGCTCGCGAGCATCTCCGAGCGCCGGGTCGAGCGGCTCGTGAACCCGAACCTGAGCGACGGCCTGCCGGCGTTCCTCACGAGTGACGGCGGCCTCAACTCCGGCTTCATGATCCCGCAGTACGTGGCCGCGTCGCTCGTCTCCGAGAACAAGTCGCTGTGCCATCCGGCCTCGGTGGATTCGATCCCGACGAGCGCCGGGCAGGAGGATCACGTGTCGATGGGCAACGCATCGGGGCTGAAGGCGTGGCAGGTGGTCGCGAACTCCGAGCGCGCGCTCGCGATCGAGCTGCTCGCGGGCGCGCAGGCGGTCGAGTTCCTCGCGCCGCTCGAGCCGGGCCGCGGCGTGCGCGCGGTGCACGCGTTCGTCCGCTCGCTGTCGCCGCGGCTTCGCGACGACCGGCCGCTCGGGCCGGACATCGAGGCGGTCGCGGACGCGGTGCGCGACGGGTCGCTGCTCGCGGCGGTCGAGGCCGAGGTGGGGGAGCTCGAGTGACGCGGCCACGCGTGTTTCGCTGGGGGATGCCGGAGACGCCGACGCCGCAGCACCCGTATCGCGACACGTTCCTCGTCTACGGCGCGATCGCGATCCTGATCGTGCTCTTCGGCTGGCTGACGGGCGGCAACGTCGTGCGCGCCGCTCTCGTCGCGCTCGCGGTGTTCGTCGCTGCGTCGGCGTGGAGCGCGGCGAGCTGGCGGCGCCGGCTGCGGCGCGAGGCGGCCGAGCGGAGAGAGCTGTGACGGTCGCGCCGTCGGTCGACGCGCTCGTCGAGTCGCTCGCCGGCGACCTCTCGTCGATCCGCGCTCCGCGCGGCACGGCGCTGAACGCGCGCTCGTGGTCGACGGAGGCGCCGCTCCGGATGCTGCTCAACAACCTCGACCGCGAGGTCGCGGAGAAGCCGGAGGAGCTCGTCGTTTACGGCGGCAGCGGCAAGGCGGCGCGGTCGCACGACGCGCTGAAGGCGATCGTGCGCGCGCTGCTCACGCTCGGCGAGGACGAGACGCTCCTCGTGCAGTCGGGCAAGCCCGTCGCGGTGTTCCGCACCACGCGCTCGGCGCCGCGCGTGCTGATCGCGAACTCGCTGCTCGTCCCGAAGTGGGCGACGTGGGACGAGTT
>DATJXF010000004.1:0-9336 GCA_035500415.1 Candidatus Acidiferrales bacterium | reverse complement strand
CCGCGGGCCCGGCTCCGCGGGATCGGGCCGCTCAAGTGGGTCGTTGCGTCGACCGATGACAGACGCGGTACCACATCGCGGCTCCGGAGTCACCCCTTTGAATCGACCGGTCGTGCGCCACCTGCGGCTCCGACGCCGCGGGATCGTCGAGTCCGTCGTGCGCCAGTTGGAGCCCGCGCTGGGGCCGGAGCGGGCCGCGGCCGAGGCGACGGCCTTCCTCGACCGCCTGGGCAGCGCCCTCGTTCACGCCGACATGCTCGCCGTGCTCGACGGCACGCGCGAGCAGTTCGCGCTCTGGCAGGGCGCCGGCGTCGCCTCGCCCTCGCTGCTGCGCGTGCTCATGGAGCTCGTGCGGCCGGCGCGCGAGGACGGCGCGTCCGCGCCGCCCGCCGCGCCCGCGGGCGCGAACGATCCGCCGGGCACGCTCGTCGAGCTGCTCGAGCGCGAGACGAGCGGCCGCGAGCGACTCGCCGCGCTGCTCACCGTGAGCCACGCGGTGACGAGCACGCTCGACCTCAACACCATCCTCACGACGATCGCCAAGCAGGTGCGCCAGGTGATCCAGACCGACGAGTGCACCGTGTTCCTCTTCGACGAACGCGAACGGGTGCTGTTCCCCGTCGTCTGCGACGCGAAGGACTACGTCGAGGAGCTGATGGCCGTGCGCCTGAAGCTCGGCGAGGGCATCACCGGCATGGTGGCGCTGAAGGGCCGCGGCGAGATCGTCAACGACTCGGAATCCGATCCGCGCGCGCTGCACGTGCCCGGCACGCCGCCCGAGGACTCCGCCCTGCTCTGCGTGCCGATGCTCGCGCGCGAGCGGCTGATGGGCGTCGTGACGCTGACGCGCCAGGGCGGGCGCGGCTTCCAGCAGCAGGACCTCGACCTCGCGACGCTCTTCGCCGGCCAGTGCAGCGCGGCGATCGCCAACGCGCGGCTCTACGACGACATCAAGCGTGCCTTCGACGAGCTGCGCGAGACGCAGGCGCAGCTCGTCCAGTCGGCGAAGCTGAACGCGCTCGGCGAGATGGCGGGCGGCGTCGCGCACGACTTCAACAACATCCTCGCCGCCATCCTCGGACGCACCCAGCTGCTGCTCCAGTCGACCCCCGACGCCGGCATGCGCCGGCAGCTCGGCGTGATCGAGCAGGCCGCGCTCGACGGCGCGCAGACCGTCCGGCGCGTGCAGGAGTTCACGCGCGTGCGGCAGGACGAGCGCTTCGAGACGATCGACCTGAACCAGGTGCTGCTCGACGTGCTCGAGCTGACGCGCCCCGCGTGGGAGACCGCGCCCAAGCGCCGCGGCGTGCAGATCGAGGTCCACCTCGAGCTGCAGTGCTCGCGCACGACCGCCGGCAACGCCTCGGAGCTGCGCGAGGTGTTCACGAACCTGCTCCTCAACGCCGTCGACGCCATGCCGCGCGGCGGCGAGCTCTGGCTGCAGACCGAGAACGCCTCGGACGCCGTGCGCGTCCAGATCCGCGACACCGGCGTGGGCATGGACGCCGAGACGCGCGTCAGGATCTTCGATCCGTTCTTCACGACCAAGGAGATCAAGGGCACGGGGCTCGGGCTCTCGGTGGCCTACGGCATCGTCTCGCGCCACCGCGGCGCCATCGACGTGCAGAGCGAACCCGGCGTCGGCACCGTGTTCACGCTCACGTTCCCGACCGGCGAGGTCGAGCCCGCCCCGGGCCCGCGCGATGCCGACGCGCCGATGCCGCGGCTGCGCGCCCTCGTCGTCGACGACGAGCAGCCCGTGCTCGAGGTGCTGGGCGACATGCTGGTCGCGATGGGCATGGACGTCACGCGGGCGCTGGGCGGCGCCGCAGGGCTCGAGGTCGTGCGTGCGGGCGAGTTCGACGTCGTCTTCACCGACCTCGGCATGCCCGACGTGAACGGCTGGGAGCTCGCGGTCGAGACCAAGGCCAAGCACCCGGGCACCGCGGTCGTGCTCGCGACCGGCTGGGGCTTCCAGCTCGAGGAGGAGACCGCGGCGTCGCGCGGCGTCGACCTCGTGCTGCCCAAACCGTTCTCGTGGGAAGAGGTCGGCAACGCGGTGAGGGCGGTCTGCTCGATCCCCGGCCGCCGCGCCGCTTGAGCGCCCTCGACGGCGTCGCGGCGGCATTCCCGGACGCTCGCTAGTTCCCCGGGAACGACGCGGAGCGGCTCGCGCTCCGTCCGAGCGCGGCCGACGCGACCTCGCTCCACGGCCGGTCGGGCCACGACTCGTGCGCCAGCGCGCAGACGCGTCCGTCGCGGGCGAGCACGAACCATGCACCGGCGAGCGCGTGCGAATCGGGATCGAGGGCGTTGAACTGCGCGCCGATCACGCCGCGCGGATCCGCCAAAACGGGGTAGCCCAGGCGGAGACGCGCCGCGATCCGGTGGCACGCGTTCGCCTTGCGATCGAGCACCGCGACCGGCAGCACGCCGAGCGCGCGCAGCGACTCGCGCTCGCGTTCGAGCGCGGCGAGGTGCGCCTCGTCGGGCGCGAACACCAGCAGCACGTGCCCCGCGGCGCGCAGGTCGTGCAGGCGGCGCCAGCCGTCCTCGGATTCGAACGCGAAGTCGGGGGCCTGCGAGCCCTCGTCGACGATCGCGTACTCGGAACCCAGGCCGAGCGGAACCATCGGCCCACCCGCCCGCGTCACGGCCGGCGCGGGTTCGGGTGCGGTCGCCGCGGACACCGGGAGCGTGGCCGCCGCCGTCGTGGCGGCGAGGGCGAGAGCGAGGAACACGGGACGCATGGCGATCTCCGGAAACGGGGTGGCGAACGAGAGGCGTTTCGACCGCTCCCCCTCGTATCGACGTCCCGCGGAGACGCTTTGAATCGGTGCGTCCTGCAAACGATCAAACCGCGGACGCACAGGGAATCGTGCGCCCGCCTTGCATTCCTAGAGCCCCGTCTGCGCGGATTGCACGAGCCCGGGCAGCGCCGTGGGATCGATCTGCCGGCCGAAGACCGCGATCCGGACCACACCCTGCGGATCGACGAGGAACAGCCCGGGGCGCGTCTGCTCCAGATCGGCGTCCCAGAGCCCGTAGAGCGCCGTGATCTCGCCGCCCTGGTCGGCGACCGCGGTCATGTGGAGCGAGCGGCCCGCGACCCAGCTCGTCAGCGTCTGCGCGCGCTCGTTGCACACGACGACGGTCTCGAAGTGGAGCGCCGCGAGCGTGTCGGAATCGGCGAGCAGGCGCGGCAGTGACTGGCGGCGATCCGTGAAGAAGAGCGCGAGCCAGCGCCCGCGCATCTGGCGGAGCTGGAAGCGCGTGCCGCCCGCGGCATCGAGCTCGAAGTCGGGGGCGGTCTCGCCGACCTGCACGTAGCCCGCGACGCGCGTGGACTGCGACGGCGCGCCCGCGTGCGGCGCCGACGGCGTGGGCGCAGGCCCGCCCGTCAGTGAGCGCGGGTCGGTCTGCGCGAGGACGGATGAAGCGGCGAGGCCGAGCGTGACGACCAGCGTAACTCGCAGCATGGCGGACCTCCGACGCGCCGCGTCGGCCCGTGCTGCGAGGAGCGCCGCTGCGGCGCGTCAGCGAGCGATGCGCCCCGGAGGAGCCGGCGTGCGGGCGACCTCGTCCCGGATCGCCGCGAGGTTCGCCTCGGGCGTCGTGAGCGGGATCGAGCACCCCGGTGCGACCAGCCAGCGCCGTCCGCCCGTCTCCTCGAGCGCACGGCGGTATTGGGCGAGCGCCGCGTCGGGCGTCGCCTGCTGCAGGGCGTCCTCGTGGGCGATGCCGCCCATGACGGCGCCGGGCAGCCGCGCGAGGCCCTCGGCCAGCGTGGGATTGCCGGGCAGGTGGACGTCCCAGGAAAATGCGCCCACCGGATAGTCGGCGAACTCGAACAGCAGGTTGTGGTCCTTGCACACGTGCAGGGTGTGGAATGGCGAGGCGCCCGCGGCCGCGAGCACGCGCAGGTCGAAGGGCCGCGACCAGCGCCGAAGGTCGGCGGGGCTCACGAACTCGCGGCAGCCCCAGTCGACGGTCGCGAGGAAGATCCCGTCGGCGCCCGCGCGCACGTAGGCCGCGGCGAGGCGCTCGAAGACCCGCGTCACGTTTTCGAGCGCGGCCTCGACCTGTCCGGGCGCGGAGGCGAGGTGCTCGCGCAGCACCGTCGGTGGCTCGGTCAGCTCGCCCAGGATCGCGAGCGGCGTGAAGACGGTGGCGAGGATCGGGATCTCGGCCGGAAGTGCGGCTCGCAGCAGGCGCACGGCCTCGAGCTGCTCGCCGAGCGCGCCCTCGTCGTGCGGCACCTCGCGGATGCGCGACCAGTCCGCGGGCACGCGAACGGGGAACGATTCGAGCTCGGGCTTCTCGTCCGGCACCCCGCTGTAGCGGTAGCGCACGCCCCAGGGCTCGACGTGATAGTGCTTGCGGGGATTGAGCTTGATCCAATCCCAGCGATGGCGCCGCCAGCGCTCGAGCGTGTGCTCGACGAGTTCCTGCGCACTCGACTCGCGGTGGTAGACGTGCCCCCAGAACGACACGGGAGGACGGTCCACCTCGCCGCCGCGCAGCGCGGCGATCACCCGGTCACGCGAGGTCATGCCCCGACAGTAGCCCCGCCGCAGCCGCCGAACAAGGCTCGACCTCGAGCGCAGGCCAACGCATCGGGCGTGCCGGCGATGGTAGGCTCGGCGTCGTGAAGCGCGGTGCGATGCGAGTTCTCGTGATGGCCGGCGTGCTCGCCGGATGCGGACGGAGCCGCGCGCCCGCGCCACAGGCGCTGCTGCCGCGCGACCTCCCGCTCACGGTGCTCGCCGACAGCGCGCGGCGGGCGACGCTCACGCCCTCGCCGGTCGCGCCCGAAACGGCGCGCGCCCGCCTCACGCTCCTCACGGTTTCCGAGCAGCGCACGCCGGCCGACGCGCCGGTCGATTCGCCGCCCTCGGAGTCGCCCGCGCCCTCGGGTGCGGTCGACCACCTGCCGCTCGATCAGGCGTTGCGGCCGCCCGTGCCGCTCGAGCCCGCTCGTCTCATGCTGCCGGGCGGAGCGCGCGGCTGGGTCGACCTCGACGTGCACGTCGACGAACGCGGCGGCGTGACGGAAGCGGTGGTCGCGGGCGGCCCGGCGGATTCGAGCCTGGGCCGGCGCGCGATCGCCGCCGCGCTGGCGATGCGCTACCGGCCCGCCCGTCGCGCCGGCGAGCCCGTCGCGGTGTGGTGCCGGCAGCGCTTCACGTTCGGGCGGTAGTGCGGCGAGGGTGCGCCGCGCCGGTTCACGGCCGCGCGGCGGCCTCGCGCATCGCGTCCTCGAGCCCGGCGAAGCGCGGATCGAGCAGCTGCGCCGCGCAGACCACCGCGAGCAGCGCGCCCGCGCCCGCGACGACGCGCCAGGGCTCGAACGGCACCGCGAGCCAGCCCGCGATCAGCGTCCCCAGCGGATAGAAACTCTGCGCGATGAAGCGGCGCGTGGACATCGCGCGCGCCAGCATGTGGGGCGGCGTGAGCGTCTGCCACATCGTCGCCGACACCGCGTTGAGCGGCGCGATCAGCAGCTCGCAGAACAGCAGCGCCGCCGCGGCCAGCGCGACCGTGGGTGCGAACGCCGTGGCGACCTCGCCGAGCGCGACCACGAGGATGCAGCCGAGCATGATCGTCGGCCGCCTCCGCCCGGGCATGCCCCACACGCTCACCGCGACGCCGCCCAGCACCGCCCCCAGGCCACCCGCGGTCGTCACGGTCGCGAGCCCGGCCTCGAGACCGGGGCCGTGCGCCGCGCCCGCATGGAGGTGGTCGCGCACCATCACGGGCAGCAGCAGCATGAGCGGAGCGAGCGTGAGGTTCGCCACGGAGCCGAACGCGATGAGCCAGAGGAAGGGCCGGCGGTTGGCGATCCACGCGAACCCGTCGCGCACGTCGCGGACCAGGCTGCCGCGCGAAGCGCCCACGGGGTGCGCCGGTCGCGGAATGTGCAGCATCGCGACCGCGATGCCCGCGACCGCGAACGTGATCGCGTCCGCGGTGAACGCGAACAGCGTGCCGCGGTCGAAGTGCGCGACCCACGGAAGCGGCCAGCCGTGCGTGCGCACGAGGCCCGGGATGGCGATCAGGGTCGCGGCGAGCGCGGGCGCGAGCAGCTGCGCGAGCGCGTAGCTCGACTGCATCATGCCGTTGGCGCGCGCGAGGTGCGCCTCGGGCGCGACGAGCGGGATCGAGCTGTCGAACGCGGCGTTGTGGAAGCTCGCCGCGAGCGAGTAGCCGGCGAGCAGGACGACCGCGGCGCCGAGCGTGAGCGCGTGGGCCGCGAGCAGCGCGACCAGCGCCGACGTGATCGCGAACGACGCGGTGTCGGCGAGGACCAGGATGCGGCGGCGGTCGTGGCGGTCGGCGAACGCGCCCGCGAGCGGCATGAAGAAGATCATCGGTGCGGTGAACGCGAGCGCGACGGCCGAGAGGCCGAGCGCGAGCTGGCCGCGCTGGGCGGGCAGCGGAAAGAGCTCGCGCGCGAGCCAGATCGTGATGCCGAACTGCGAGACCGCGGTGCCGAAGAGCGAGAGCGTCTGCGTCCACCACAGGACGAGGAACGTCCGCATGTCCTGCGGTCCGTCTGTTGGAGACGCCTCCGGCGCCGCTGCGCTCACGCGGACGCCTCGCGCGGGCGGCCCCAGATCCGCCGCGTGCGCGTCACCTCGAAGCCCTCGGAGCGGTAGAGCGCGAGCGCGCTCTCGTTCGCGCCGTCGACGAGCAGCGTGACGGGGCCGGGCCCGTTCGCTTCGAGCCAGCGCACGCCCCAGCGCAGCAACGCGCGCCCCAGGCCGATGCCGCGCGCCGCGCGCACGACGCCCAGCACGCCGATCTCGCCGCGGCGCTCGAACAGCGCGTTGCGGCAGAAGCCGACGCATTCGGCGCCGCGATAGGCGAGCGCCAGCCCGTCGGCGCGAAAGCCGGGATCGCTCGCCATCCGGCGGCCGTCTTCGGCCGTCGAGCGCACGTGGCGGAAATGGTCGGCGAACGAGTCCTCGTAGGCCGCGATCCAGTCCGCGATCGCGCGGTCGCTGCCGTCGAACGTGCGCAGCTCGATGTCCGCGGGCCACACGGGTTCCGGCGCGCCGCCCCTCGGCCGCGTCATGAGCCAGAACCAGCGCTCGTGCGCGAAGCCCAGCCGCGCCGCGAGCGCCTCGCCCGCGGGGTCGGGATACCACGCGCTGCCCGAGACGTCGGGACGCGCGCCGCTCGCGTCCGCGGCCGCGACGAGTGCGCGCGCGAGGCGCGTCCCGATGCCGCGGCGGCGGAAGCGCCCGACCACGCCGACGCGCGTCATCACCCACACGCCCTCGTCCTGCGGCAGCCACCACGCGAGCCCGAAGCCCGCGGGCTCGCCGTCGCAGGTCGCCAGGCGCAGCCCAGCGCGGAAGAGCCGCGGGTCGTGCAGCTTCGAGTCGAAACCGCGCTCGCCCTGGAACTGGTCGAAGTGCTCGGCGAGCGAAGCGTCCGAGACGAGCGCGCGCAGCGCCCCGCGGTCGGCCTCCGCCCACGCCCGGATCTCGATCGACATGGCGCGCACTCTAGAAGAGCGCGGCGCCGGCCGTCACGGCGCGGGTGCGCCCGAACGGGGCGCGCGCCCGCATGACGGTTGCGCCGCCGCGAGGCGTGACGATTTCCCGGGCGCGCCCGCGCGGGATTCGCTAGCATGCCGCCGGGATCGCGCCGCCCGGCCGCAGGATGCAGGCTCGAAGGGCAGTGCGGTTTCCCTTGCAGCTGCACGACTCTCAGCGAAGCGAAGTCTCACGCACGCGGGCCCCCGACCGTGACGGTCGTGGGCTCGCGTCAATTCCGCGGGGCGCGGACCCTTGAGCCCGCCCGGCGCCGCTCCCCAGCACTCCGCGGCGCCGCTCGTTGACGCCCGCTTCTCGCGCCGCGTAGCCTTCCGCGCATGTCGACCACGTCCTTCGCGCTCGGCTCGCTCAACGCCGTGCTCGAGCGCTTCGCCGGCCGGCGCCTGCTCGTGCTCGGGGACGTCATGCTCGACCACTACCTCTGGGGCCGGTGCGAGCGCATCTCGCCCGAGGCGCCCGTTCCGGTGGTCGACGTGCAGCGCGAGTCGAGCTCGCTCGGGGGCGCCGGCAACGTGGCCGCGAACCTTGCCGCGCTGGGGGCGGAGCCGCTGCTCGTCGGCGTGCTCGGTCAGGACGCGCACGCGCAGCAGATGCTCGACGCGTTCGCCGCGCGGGGGGTCGCGACGCGCGGGCTCGTGCGCGATCCGTCGCGCCCGACGACGTTCAAGACGCGGATCATCGCGCAGCACCAGCAGGTGGTCCGCGCGGATTGGGAGTCGCGCGCCGACGTCTCGGGCGCGGCGCTCCGGGATCTGCTCGAGACGCTGGCGCGGGAGATGCCGCGCTGCGAGGCGCTCGTCGTCAGCGACTACGGCAAGGGCGTCGTCTCGCGCGAGGTGGTCGAACGCGCGATCGCGCTCGCGCACGCGCAGGGCGCGCCGATCGCGGTCGATCCCAAGGAGAGCCACATCGACGCGTATCGCGGCGTCAGCGTCCTCACGCCCAACCAGCAGGAGGCCGGCTGGGTGATGGGCCGCCGCATCGTCGACGAGGCGAGCCTCATGGAGGTGGGTTGGGGCCTTCAGAAGCGGCTCGACTGCGAGTGCGCGCTCGTGACCCGCGGCGCGGACGGCATGAGCCTCTTCGAGCGCGGCGGGCGCTACTCGCACCTGCCGACGGTCGCGCGCGAGGTCTTCGACGTGACCGGCGCCGGCGACACGGTCGTGAGCGTGGTGGCGCTCGCGCTGGCGGCGGGCGCGGACTACCCGGAGGCCTGCTATCTCGCGAACCACGCGGCCGGGCTCGTGATCCGCGAAGTGGGCACGGCAACGTGCTCGCTCGAGCAGCTCAGGGCCTCGCTCGCGGGCGCGCCCGCGTGAGCGCCGGGCCGCTCGCGCTGCCCGCGCCGGTCCGCACGCGGCTCGATCTCTGGCGGGGCGCGGGCGATGCGCTCGTCTTCACCAACGGCGTGTTCGACATCCTCCACCGCGGCCACGTCGAGTACCTCGAGGAGGCGCGCGCGCTCGGCGACCGGCTGATCGTGGGCGTCAACGCCGACGCGAGCGTCCATCGCCTGAAGGGCGCCGAGCGGCCGATCCTGCCGCAGCGCGACCGCGTCGCGCTCGTCGGCGCGCTGGCGTGCGTCGATCTGGCGCTGCTGTTCGAGGACGACACGCCGCTGCGCCTGATCGAAGCCGTTGCGCCCGACGTGCTCGTGAAGGGCGCCGACTGGGCCGCCGACGCGATCGTCGGCGGGGACTTCGTCGTGACGCGCGGCGGACGCGTCGAGCGCATCGCGCTGCGCGAGGGGCTCTCGACCAGCGTCATCGTG
>DATJXF010000003.1:0-6866 GCA_035500415.1 Candidatus Acidiferrales bacterium | reverse complement strand
TTCTGGTTCGCGCTGCCGCTGCCCGAAGAAGCCGTGTTGCCCGAGCCGGCGGACGCCCCCGCCGGCGCGGCGGGCAACGCACGCGCGGATGCGGCCTCCCAGCGCCCCCGCCGCATCGCCGGCGCCCGCGTGCTGCTCGCCGAGGACCAGGCGGTGAACCAGAAGCTCGTGCTGCACGTGCTGCGCAACGCCGGTTGCGTCGTCGACGTCGCGGTCGAGGGCAGGCGGGCGTGCGCGCTCGCCGCGCGGCACGCCTACGACCTCGTGCTCATGGACTGCCACATGCCGGAGATGGACGGCTTCGAGGCCTCGCTCGCGATCCGCGAGCGCGAGCGCGAGGAGCGCGCCACGCGCGGCGTCGACCGCCACCTGCCAATCGTCGCGCTCACCGCCTCGGTGCTGCCCGAGGACCGCGAGCGCTGCTTCGCCTCGGGGATGGACGACTTCCTCTCGAAGCCATGCCGCCCCGAACAGCTGCTCGCCGCGGTCGCGCGCTGGGCCGGCGCTCGCGACGCGGGCTCAGAGGACGCGGCGCGCGAAGCTGCGTAGCCCGAGGGCCAGCACGGCCAGCGTCCAGCCGGCGGCCCACAGCACCATCGCCGTGCTCGGCACGGACGCGGGCGAGAACGGCGTGCCCTGGATCTGGGCGAAGAGCGGCGGCTGCATGTGGTGCGCCGCGAGCTGCCACATCGACTCGCTCGGCATGATCAGGCTCGCGACCGCGCCGACGTCGCGCGCCGCGGTGTTGTGCACGTGCGCGCCGATCTGCTCGACCCAGCCGCCGATCAGCGCGAGCCCGTAGAGCCCGAACGCGAGCATGCCATTGGTGACGGTGGCGAGCCGCGTGCCCCCGGTGATCGAGAGCGTCACGAGCGCGACCGCCTCGATCGCGAGCAGCCCGAGCCCGACGGGCACGTCCGGCGGCACGTAGTCCGCGACGAGGCGCGCGACCAGCAGCACGCCGCCCGCGAGCAGCAGCAGGTACAGCACGGTGACCGTGGCGTACGCGGCCCACTTGCCCAGCACGATGTCCGAGCGGCGGACCGGCTTGGCGGCGACCGTCTGCATGACGCCGGACGCGATCTCGCCCGAGAGCGTGTCGATCGGCAGCAGGACGCCGGAGAGGGCCGTGAGGAAGTTGACGGCGTAGAGGCCGGCCAGCGTGAAGAACGCGTACGTGAACCGCGCGCGCGCCACGCCCAGCGGGTCGGTCTGGCCCGCGAACCCGCGCACGATGAAGTGCAGGCCGACGGCATCGAGCCCGACGAACGCGAGCCCGAGCACCAGCGCGGCGAGCAGCACGCGCTTGCGCGCGGCCTCGTGAATCGTGAGCCGGGCGACGGTCAGCAGTGCGGACACGGGCTCATCCGGGGCGTTCCCCTTCCATGACGCGCAGGAACAGCTGCTCGAGCGTCTGCCCCGCCGACGCGAGGTGGTGGAGTCGCGCGCCGTGCGCGACCAGCACGCGCGCGATCTCGGGCAGCGTCTCCGTGGAGGGCACGCGCAGCTGCACGCGCGGGCCGTCCCGGCGCAGCCCGCGTCCCAGCGCGCCGACGGCGGCGAGCGCCGCTTCGGTCAGCGCCTCGGCGCGCACCTCGACCTCGATGCCGTCGCGCTCGGCCGCGAGCACGTGCTCGTGGACGACGCGGCCCTGCTTGACGAACGCGACCCGGTCGCACGTCGCCTCGACCTCGCCCAGCAGGTGCGAGTTGAGGAACACGCTGACGCCGGCGGCGCGAAGCTCGTGGATCACGTCGCGGACGAGCATCCGTCCGAGCGGATCGAGGCCCGAAGTCGGCTCGTCGAGGAACACGAGCCGCGGCGCGGGCAGCAGGGCGGCGGCCAGCCCCAGCCGCTGCGCCATGCCCTTGCTGTAGGTGCCAAGCCGCCGGCCGGCGGCGTCGGTCAGATCGACGCGCGCGAGCAACGCCTCGGTGCGCGTGCGGATCGCGGCCGGATCGAGCCCGTAGAGGCGGCCATGGACGTGCATCAGCTCGCGCCCGGTGAGCCACTCGTGGAAGCGGAAGTGCTCGGGCAGGAAACCGATGCGCGCGCGTGCCCTGCGCACCCCGAGCGGCTCGCCGAGCACGCGGCCCTCGCCGCCCGAGGGGACAACGAGGCCGAGCAGCATCTTGAGCGAGGTCGTCTTGCCCGCGCCGTTCGGCCCCAGGAAGCCGAACACCTCGCCGGCGCGAACGGTGAGCGAGAGATCGGCCACCGCGCGCTTGGCGCCGAACCAGCGCCGCAGTCCGTGCGTCTCGATGACGGGCGCTTCCATGCGCCCAGTCTAGGTTCTGCCCGCACGCACCGCACGCGCGCGGTGCCGCCACCGCGTGCGGGGCGCGCCCCGCCTCAACGGACGGACTCCGCCATCTGGAGCATCGAGGCGCGGTCGAGGCTGCCGACCAGCGCGTGCACGCGGCCGTCGCGCGTCCACAGCACGGCCGCGCCCGCACGGTGCGCCCGCTCGCCGGTCGCGTGCGCGTCGCCGCCGGTGGTCTCGAGATACACGCCGCGCGCGCCGCTCACCGTCACCTGCTGGAACGACGTCGCCGAGGCGATCACGGGCACGACGAGCGTCGAGCTCCAGTCGATCGACCGCGACAACCGGCGCGCGTCGTCGGCCGGGATGCCGAGCAGGCGCAGGCCGATCTCGCCGAAGCGTTGCAGGTCCACGCCCGGCGGCAGCGACACCTCGGGCGAGGCCGACTCGATCAGCGCCGCCTGGGCGTCCCCGCGGCCGCGAAAGTGCTGGATCACGACCGGCGCCAGGTGCAGTTCGGCGTCGCGCCCGTCGACGCCCGCGGGGACGGTGAGGTCGTTGATCGCGAACGCATCCATCAGCTGGCGAAGCGGGTGCGTGTCGATCACCACGCGCGTGCGCTCCCCGCCGTGCACGCGCACCGTGTCCGGGGCGAGCCCGCGCGGCAGCACCGCCGCCTGCTGGGGCGTGAAGCCCGCGGCCGCTGCCGCCGCGCCAATCGCGGTGAAGACGCGGTCCGGGCCGGGGGACTCCAGCTTCGTGACCTGGCCGCCCATGAGCGTCTGCGGATCGATGTGACGGTCGCGCAGCCGCTGCACGAAGTCGGCGTCGACCTGCACGACGGTGACCTCGCGGACGCGGAAGAGATCGAGCACCGCCTGGGCCGAGACGCGCAGCGACGGGATCACGAACAGCGCGGCCGCGACGAGCGCCGCGGTGGCCGCGGCGAGCACCGGCGCGAACACCGGGCGGCGGGGCGGCTCGTCGGCTTCGATCCGGCGCAGCCGGGCGCGCAGGTCGCGTGCGAACTCCGGGCGCGGCTCGCGGCGCGCCTCGTCGAGAAACCGCTCGTCCATCTTCAGGCTCCTTTCGTCCACTCGGCGCGCAGCGCCTGGATCGTGCGATGCAGGATCGTACCGACGTTCGATTCGCTCAGTCCCACGGCCCTGCCGATCGCGCGGTTCGTCCAGCCGGCGCCGTACTTGAGCGCCACGAGGTCGTGCTCGCGCTCGCCGAGCGCGGCGAGCAGGGCGCCCAGGCGCTCGAACTCGGCGCGGCGCACGGCCACCTCGGACGGATCGTCGCCGGCCGCGACCGGCTCGGCGAGCTCGAGTGCGACGTGCGGGCGGCGCGCGCGCAGGTGGTCGATCGCGGCGTGGCGCGCGATCGCGATGAGCCAGGTGCCGAAGCCGGCGAGATCGCGCCGGTAGCGGTGCCGCGCGCGCCACGCGCGCTCGAACGTCACCGACGTGAGGTCCTCGGCCACCGTCCCGTCGCCGACCCGGAAGCGCAGGTAGTTGTAGACGCGAGGCAGCTGCTCGCGGTAGAGCGCGTCCCAGTCGGCTTCGCGCGCCGGGCTCAGGGTCCAGAACCGTGCCGGCGCCGCGTGTTCGAGGTCCATGATGGGGATGATACGGGCGGGGCCCCGGAGCATCACGGCGCTCCGCGCCGCCGGGGCCGCTGGCGCGATCCGCTATACTCGCCGCCGCCCGATTCGACTGGAGAACTCCGTGCCCCGCTTCTACATCACCACCGCCATCGACTACGTGAACGGCCGGCCCCATCTGGGGCACGCCTACGAGAAGATCCTCGCGGACGCCCTCGCCCGCTGGCATCGCCAGCAGGGGCACGCGACGTACTTCCTCACGGGCACGGACGAGCACGGTCAGAAGGTGGCCCGCACCGCCGCCGCCGCGGGCAAGACTCCGCAGGCGTTCGTCGACGAGATTTCGCAGACGTTCGTGCGCGCCTGGAAGGTGCTCGACGTCGCGTACGACCAGTTCTTCCGCACCACCGACCAGCGCCACACGCTGGCGGTGCAGGAGCTCTTCCGCCGCCTGAACGATGCGGTCTCGCCGCGCACCGGGCGGCCCGCACTCTACGAGGCGACGTACGAAGGGCTCTACTGCGAGGGCTGCGAGTCGTTCAAGACCGAAAAGGACCTCGACGAGAACGGCCTCTGCCCCGAGCACAAGGTGAAGCCGCGCGAGCTCAAGGAGTCGAACTTCTTCTTCCGGCTCTCCGAGTACGACGAGGCGCTGCTCAAGCACATCGAGGCGCACCCGGAGTTCATCGAGCCCGAGTACCGCCGCAACGAGGTCGTGAACGTCATCAAGGGCGGGCTGCAGGACGTTTCGATCTCGCGCCCGAACCTGGTGTGGGGCATCCCGCTGCCCGAGGAGATCCCGGGCGCGCGCGGCCACGTCGCGTGGGTGTGGCCGGACGCGCTGCTCAACTACCTCTCGGCGCTCGGCTGGCCGGAGCGCAAGTACTCGCTGTGGTGGCTCGCCAGGCCCGGCGAAGAGGGCGGGCCCGGTGCGGCGCGACAGGACGAGTTCCCCGCGCTCGACGGCCTCGGGCGGCCCGGCGCCGCCTGGGCCGGCACGCGCGAGACCTACCTCACGAACGCATTCCACCTGATCGGCAAGGACATCAGCCGCTTCCACTGCGCGCTGTGGCCGGCCATGCTGCTCGCGGCCGGCGTGCCGCTGCCGCGCCAGGTCTACGTGCACGGCTTCGTCTACTCGCGCGGCGAGCGGCTCTCGAAGTCGCTCGGCAACGTCGTCGATCCGATCGACCTCGCGAATCGTTTCGGCGCCGATCCGCTGCGCTTCTTCCTGCTCGATTCGTTCCCGACGGGGCGCGACGGCGAGTTCGGGCTCGAGCCGTTCGTCGAGCACGTCAACACGCACCTCGCGAACAAGCTCGGCAACCTCGCGAGCCGCACGGTGACGCTCGTGCACAAGTTCTTCGCCGGCCAGTCGCCGGCGGAGTGGGCGCCCGAGGCGTTCGTCGATCCGGCCGTGCGCGCGGCGCTCGAGGCGCTGCTCGCCGCCGCGGATGCGGCCGCGGCGTCGGCGCCGGCGGCGTGGGAGCAGATCCGCATTCACGACGCGCTCGAGGCGACGTGGCAGGTGGTCGAGCGCGCGAACGAGTTCACCGATCGCGCCCGGCCGTGGGATCTCGGCAAGGATCCCGCGCGCCGCGCCGAGCTCGCCACGACGCTCGCCGCGCTGCTCGAGGCGCTGCGGCTCGCGGCCGCGTGGGCGTGGCCGGCCATGCCGTCGCGCTGCGAGGCGCTCTGGGCGACGCTCGGCCTCCCGGGTTCGCCGGGCACGGTGCGCGGCGACGACGCGCGGCCGCGCTTCGAGGCACCGTCCGCGCGCGCGCTCGGCGCGCCGCAGATCCTGTTCCCGCGCATCGACCTCAAGCAGGTGGCGGGTATGGCCTAGGCTCGTTCGAAAACGCCGCGCCATGATCGACACGCACTGCCATCTCGCCGACCGCCGGTTCGATCGCGACCGGCCGCACGTGTTCGATCGTGCGCACGCCGCGGGCGTCACGCACTTCGTCGAGATCGCGTACGGCCCCGGCCTCTGGGGGCGCGGCTTCGAGCTCGCGCGCGAGCACGCCAACCTGTTCCTCGCGGTCGGCGTTCACCCGAGCGAGTCGGGTCGCGTGCCGGCCGAGGCGCTCGCGACGCTGCGCGATCACGCGCGCCATCCGCGCGTCGTCGCGATCGGCGAGACCGGTCTCGACTTCCACCGCGAGCACGCCGCGCGCGAGGACCAGGAGCGCTGGTTCCTCGCCCAGCTCGCGCTCGCCGACGAGCTCGGGCTGCCGGTCGTGATCCATCAGCGGAGCGCGCTCGACGACGTGCTGGCGATCCTCGAGCAGGCGCGCCCATCCGCGGGCGGCGTGCTCCACTGCTTCGACGAGGATGCGCGCGCGATGGAACGCGCCCGGCGCCTCGGCTTCAAGCTCGGGCTGGGCGGCGTGCTCACCTACGGTCACGCCGCGCTCGAGGAGGCCGTGCGCGAGGCGCCCGAGGACATGCTGGTGCTCGAGACCGACGCCCCCTACCTCGAGCCCGAGCCGCGCTCGCTCAAACGCAACGAGCCGGCGCTGCTGACGCGAATCGTGCAGCGGCTGGCGGCGCTGCGCGGCTGGACGCCGGCTCACGTCGACGAGGCGACGACGCGCAACGCGCGCGCGCTGTTCCGGGCGCCGCTGGGCTGAGGCGCCTGCCGCGCGCGCGCGGATCCTCGCAGGGCGCACCGCCGCCGGCGCTCCGTGAGCGAAATGGCCCGGTGCGGGGTGGCAGCTGCCAATCCGCACGACGCCGACGCGCGCCGCAACGACCGGCGGCGCCGCGCTTTGGGCGGTCAAGATTCACGCTCCGTAGCCGAGACTGGAAGGGCCATGTCCACGCTCGCCGCCTCCCCTGCGTCGCTGTCCTGGCTCGCCCTCGGCGTC
This sequence comes from Candidatus Acidiferrales bacterium, assembly GCA_035500415.1. Lineage (GTDB taxonomy): Bacteria > Eisenbacteria > RBG-16-71-46 > RBG-16-71-46 > RBG-16-71-46 > CAIXRL01. The sequence goes on along the minus strand of DATJXF010000003.1, from coordinate 127 downwards.
GTGCTCGCGGCGGTGTTCCTCGCCGCGCTCGTCGTGCGCGCCTACCGCGAGATGTACGGGGACGGACCCGAGCCCGTGCTGGCCGGATAAGGCTGCGCGCCGGAGGTCGCCGTGCGCGTGATCGTCG
>DATJXF010000002.1:0-8855 GCA_035500415.1 Candidatus Acidiferrales bacterium | reverse complement strand
GGCCGGCGCGCGGGCACGGAGAACCTCGCCGCCCTCGTCGGCTTCGGCGTCGCCTGCGCTCGCGCGGCCGCGGGGCTCGCCGAGAGCACCCCGGCGCGCGTCGACGCGCTGGGCGAGCGGCTGCTCGCGGAGCTGCTCCGTCGCGTGCCCGAGACGCGCCTCAACGGCGATCTCAACCGGCGCGTCGGCGGCATCGTCAACCTGTGCTTCTCGGGCGTCGACGGCGAAGCGGTGCTGCACGAGCTCGATCGCGCCGGCGTCACCGTGTCGACGGGTTCGGCGTGCAGCTCGGGCCAGCAGGGCCCGAGCCACGTGCTCAGCGCGATGGGACTCTCGTCGGAGGACGCGCACGCGAGCGTGCGTTTCTCGATCGGCGCGGATACGAGCGCCGACGACATCGATTACATTGCCGGGGTCGCGCCGCCCGTCGTCGAGCGCCTGCGCTCGCTCGCCGGGCCGGCGATGGAGCGGAGCGCCTGAGGCGCTCGGAAGGGGGAGAGCCGTGAAGCGTTCGCGTCGGGCGTCGGGCACGCACCACAACGGCGAAAAGGCCGGGTCCCGCAACGGCCAGCCCATGACCCAGGAGGAGCTGTTCCGCCTCAAGGTCGGGCTCGCCGAGATGCTCAAGGGCGGCGTGATCATGGACGTGATGAACGCCGAGCAGGCCGAGGTCGCGCAGGAAGCGGGCGCGGCCGCGGTCATGGCGCTCGAGCGCATCCCGTCGCGCATCCGCCGGGATGGCGGCGTCGCGCGCATGAGCGATCCGAGCATGATCCAGCGCATCCAGTCCGCCGTCGACATCCCGGTCATGGCGAAGTGCCGGATCGGCCACTTCGTCGAGGCGCAGATCCTCGAGGCGCTCGAGATCGACTTCGTCGACGAGTCGGAGGTGCTGACGCCCGCCGACGAGCAGCACCACGTCTGGAAGCACGACTTCAAGGTGCCGTTCGTGTGCGGCTGCCGCGATCTCGGCGAAGCGCTGCGCCGGATCGGCGAGGGCGCGGCCATGATCCGCACCAAGGGCGAGGCGGGCACGGGCAACGTCGTCGAGGCGGTGCGCCACATGCGCGCGGTCACCGACCACATGCGGCGGCTCACGACGCTGCGCGCCGAGGAGCTGATGGCCGAGGCGAAGACGCTGGGCGCGCCGTTCGAGCTGGTGCAGCAGGTGGCACGCACCGGCAAGCTGCCCGTGCCGAACTTCGCGGCGGGCGGCGTCGCGATTCCGGCGGACGCGGCACTCATGATGGCGCTCGGCGCCGAGGCCGTGTTCGTGGGCTCGGGCATCTTCGACGTCGGCGATCCGGAGCGGCCCAAGGAGGCGCGGCGCGAGCAGGGGCGGATGGCGAAGGCGATCGTGCAGGCGGTGGCGAACTGGAACCGCCCCGACGTGCTGCGAGAGGTGAGCTCGGGCCTGCCGCAGGCGATGCGCGGCATCTCGCTCGAGACGCTGTCCCAGGAGGAGCTGCTTGCCAAACGCGGCTGGTGAGACGGGCACGCCCGCGCACCGCCGACACGCCGTGAGCCGGCCGCGCGCGGGGGCTGCGCGCGGGGCCGCTCCGCGCGCGCGTCCGGGGCGCGCGCCTCGCTCCACCGCGCCGCGCGTCGGCGTGCTCTCGCTGCAGGGCGACTTCGAGCGGCACGGCGTCGCGCTGCGCGAGCTCGGGGCCGAGGCCGTGCGGCTCTCGCTGCCCGAGCACCTCGACGGGCTCGATGCGCTGGTCATTCCGGGGGGCGAGTCGAGCACGATGCTCCGCCTGCTCGATGCGACCGGGTTGCGCGCACCGGTCGGGCGCTGCGTGCGCACGCAGCCGGTGCTCGGTACCTGCGCCGGTCTGATCCTGCTCGCGCGCAACGGCGACCGGCTGCCGGCGCCGACGCTCGGTGCGATCGACATCGACGCGGCCCGCAACGCCTACGGCCGTCAGGTGCACTCCTTCACCGACGAGGTCGAGGTCGCGCCACTGGGCGGTGTGGTGCCCGGCGTGTTCATCCGCGCGCCGCGCATCACGCGCGTCGGCCGCGGCGTCGAGGTGATCGCGCGCTGGCGCGGCGAGCCGGTCGGCGTGCGCCAGGGCCGCGCCGTCGCGCTCGCGTTCCATCCCGAGCTCACCTCCGATCGCCGGCTGCACGCCTGGTTCCTGCGCGAGGTCGCGGGTCTTCCGATCGCCGCGGCGGCGGAGCCGCGTTGAACCAGGCCGATCGCGCCGCGCTGCACGAGTTCCTCGGCCGTCCGCGGCGCGTCCTGCTCACGACCCACATCAACCCGGACGGGGACGCGATCGGGAGCGAGGTGGCGTTCGCGCGCTGGCTCTCCGGCCGCGGCGCGCGGGTGGACATCCTCAACGACTCGCGCACGCCGGAAGCCTTCCGCTGGCTCACCACCGAGAACCCGATCGAAGTCTACGACGAAGCGCTCGCCGAGCAGCGCTTCGCCGAGGCCGACGCGCTCGTCGTGCTCGACACGAGCAACCGCCAGCGGATCGGCCGGCTCGCGCGCCACCTCGACCTGCACGCCATCGCGGTCGCGATCGTCGACCATCACGTCACGCACGAGGGTTTCGGGAGCGTGAACGTGGTCGAGCCCGAGCTCGCCTCGACCGCGAGCCTCGTCTACGAGCTGATGCGCGAGGCGCACGCGACGCCCGACCGGATCTCGGCCGAGGCGCTCTACGTCGGGCTCGCCACCGACACGGGCAACTTCCGCTACTCGAATACCGACGCGCGCGCGCACCGCATGGCCGCGGACCTGGTCGAGCTCGGCGTCTCGCCGCCGGTGACGAACGCGCGCATCCACGCGACCGCGCCGCCGGGCAGGCTGCGCTTCTTCGGCGAGGTACTCGCGGCGCTCGAGGTGCGCGAGGGCGGGCGGCTCGTGGTGCTGGAGGCATCGCCCGAGCAGTTCGCGCGCCACGGCCTGGTCGGCGCCGACACCGAGGGCCTGGTCGACATGCCGCGGGTCATCGCAGGCGTCGAGGTGGTCGCGCTCTTCAGCGAGGTGGAACCGGGCCTCGTCAAGGTGTCGTTGCGTTCGGCCGGGCGCGTGAGCATCGACCAGGTGTGCGCGCGCTGGGGGGGCGGCGGACACCCCCACGCCGCGGGCGTCCAGATGCGCGGCACGCGCGCGCTGGCGCGCGAGCGCGTCCTGCCCGAGCTCGCTCGGCTCCTGACCTCGCTCGTGGGCGAGCCCGCGGCCGGATCCGGGGCGTGAGCGCGGCCGCGAGGGTCGTCGTCTCCGGCGTCTCGCACCGCTTCGGTCCGCGGCGCGGGCTGGAGGCCGTGAGCTTCGACGTCGCCGCGCCCGGGGTGCTCGCCGTGACCGGCGCGAACGGTTCGGGCAAGAGCACGCTGCTGCGCATCCTCGCCGGGCTCCTTCGGCCGACGACCGGTTCGACGACGCTCGAGCTCGCGGGCAAGGAGGTGCCGCGCGCCGCGCGGAGGCGGCACGTCGGGCTCGCGAGCCCCGAGCTCGCGTTCTACGAGGAGCTGACGGCGCGCGAGAACCTCGCGTTCGCGGCCACCGCACGCGGCATGGCGAACGTGCATTCCGCGGTGAACGAGGCGCTCGGGCGAACGGGCCTCGCGGCCCGGGCCGCCGACCTCGTCGCCGAGTTCTCCTCGGGCATGAAGCAGCGCCTGCGCCTTGCGTTTGCGGTGCTCCATCGCCCCAGGATCCTGCTGCTCGACGAGCCCGGATCGCACCTGGATGCCGGCGGCCGCGAGGTCGTGGAACGCCTCGTGCAGGACGCATGTGCGGACGGTCTCGTCGTCCTCGCCACCAACGACCCCACGGAGAGCGCGCTTGCCCGCGAGCGGATCGAACTCAGCGGTCGCGGTCTGGACCATCCTGCGTAAGGAGTGCCGCAGCGAGTGGCGCACGCGTTACGGCCTGAACGCGGCGCTGCTGTTCGCGCTCGCGAGCCTGACCGCGGTGAGCTTCGCCGCGGGCCGGCTCGGGGACCGCTCCGACGTGCTCGCGGCGCTGCTCTGGATCGTGCTGCTCTTCGCCACGCTCAGCTCGCTCAGCCACGCCTTCGTGCGCGAAGTCGAGGGACGCACGATGCTGCTGCTCAGGCTCGTCGCCTCGCCGACCGAGATCGCGACCGGCAAGCTGCTCTTCAACGTCCTCTTCCTCGCGGTCGTCGAGGTGTTCGCCGTGCCGCTGTTCCTCGTGTTCACGGGCGCGCCGCCCGTGCGGTGGGGCCCGTTCCTCGCCGTGCTCGGCCTGGGCACGATCGCGCTCGCCGCGTCCTCGACGCTGATCGGCGCCGTGATCGCGCAGACGCGCGGCCGCGGTGCGCTCTTCGCGGGCGTCTCGCTTCCGGTGCTGCTGCCCGTGCTCGCCGCGGCCGTGAGCGGCACCCGGCAGATGTGGAGCGCGCACCCGGTCGCGCCGTCGCTCCGGCTCCTCGCCGCGTACGCCGTGGCGCTGCTCGCGGCGAGCCTGCTACTGTACGACCATCTCTGGGAGGACTAGTGCTCCTGCGTCTGTCGCTGTTCGTGTGGATCTCGGTCGCGATGGTCGTCGCGCTGCTCAAGGCGCCGCTCGTGCCCGTGCTCCTCGAGACGACGCGCGTGCTCTACTTCCACATCCCGTGCGCGTGGATCGCGGTCGTGGCCCTCGGCTGGTCGATGCTCCACAGCATCCTCTACCTCGTGAAGCGCGATCTGCGACACGACGATCACGCTGCGGCCGCCGCGGGGCTGGGACTGCTCTTCTGCATCGCCGCCACGGTCACAGGTGCGTTGTGGGCCAAGGCGATGTGGGGCGCGTACTGGAACTGGGACCCGCGCGAGACGTCGATCTTCTTCGTGCTGCTCCTCTATACCGCCTACCTCGCGCTGCGCAGCAGCATCCAAGAGGAGGAGAAGCGGGCCCGGCTGTCCGCGGTCTACTCGGTGATCGCGTTCGTGGCGGTGCCCTTCCTCGTCTTCGTCGTGCCGCGCATGTACGACTCGCTCCACCCCGATCCGATCATCAACCGACGCGGCAAGGTGGACATGGATCCGATGATCGTCCTGTGCTTCAACGCCATGCTGGTGGGCTTCACCGGCCTCTATTTCTGGATGCAATCGCTGCGCGTCCGCGTCAGCCGCCTCGAGCGGCGCGCGCACGCCGCGTGAGGGACGCCGCCCGATGGATCGCAATTGGATCGTGCTGGGAGTCTCGCTGCTGGTGTGGGGTCTGCTCTTTCTCTGGCTCGTGCGCGTCGAGAAGCGGGTGAAAGAGCTGGAGCGCAAGTGAACGTCAAGCTGATCCTCGCGCTCGCGCTGCTCGTGGCGGCCATCGCGATCGGCGTCACGAGCTTCAAGCAGACGATGACGCCGTACATCGGCTTCGCCGAGGCGCGCACCGCGGACGGCACCGTGCAGGTGAACGGCGTGCTCGCGGACAAGAACTACGTGCTCAAGCCGCAGGAGCAGTACCTGCGCTTCAACCTCCGGGACTCGAAAGGCCAGGTGATGCCGGTCGAGTACCGCGGCGTCATCCCCGGCAACTTCGACCAGGCGGTGAGCGTCGTGGCGATTGGCAGCTACCGGAAGGACCACTTCGAGGCGAACCAGCTACTCGTCAAGTGTCCCTCGAAGTACCAGGCGATGGCCAGGGCGCAACAGGCGGCGCGCTCGTGAAGCGCGCGTTCGCGCCCGCGGCCTTCGCGCTGCTCGCGCCCGCCCTGCTCGGCGCCGCCGGCCCGGGCCCGAACCCCGGCCAGTGGCTGAGCTGGCTCGCGCTGCTCGCCTCGGTGACGTCGGCGTTCGGCTGGCTTCTCGCCGCGAACGGCCGCACGCAGGCGATTCCGCTGGCCCGCGCGGCCTTCCGCGTGCAGTGGCTCGCGTTCCTCGGTGCGGCGTTCTTCCTCTGGTGGATCCTCTTCCACCACCAGTTCCAGTACCAGTACGTGCACGACTACAGCTCGCGCTCGATGCCAAGGCGCTTCGTCTACGCCGCGTTCTGGGGCGGGCAGGAGGGCACGTTCCTGCTGTGGGGACTGCTCACCGCGACCCTCGGCCTCGTGCTCATGCGCTGGAAGAGCCCGACGCAGCCAACCGCCATGCTGTTCATGAACCTGCCCATCGTCATGCTCGCGCTCGTCACCGTGATGCGCGGCCCGTTCCTCGCTTCGCGCGAGGCCTACACCGACGGCGTCGGGTTGAATCCGCTGCTGCAGGACTACTGGATGACGATCCACCCGCCGGTGCTGTTCACCGGCTTCTCGTCGTTCGTCGTGCCGTTCGCGATCGCCTGCGCCGCCCTCTGGCGGCGCGACTACGACGGCTGGGTCAAGGCCGCGCTGCCGTGGGTCGTGTTCTCGGCCGCGATCCAGGCGACCGGCTTCATCATGGGCGGCGTGTGGGCCTACAAGGTGCTCGGCTGGGGCGGCTACTGGGGCTGGGATCCGGTCGAGAACGGTTCGCTGATCCCGTGGCTCAGCAACATCGCGCTCCTGCACGGCCTGCTCGTCCAGCGCGTGACCGGGAGTCTGCGGCGCACCAACTTCTTCCTCGCGATCACCTCGTACGTCCTCGTGCTCTATGCCTCGTTCCTCACGCGCAGCGGCGTACTCGCGGACTTTTCGGTTCACTCGTTCGCGAACCTCGGGCTCTCGGGCTTCCTGCTCTCGTTCGTCGCGATCGCCGCACTCGCCGGCTACGGGCTGCTCGTCACCCGTCTCGTGCAGAAGGACATCCCGAGCCCCGCCGAGCCGCTCGGCACGTTCTCTCGCGAATCGTTCATGTGGCTCGGCCAGCTCGTCTTCATGCTCATGTGCCTGCTCGTCACGCTCGGCATGAGCGCGCCGCTCCTCACGCGGCTCTTCGGGCCCCCGGCGAACGTGCAGACCGGCTACTACAACCTCGTCAACGCGCCGCTCGCGATCGCGCTCGGGCTGCTGCTCGGCATCTCGCCGCTGCTGCGCTGGCGCAAGCACGACGTGCCCGAGCGGCGGCCCGCCATTCGGGGTGCGCTCGGCCTCGCCGGGCTCGCGATCGGCCTGCTGTTCGCGGGCGCGTTCCTGCTGTCGTGGCTGCACCGCATCCCCGCGGGCTGGATCACGCTGTTCGGCGTCGGGCTCATGGTGTGGCTGCTCGCCGCGATCGTGCTCTACGTGCCGATCGCGACCGTGGCGGTCGGCGGCGGGCTCGCGATCACGTTCGTCGCGATCGCGCTCGGGGTCCGCGACGCCATGCCCGCCTCGGTGCTCTTCGCGATGGCGTTCGCGCTTGTCGCCAACTTCGGCGCAACGGTGCGCGGCTTCCGCGCGGGCTGGCGTCACGGCATCGCGTTCCTCGGCCACATGGGCGTCTCGGTCATGCTGATCGGCGTCATCGCGTCGTCGGGCTACGGCCATTCGGCGCAGGTGCAGTTGCCGCGCGGCGAGCCACGCAACGCACTCGGCTACCGGCTCACGTTCCAGGGCCTGCAGCACGAGCCGAACGGCAAGGACCAGGCCGTGATCGCGGTCGCGGGCCCCGATCGCAATTTCACGGCGCGGGCGCGGTTCTTCTGGAGCGACTACAACCAGGGCTGGATGAAGAACCCGCACATCGAGCGGTTCGCGACCAAGGACCTCTACATCTCGCCGCTCGAGATGGTCGGCCAGTCGGACGACGCCGGCGTGTGGTTCGCGCCGGGCGAGACGAAGCAGGTCGGCCAGGTGAAGTACACGTTCGAGAGCTTCCTGCCCGAGCCCGGCGAGGGCCGCATGAAGCTCACCGCGAACGTGACCGCCGAAGTCGGCGGACGCACCGTGCCGCTGAAGCCGGTGTTCGAGGTCGACATGGCGGCGGGCCGGCAGACGCGCATCCCCGCGACGCTGCCGGGCGGCGGCGAGGTCGGCATCGTGACCGCCGATCCCAACACGGGCCGCGTCGAGCTCTCGCTGCCCGGCCAGCAGGCGGCGCAGGAGCAGATCCTCGCGGTCGAGGTGAGCTCGAAGCCGTTCATCAACCTCGTCTGGGTGGGCGCGATCCTCATGCTCGCGAGCGCCTTCCTCGTTGTCGTGAGGCGCGCGCAGGAGCTCGCGCGCGCGTGATCGCGGCGGCCCTGCTCGCCGTTTCGATCGCCGCCACGTCGCCGGGTGCCGCGACGGGAGCGCACGAGCCGATCCGCTTCGAGAGCCTGGCGTGGGACGCAACGCGCGAGGACGTGGCGCGTTCGCTCGCCGCCCGCCACTACGTGCGCGAGGCGGCCGCGGAGCCGGGCGACGAGGCGGTCTGGAGCGGACGCGCGTTCGGTCGGCACGTTCACGTGACCCCGGAGTTCGACGCGAACGGCGTGCTCATCGCGCTCAACGTGCGCGTCGACGCCGACGAGCGCGGCAGCGCCCTGCAGCGCTACCTCGAACTGGTCGCGGCGATGCGGCGCCGGCACGGCCCGTGGACCGCTCAGGTCGAGCCCGGCCGGCCCGTCACCGAGGAGCGCATCGACCGGGAGGGCCGGCTGCGCCGTTACGGCGATCGCACCGCGGCGACGCTGTGGGTCGGCGCCGACGACGCCGCGGCCGCGGTCCAGCTCGGCCGGGACGATTCGCTCTGGCTGCGCTACGAGTCGCCGCGCTGGAACGCGCTCCATCCGGACGAGGCGGGCGACGACGATCAGCGCTGAACGCGGAACGCGCCCACTTCGATGGTCTCGACGGGCGCGCGGCCGGGAGCTGCGTCGGCATCGACGATCGCATCGCCGCTCGTGCGGTGCGCCCACACGGTGAGCGAGAGCGTGTAGCGGCCGGGCGCGAGGTCGGCGGGCACGACCCAGCCGTAGCGCTCCTCGAAGATCCCGCCCGCGGGCCAGCGCGCGACGGACGTCAGCCCGTAGCCGAGCACGCGCGGCTCGTCGTCGCGCGTGCGGCCCGCGG
>DATJXF010000001.1:0-4698 GCA_035500415.1 Candidatus Acidiferrales bacterium | reverse complement strand
CATCGAGGGCGCGTCGTTCCGGCGCATCTCGTCGTGGTCGCTGTGGATCGGCGTGCCCATGATGGTGACCTCCGGGCTGCTGCTCTTCTTCATGAACTGGCGCTCGGTCCTGCGCGCGTTCGGCACCATCACCGCCTTCCTCGGACAGCGGCGCAACAGCGACGACCCGATGGAGAAGATCGAGGTGCCGGGCACGTGGTTCATCACCGGCTACGCGATCCTCGGCCTCGCCGCGATCGTGCTCGGCAACCGGCTGTTCCACATCCACTGGTGGATGGGGCTGATCGCGGTCGCCGCGACGTTCCTGCTCGTCGTCGTCGCCGCGCGTGCCACGGGCGAGACCGACATCACGCCGGTCGGCCCCTTGAGCAAGATCACCCAGCTCACCTTCGGCGCGATCGCACCCGGCAACATCCCGACCAACCTGATGACCGCGAACATCAGCGCCGGCGCCACCGCGCAGGCCGGCGAGCTGCTGACCGACTTGAAGAGCGGCTACCTGCTCGGCGCGCGCCCGCGCCAGCAGTTCCTCGCCCAGCTCTTCGGGGTGACGGCCGGCGCGCTCATCGTCGTGCCGGTGTTCTTCATCCTCGTGCCGAACGCCGACGTGCTGGGCGGCGAGAAGTGGCCCGCGCCCGCGGCGCTCGTCTGGCGCGGCGTCGCCGAGCTGCTCGCAAAGGGCGTCGGCGCGCTGCCGCCGTCGGCGCGGGTCGGGCTCGTGGTCGGGGCCGTGCTGGGACTCGTGCTGCCGCTGCTCGAGATGCGCTTCCCGAAGCAGAAGAAGTTCATCCCCTCGCCGACGGGCGTGGGTCTCGCGTTCACGATCAACGGCTTCAACTCGATCTCGATGTTCATCGGCGCGCTGATCGTCCTCTGGCTCTCCAGGGCGAAGCCGAAGGTGCACGAGCAGTACACGGTGCCGGTCTCGTCCGGGATCATCGCGGGCGAGAGCCTGATGGGCGTCGCGATCGCGCTCCTCACCATCGCGACCAATCCGCACTGAGCCGCGACGCGCGCCGTCGCCCGATCGTTGACGCTGCGCACGTGAACGCCTAACGTCCGCGCGCGTTCGCGCGTTCACGTCACCCGAGGACTTCGCATGCGTCGCGTCCTGGTCACCGGCGTCACCGGTTTCGCGGGCAGTCATCTCGTCGATCTGCTGCTCGACCGCGGCGACTACGAGATCTTCGGCATCCAGCGCTGGCGCAGCCGCACCGAGAACATCGAGCACTTCGCGAGCAGGATCACGCTGCTCGAGTGCGACCTGCGCGACGCGACGAACACCTACGAGACGATCGCGAAGGTGCGCCCCGACTGGATCTTCCACCTCGCGGCGCAGTCGTTCGTGCCGACGTCATGGGTGGCGCCGACCGAGTCGCTCACGACGAACATGCTCGCGCAGGTGAACATCTTCGAGGCCGTGCGCCGCCAGGGCCTGAAATCGCGCATCCAGCTCGCCTGCTCCTCGGAGGAGTACGGCATGGTCTACGCCGACGAGGTGCCGATCCGCGAGACCAACCCGCTGCGGCCGCTCTCGCCGTACGCCGTGAGCAAGGTCACGCAGGACATGCTCGGCTACCAGTACTGGATGTCGTGGAAGGTGGACTCGGTGCGCACGCGCGGCTTCAACCACGAGGGTCCGCGTCGCGGCCCGGTGTTCGTCGCGAGCGATTTCGCCAAGCAGATCGCGGACATCGAGCGCGGCCGCAAGCCGCCGGTGCTGAGCGTGGGCAACCTCGAAGCACAGCGTGACTTCACCGACGTGCGCGATATGGTTCGCGCGTACGTGCTCGCGCTCGAGAAGTGCGAGCCGGGCGAGGTCTACAACATCTGCAGCGGCAAGGCGTGGACGATCCAGAAGCTGCTCGACCACCTGCTCGGCCTGACGAAGGTGAAGATCGAAGTGAAGCAGGATCCCGCGCGGTTGCGCCCGAGCGACGTGCCGATCCTGCTCGGCGACAACTCGAAGTTCGTGAAGGCGACGGGCTGGCAGCCCACGATCCCGTTCGAGCAGACGCTCCACGACATGCTGGAGTACTGGCGCGCGCGCTGAGCGCGTCGCGACCATGCCGCCCACCGAGCGCAGCGGTCTCGCGCGCCGGCTCGCGTCGAACACGCTGCACGCCGCCTCGGGGCGCGTGGCCTCGCTGCTGCTCTGGCTCGTGCTCACGCCGCCGCTCTACCGCTCGCTCGGCGTCGAGGGCTTTGCGGTCTGGTCGCTGTTCTTCGCGCTGACGGGCTACCTGGGCTCGCTCGACCTCGGGCTCGCGAGCGCGACGCTGCGTCACGTCTCGGCCTCGCACGCGCGCGGCGACGACCGCGCCGCGGGCGGCTTCGCGACCGTGTCCGTGCTCGGCTACGCGCTGCTCGGGCTTGCGTGGCTCGCGATCCTGCCACTCTTCCGCGAGCCCGCGCTCGACTTCCTGCACGTGCCGCTCGCGGTGCGGCCGGGCGCCGAGTTCGCGTTCACGATGGGCGCGGTCGTCTTCGCGATGATCGGGGTGACGAACACGATCGTCTCCGTGCTGCAGGGCTACGGCCGCTTCGACCTCGCCAACCTGACCACGATGACCGTGACGTTCGTCCAGGGCGGCGGCATCGGCGTCGCGCTCTGGCGCGGTGGGGGGCTCGAGGGCGTGGTGGGCTCGACCGCGATCGGGTGGACGACCGCGACGTTCGTGGGGCTCGTCGCGCTGCGGGCCGGCGTACCCGCGTTCGGCTGGGCCTCGCCCCGGGTCGCAGGGGCGCAGCTCGCCGAGAGCGTGCGCTTCGGCGCGCCGCTCCAGCTCGCCAACATGCTCGCCGTCGCCCATCAGCAGCTCGACAAGCTGCTGCTCGCGCGCTGGGTCGCGCTCGCCGCGGTGGCCCCCTACGAACTGGGTTTGCGGATCGCGACCTCGGCGGCAACGTTTCCGACGCTGCTCCTGCTCGCACTCGTCCCGGCTTCGACCGCGCTCCACACCGCGGGCGAGTCGGAGCGCCTGCGCGAGCTCTACCGGCGCGCCAACCGCTACGTGCTCGCGGTCGCGGCGATCGTCACCTCGGGTGTCGTCGCCGGCGGCGGCCGCGTGCTGGCCGCGTGGCTCGGCCACCCGGATGCGCCGGCGTCGCTCGCGCTGCGCGGGCTCATGCTGGCGTCGTTCTCGGCACTCTCGGCGGGGATGGCGTCCGCGACGGCTCGCGGCATGGGCCGCACCGACCTGGAGGCGGAGTACTCGGGCGTGGCGCTGGTCGTGCACATCGTGCTCGGGCTCGTGCTCGTGCGGCGCTGGGGACTGATGGGCGCGCTCGTCGCGCTCGTGGCGGGCAACGTGATCGGCGGGACGTGGTTCATCGCGCGTGTGTGCCGCACGTGTGGCTGGCCGCGACTGCGCACGCTGCTCGAGCCGCTCGGCGTGCCGTTGCTCGCGCTCGTCGCAGGCTTCTCGCTCGCGCGGACCGTGGACGGCGCACTCGCGCCCGCGAGCGGCGCCGCGGGCTGGCCGGGCGCGCTCGCGGTGAGCGCGATCGCCGCGCTCACGACCGCCGCGGGGATGCTCGCCGTGCGCTACCTGTCGTTGCAGGAGGCGCTGGCGATCGTGCGCCCGCGACCCGCGGCTTGAGCGCGACGCCGGGCGCGCGGCTCGCGGGCGCGTGCGTGTTCGTCACCGGCGCGGGAGGCTTCGTGGGCCCGCACCTCGCGCGCGAGCTCGTGCGGCGCGGCGCGCGCGTGCACGGCTTCGGGCTCGGCGCGCCGCCCGCATCGGCGCCGGTCGAGCGCTGGACCGAGGCCGATCTGGGCGATGCGGCAGCCCTGGCCGAGGCTCTCGCCGTCGCGCGGCCCGCGGCCATCGTCCACCTCGCGGGCCAGAGCAGCGCGGCGCGCTCGTTCGAGGCGCCGCAGCAGACGTTCCAGGCCAACGTCGTCGGCACGCGGCGGCTGCTCGAGGCGGCCGAGGCGACATCGCCGGCGGCGCGCGTTCTCGTCGTCAGCACGAGCGAGGTGTACGGGCCGCACGCGCCCGGCATGCGCGCGGACGAGGACGTGCCGCTCGCCCCGGTCAGCCCTTACGGGAGCTCGAAGGCCGAGTCGGAGGCCGTGGCGGCGGCGTTCGCCGAATCGCACGGGCTCGACGTCGTGCGCGTGCGACCATTTGGACACACCGGCCCCGGGCAGACCGCCCGTTTCGTGATCCCCGCCTGGGCCGAGCAGGTCGCCGCGATCGAGCGCGGCGGGCGCGAGCCGGTGCTGCGCGTCGGCAACCTCGAGGTGACGCGCGATCTCTCCGACGTGCGCGACATCGTGCGCGGCTACGCGGAGCTGATCGAACGCGGCGCGCGCGGCGCGGTCTACAACCTGTGCCGTGGCGAGGGCGTTCGGCTCGCCGACGTCGTGCAGCAGCTCGCGGCGATGGCCCGCGTGCCGGTGCGCGTCGACGTCGATCCCGCGCTCCTGCGGCCCGCCGACGTGCCGTACCTGGTCGGCGATCCGTCGCGCGTGCATGCCGCGACGGGCTGGCGCGCCGAGATTCCGTTCGAGCGGACGCTGGCCGACGTGCTGGAGGAGTGGCGGACGCGCTAGATGTGGAGTCTCAGCACGTTGTTTACAGGTGAGCCCTGTTCAACCGGGGCCCTGGTGTCGGAAGTTGGAGGTGTTCAGGCCTTTCAACCCACGACCCCGAGGAGCCCCGGATGGACCTCCACAGTGGAGCACGCACC